>DATGBR010000219.1:0-4102 GCA_035312605.1 Candidatus Methylomirabilota bacterium
GCGGACGGACATTCGGCTGATCACGGCGTCGAACAAGGATCTACGGCGGGCGGTGCGGGAGGGGAGTTTTCGGGAGGACCTGTACTACCGGATCGCGGTGGTGATGATCGAGGTGCCGCCGCTGCGGGTGCGGCGGGGGGATATTGGGCTGCTGGTGGATCATTTTCTGCGGAAGTTTTCGGCGGCGCACCACAAGCGGGTGCCGCGGCTGACGGCGCGGGCGCTGGAGCTGTTGCTGGGGGCGGAGTGGCCGGGCAACGTCCGGCAGCTGGAGAACTGCATCGAGCAGGCGGTCGTCCTGAGCGAGCAGGACACCATCGACGTCGACGTCCTCCCGATCGGCGAGGTCCCCGGCAAGCGCGTCACCGACGGGGCGAAGCCGGGGCTGCCGGCGGGGATGACCCTGCGGGACCTGGAGCAGCAGTACATACTCCAGACGCTGGACGGGGCGGGGGGCAACCGCACGCAGGCGGCGCGGCTGCTCGGCATCAGTCTCCGCTGCCTGCAGTACAAGCTCAAGGCGTACCGTCACGCCGAGGCGATCGCGCGGCCCGACGGATCCGCCGAGCCCTCGCGCATCGTACCGCCCGGCGCGCGGCGCGGAGTGTCGTCCCTCGGGGACGTGATGCTCGGTGACCGCCGCCGCATGATGATGTCCTGATCCCGGGACCGGGACGGGCGGGCGCGCCGCGCTCCGCTTGTCCCGGTCCTCTCCCGCGGGTATTCTCGGCGGCTGTGACCAGCGCCGGTCGTCCGCCCCGCCCGATCCCTGCCGATGATGACGCCTCCGCGCGCCGCCACGTGCGTCACAACGTGGTGGCGCTCGGGATCGACTTCGGGCTCTTCGGAGTCGGGCTCTCCTTCGCGTCGCAGAGCACGATCCTTCCCGCGTTCGCCGCGCACCTCGGGGCCTCCAACCTCATCATCGGCGCCATCCCGGCGCTGATGACGCTCGGGTGGAATCTGCCCTCGCTGTTCGCGGCCGGCTACACCGAATCGCTCGCGCAGAAGCTGCCGTTCGTGCTGCGCTACACCATCTGGGAGCGGCTGCCGTTCCTGGTTCTGGCCGCGGTGGCCTTCTTCGTGGCGCGCCCGGCGCCCAACCTCGCCCTGGCCCTCACCCTGATGATGCTGCTCACGATCACGAGCGCGGGCGGGCTGCTCATGCCAGCCTGGATGGACATCGTGGGCCGCGCGGTGCCGGTGGGCCTCCGCGGCCGGTTCTTCGCGGTCTCGAGCCTGCTCGCCGGCGCTGGAGGGCTGCTCGGCAGCATCCTCACCGCGTGGGTGCTGGCGCGCCTCGCCGCTCCGGTGGGCTACGGGGTCTGCTTCCTGCTCGCCGCGCTGTTCATGGGCCTGTCCTACGTGGCGCTCGCGCAGGTGCGTGAGCCGCGCGGGCCAAGCGTGGACGCGGCGCCACCCCTCGGCGCGTACCTGCGGCGGGTCGGCCGGGTGCTGCGCACCGACCACAATCTCGCCTGGTACCTCCTGTCGCGTGGCCTGGGTTTCGTCGGCATGATGGCCTCCGGCTTCTACACGGTGTACGCGCTGCGGCGATTCGGCGCGCCGGACTGGGCGGTGGGCGTCTTCACGACCGCGCTCGTCGTCGGGCAGATGGGCGGCAACCTCGTCCTGGGTTCGATCGCCGACCGCTTCGGCCACCTCGTGCCGCTCATCATCGGCATGGCCACGCTCCTCCTGGCCAACGCGGTGGCCATCTCCGCGGCCTCGCTCCAGACGTTCACCGTGGTCTTCCTGCTCCAGGGCGTCCAGCTGGCTGCGGCTAACGTCTCCGGCCTGAACGTGCTGCTCGAGTTCGCGCCCGAGGCGGCCGCGCGTCCCACCTACGTGGGCCTTGGCACCACGCTCATGACCCCGGTGGCCTTCGGAGCCCCACTCCTGGCCGGGCTGATGGCCGATCTCTTCGGGTTCGGGCCGGTCTTCGTGACGGCCGGCGTGGGCGCCCTGGGCTCCGCGGCACTCCTGCTCGCCCGCGTACACGAGCCGCGTCACGGGCCGTCCGGCGCATCCTGACTCGCCCCTCGGCCCGGCCGTGGTATTTTCGGCGGGCGGGGAACCTGCTGGCCCCATGGAGAGTTTGATCCAAAGACGTGGAATGCGTGTCCTTCGCGGCGGGCAGCTCGCGGCGGTACTCGTCCTGATCGTGGCCGCAACCCCGCCGGCGGCGGGCCAGACCCGGGAGCAGCTCGCGCGCGGGAAATATATCTTCGGAGCGGCGGCCGGCTGCGGCTGCCATACCCTTCCGAAGGGAGGAGCGCTCAACGCAGGTGGGCGCAAGTATGAAGGGCCCTTCGGAACCGTGTACTCGTCCAACATCACGCCGGATCTCGCCAACGGCATCGGCAAGTGGACGGACGAGCAGGTCATCACCGCGACCCGGGCCGGGCGGCGCCCGAATGGCGAGCGGCTGATCCCGGTGCACCCGTACACCGTGTTCAACGGGATGGCGGAGCAGGACCTGAAGGACGTGGTCGCCTATTTGCGCTCCGTGCCCCCGGAGAACAAGCCGGCGCCGGCCAAGAAGATCACGGTGCCGATGTTCGAGAGCGTGTTCCTGCCGGCCTGGCTGGCGACCTTCGCGCCCCGGGAGAATCCCCCCGCCGCCGCCCCGACCACGGGCCAGGCGCGCGGCGAGTACCTGACCCGCGCGGTGTCGCACTGCGGGGAATGTCACACCCCGCGCACCATGACCATGGCGACCGACAACAGCCGGTTCCTGGCCGGGGCGCCCAAGGGCAAGGGACCGGAAGGTTCCGCGGTGCCCAACATCACCCCGGATCGCGAGACCAGGCTCGGCAGCTGGACCGAAGAGCAGATCGCCGACTATCTCGAGACGGGCAACAAGCCGGACGGCGACGTCGCGGGCGGGCTGATGGCCGAGGTCATCCAGGGCTCCTCGGCGGGCTACAAGGACCTGACCAAGGCCGACCGCCTCGCGATCGCCAAGTACCTCAAGTCGATCCCACCCATCAAGAACAAGATCGACTAGGGCCACTTTCACCAGCCGGACCGGGAGCCGCCGGACGCGGCCCGGCCCGCCACAGGAGGCGAGATGAACGGTCGACTCATCCGGAGCGCCAGCATGATCGTCGTCGGGGGCTTGGCTCTCGGCCTCGCGGCCGGTTGCGCGAGCAAGGGCATGTCCAAGACGGGTAGCGGGGACGTGGTGGCGGACCGCCAGCGCCTCATGAAGCTGCAGGGCGCCAGCTGGGCGGACATCCAGGCCAAGGCGAAGGCCGGGAATATCGAGGGCATCGCGGTGAACGCGGAGACGCTCGCCATGACCGCCCAGCAGATCCCGGGTCTATTCCCCGAGGGGTCGGGCACCGAGAAGTCCAAGGCCAAGCCCGACGTCTGGCAGAAGTGGCCCGAGTTCGAGCGGGCGGCCAAGAACCTGGAGGTCCAGGCCGAGAAGCTGCGCGACGCCTCCAGGGCGAAGAACGAGCAGCTGACCCAGGACATCGTGAAGGACTTCGGCCGGAACGCGTGCGGCACCTGCCACACCCCGTTCCGCCAGCCGCCTCCGCGGACGTAGCGCGCTCGACCGGATCAACCGGGGCCGGCGCCGTCCGTCGTGGATGGCGTCGGCCCCGTAGCTTGTCTGCTAGACTCCCGCCAGACCGATGACCCACCCGCCGAAGGTGCTCGTCGTCGACGACGAGCCGGACCTCGTCCGGTATCTGGAGCACGTCCCCCATCGCCTGGGCTACGAGACCGCCCGCGCGGAGAACGGGAGCGAGGCCATCGAGCGGGCCGCCCTCGATCCCCCGGACCTGATCCTCCTCGACGTGATGATGCCGGTGATGGACGGCTTCGCGGTCTGCCGGAGCCTGCGCGAGCGCGAGGCCACGCGGCTCACCCCGGTGATCGTGATGACCGCGCTCGAGGGCATCGAGAACCGGGTCAAGCTCCTCGAGCACGGCGCCGACGACGTGCTCGCCAAGCCGGTGGACGAGCGCGAGCTGGTGGCCCGCGTCCAGGGCGCGCTCGCCCGCAAGCGCGAGCTCGACCATCGCCTGGGCGAGCTGGCCCGGGTGCGCGATCACTTCGCCAAGTTCGTGCCGGAGGCGGTCCGGCGCCT
>DATGBR010000220.1:0-16055 GCA_035312605.1 Candidatus Methylomirabilota bacterium
CGTCGTTCACCTCCAGGTGGCGGTGATCGCGCAGGCTCGTGATCGACATGGGTAGCGGGTTGGCGTGGAAGGCCACCATGAAGCGCCGCTCGCTCTCGCGCAGCGCCTCCTCGGCCCGCGTGCGGTCGGTGATGTCGGTCAGCGCGCTCAGGATGCACGCCTCCCCGTCGAACTGCACGATGTCGGCCGAGATCACCGTGACGCGGACGTCGCCGTTCTTGACCCGGAACCGGCACTCGATGTTGCGTACCGGGCGGCCCGCCTTGAGCTCCCGGATGCCGTCGTCGCGCTGGCTCGGATCCACCCAGAGGCCGAGCTCGACCGGGGTGCGGCCGAGGATCTCCTCCCGGCGGTAGCCGGTGGTGGACAGGAATGCGTCGTTGGCGTCGCGGATGCGGCCGTCGCTCTCGCCAGTGAGGCAGAGGATCGTGGGGCTGAGCCCGAAGACCGTGCGGAGCTTTTCCCCGAAGCCCGGGTCCGATGGCATCCCGGGCAGTATGCCGGGCGGGGCCGTCGGCTGGCAAGCCGGCCCCGCGCGGACACCCGCGTTGGGTGTATCATCGGCGCCGACGCTGACCCTTCCAGGAGGCGACCATGACGAGTCAGGCGAGCGCGGGCTACGAGATCGACGTCCAGGACGTGGAGTACCTCCGTCACGGCGACCGGCCGCTGCTGGCACGGCTCTACAGCCCGCGCGGCGACGGGCCCTTCCCGATGATCGTGGACCTGCACGGCGGCGCCTGGTGCCGGGGCGACCGCACCAACGACGCGGTCATGAACGAGCCGCTGGCCCGGAGCGGCGTGGTGGTGGCCGCGCTCGACTTCCGCATGCCGCCCGACGCCTCGTATCCGGGCTCGCTCGTCGACATCAGCTACGGCATCCGCTGGCTCAAGAGCCGCGCGACCACCTTGCGGAGCCGGCCAGACCTGGTCGGGATCCTGGGCGCCTCGAGCGGCGCGCATCAGGCGATGCTGCTCGCGATGAAGCCGCGCGATCCCAAGTACGCGGCGCTCCCCCTGCCCGCGGGCTCCCCCGCGGTGGACGGCTCCGTCCGGTGCGCGGTGCTCTGCTGGCCGGTAATCGATCCGCTCGGGCGCTACCGCTACGCGAAGAAGCTCAAGGCCGGGGGCGCGCCCTATCCCGAGGTGGTCGACCGGGTGCTGCCCGGCCACGACCAGTACTGGATCACCGAGGACGCGATGGCGGAGGGCAACCCCACCCTCGCGCTCGAGCGCGGTGAGTCGGTGGAGCTGCCGCCGGTGCTCTACATCCAGGGCGATCGCGACATGGCTCACCCGCGCCCGGACCTCGATCGTTTCGTCGCGGGCTACCGCAAGGCGGGCGGCGCGCTCGACCTCGAGCTGCTGGCGGGCGAGGCCGAAGGCTACATCAGCCGCAAGCCGGCTTCACCCGCCGTCGAGCGGACCATCGCCCGCATCATCGAGTTCGTCCACAAGGCCGGCTGCTGAAAAAGGCCCATCTGCTTCGTTGGCGCCCTCGGCCGCACGCTCAACGTACAGAGAGTACGCCTCGCGTGCGGCCGTCGGGCGCCGCCTCGCAGCTGGACCTTTTTGAGCAGCCGGCTACGAGCTAAGGGCGCGGCGGACGAGCGGGAGGACCTCGCGGGCGACGCGGGCGGTGTAGTCGCGGTCGGGATCGGCCGGCCACTTCGGGTCGGGGATCGGGTGGAGCACGACGTAGTCGAAGCGCGCGGGCGCGTCGCGGAGGGCGGTCACGAGCTGCCGCGCCACCTCGGCGGGCCCGCCGCGCAGGCAGAACGCGTCGGCCGCGCTCTCGGGGAGGAAGTCCACCGCGCGCCCGCTCGCCTCGAGATCCATCGCGTGGTGAAAGTCCGGCCAGACTGAGCGCGCGTGCTTGAGGCTCTCCGGATCGGGGCCGGTCCAGGCCAGCCGGGGCGGGTCGAAGAGCGCCGGGGAGTACTCGTAGTAGCCCGCCGCCATCGAGCGCGCCATCACGAGCGCGCGCTCCGCGTCGTCCACCAGTACGGTGTGGAAGACGGCGCCGAGCCGCACCGACGCCGGGTCTCGACCGGCCTCGGCGGCCCCGGCCCGGATGGCATTCACCGCGGTGGCGATGTTGGCCGGATGCGTGCCCACCCGGATGAACACCCCGTCCGCGACCCCGCCGGCCATCCGTAGGGTCCGCGGGCCGCCGGCGGCGATCCAGATCGGCACCGGCCGGTGATGGGGAAGCCGGGCCGGCCGCGCCGCGCCCACCTCCACCGCCTGGCCGTCGAGCAGCGCCCGCATGAGCCGCGTACTCGCCTCCAACTCCTTGACCCGCGCGGGCCTGAGCCCGGCCAGGCGCACCGCGGTGTCGCCCACTCCCCAGCCGAGCAGTACCCGCCCCGGCGCCAGCTCGTCGACGGTGGCGATCGACGACGCGGTGACGGTGGGATGGCGGTTGACCGGGTTGGCCAGGAGCGGCCCGAGCGCGATCCGCTCGGTGACCCGCGCCGCCGCGGCGAGCAGCACGTAAGTGTCACGCCGGCGGAGCTGAGAGTCGGGCTGGAGCGCGGCGTCCCAGCCGAGCTGCTCGGCGCGACGCACGTCCGCCGCGAAAGCGTCGACCGAGCGGGAGTCGAAGCGATTCAATCCGAAGCGCGGCAGGGGCTCGAGACCCGGCATGCGCGCCTAGGGCATGCCCGGCATGTCCACCCGGGCGTAGTAGCGCGCCTCCCCGAGTCCGTCGACCCGCTGCCAGAACTCGGGCAGCGCGGCCAGTCCCGTCTCGTTGACGCCCGCCCCCTGACGCCAGATGCACCAGGACTCGGGGTGCAGGCGGCTCGCCTCGCGGATCCACCGCTCGCCCTCCTCGCGCTCCCCCCGGCGGGCCAGGAGCTGGCCGAGACGGAACATGGCCTGGGCGCGGGCGGTGTCCTCGCGCGGCGCGGGCAGGTGCTCGCGCGCCTGGGCCGCGGTGAGAACGTGGGGGCTCTTCGGCCCGTGGCGCACCCAGTCGCGGATGGCATCGAGATAGGTCACCTTCGCGTGCGCGGTGAGGCGCGCTGCGTCCTCCGGCATCTCCCGCGTCGCCCGGTTCATCTTCCGGAACCCCTCGTAGGCGCCGGCCGGCTCCGCGGGGCGTACGATGCGGCCGGCCTCGTCGATCCACACCGCCTGCGGCACGTTGACGATGCCGTAGAGCTCGGCGAGCCGATGCTCGCGATCGATCAGGGTTGGATAGGTCGGCTGGGCCGCCTCGATCCACGGCAGCGGATCACCCTCGCGGCTGTCCATTGCCACCGCGATCACCACGAAGCCGCGATCCCCCAGCTCCTCGTAGAGCGCCTGCCACACGGGCAGGTCACGACGGCAGCCTCACCACGACGCCCAGGTGACGAGCAGGACCTTCTTGCCGCGATGCTCGGACAGCCGGTGCATGCGGCCGGCCGCGTCGGGCAGCGCGAAGTCCGGCGCCTGCAGCGCGGCCAGCGTCGCCACGCGGTCGCGCGCGCTCTGGGCGAGCACCCACGCATCGCCCCGGTCGCTCGACACCGCGGGCTGGTCGAGGTGGCGCCAGAGCGCGGCCAGGTCGATGCGTCCGCCGTCCGCGAACTCGCGCTCGCGCCCGGCCGGGAGCGGCACGCAGACCGACCCCCGGCAGAGCCCCTCCGGCTTGGCCACCCAGCCCGTCGCGGCCTCCGCGTCGCGCGCGGGACACCAGAGCGCCGTCGTCGAGGCGTCCGCCCCCTCCACCGCGAATTCCCCCGCATCCGTCAGCAGCGTCACCATGATGTGACCTCTCTGGGGTGTGACCTCTCTGGGCGGATCTTACCATCGCCGCGCGGCCCCGGTCCGCCTTGACGCGGCTCCCGGCGCGCGGCAGTATCGCGCCCGATGCCTCGCGCCCTCGCCGCCCCACCGCGTCGCGGCTGATCGTGCCTCCGAGCGCTCGCCGGCAGGGCATCGCGGCCCTGCTGATCGTCGTTTCCGCCTGGGGCCTCACGTGGCCCGTCAACAAGGTGATTCTCGGGAGCCTGTCGCCGCTCTGGGCGGTGACCTTGCACTCGGCTATCGCCACCGTGGCCCTCTTCGCTCTCACCGCCTGGCGCGGACGGGTGGCGCGGCCCCCGGCGGGGGACCTGCCGGTGCTGATCAGCATCACCCTGCTTCACATGGTGGGCTTCAATCTCCTCGCGAGCTGGGGCCTGGGCCTCGTGCCCACCGGGCGCACGGTGGTGCTGGCCTACACCACGCCGCTCTGGATCACCCCCGGCGCGGCCCTGTTTCTCCGCGAGCCGCTGACCGCGCGCCGGGTGGTCGGGGTGCTGGTCGGCCTGGCCGGTCTCGTGACCCTCTTCAACCCACTGACGTTCGACTGGAGCGACCGCGCGGTCGTCCTGGGCAACCTGGCCATCCTCGCCGGGGCGCTGCTCTGGGCCGCGAGCATCCTGCACATCCGGGCGCATCGCTGGCGCTCCACCCCGTTCGCGCTGATCCCGTGGGAGACCTTGCTGGCGACCGTGCTACTGGCTCCGATCGCGCTCGCCACCGGCCCGCCGCCCCTCCTCGTGTGGGCTCCCGAGTTCACGCTGCTGCTGCTCTACCTGGGCATCGTGGGGACCGCGGTCGCCTACTGGGCGGTGGCGACCGCGAGCCGCCACCTGCCCGCGGTCACGACCTCGCTCGGGCTGCTCGCCACCCCGGTGGTGAGCGCGATCACCGCCACCCTCTGGCTCGGCGAGCCGCTTACCCTCCAGCTCGTGGTCGCCATCGTCCTCGTGCTGGGCGGCGTCGCGATCGGCGCCACCGACCGCGCGGGCGGCGACCGGGGGGCGACTTGACAGTCTCTCCGCGTGGCCCCATTCTCCCGCCATGGCCGACTACCACGCGACGGCCGACGTCCCCGCGCCGTCGAAGGCGGAGCTGCTGCGGGCGCTCCGGGCGAGCCGCGCCGAGGTCGTGAGGCTCGTCTCCTCGCTGCCACCGGCCCGCCTCGAAGAGGGCCGCTACGAGAGCGGCTGGAATGGCCGCCAGATCCTGGCCCACATCGCCTCGATCGAGTGGAGTTATCCGCGCCTCATCGACATCGCCCGGACGCCCCCGTCGGACGAGGCCGCCCCGCCCACCCGGACCATGAAGGGCGGCAACGACTCCTACAACGACCGCCAGGTGGCCAAGCGCGAGCACCTGACGGTGGCGGAGCTGCTCGCCGAGTTCGACCAGAACCGCGCCGCGACCATCCAGGCGGTGGAGGCGGCCGACGAGGCGCTCTTCGCCCGGCGCATCCGGTCGGCGGGAGGCGTGGTCGGCCCGCTCGCCCTCGTCTTTCACCAGATCGCGGTGGCCCACGTGCTCGGCCACGCGCGCGATATCGCCGGAGACCCGACCCATCATGGCTGAGACGAACCCCCGCGGCCCCCTCGACGGCGTGAAGGTGCTCGACATGACCGAGCACATGGCGGGTCCCTACTGCACGATGATCCTGGCCGACATGGGCGCGGAGGTGATCAAGCTCGAGCGGCCCGGCGCGGGCGACTCTTCTCGAGGCATGGGTGATGGCACCGAGCGCAATCCCTACTTCCGCTACATCAACCGCAACAAGAAGAGCCTCACCCTCGACTACAAGGGCGCGCGGGGCCGCGAGATCTTCCTCAAGCTGATCCCCGAGGTGGATGTGCTGGTGGAGAACTATCGCGCGACGGTGATGGATCGCGCCGGGCTCAGCTGGGACATCCTGACCCGGTTGAACCCGCGCTTGATCTATGCGCAGCTCTCCGGCTTCGGCTCCGACGGCCCGTATCGCGAGAAGGGAGGCTTCGACCTGATCGCCCAGGGCATGGGCGGCATCATGCACGTCACCGGCGAGCCGGACGGCGCCCCCACCTCGGTGGGGCTGCCGATCTGCGACCTCGGCACCGGCATGTGGGGCGCCCAGGGCGTGCTGGCCGCGCTCTACGAGCGGCAGCGCACCGGGCGCGGCCAGAAGATCGAGTGCTCGCTGCTCGAGACCGCGGTCGCCTTCTCCTCCTGGACCAGCGCGGGCTGGCTGGCCGACCACGTGGAGCCGGTGCGGATGGGCTCGCGCCACCGCCAGAACGCGCCCTATCAGCGCTTCGAGACCCAGGACGGCTACATGATGATCGGCGCGTCCGGGCAGTCCATCTGGGAGCGCTGCGCCCGCGCGCTCGGCCACCCGGAGTGGCTCGCGGATCCGCGCTTCGCCAAGGCGACGGAGCGCCGCAAGAATCGCTTCGCGCTGGAGAAGGAGATCGTCGCGGTGCTCGTCACCGCGCCCACCGCGCACTGGACCAAGGTGCTCGACGACGCGGGGGTGCCGTGCGGCCCGGTCTACACCTACGCGCAGCTCTTCTCCGACCCCCAGGTGAAGCACCGCGAGATGGTCGTCCACGCCGACGACGCCGAGCTGGGCCGCGTGCCCCACATCCGCACCCCGATCCGCATGTCGGCCGCCGCGGTGGCGGTGCGGCGGACCGCGCCCCGCCTCGGCCAGCATACCGACGAGATCCTGGCCGGGCTCGGCTACGCCCCGGCCCAGGTCGCGGAGCTGCGCCGCGAGCGGGTGATCTGAGCGCGACCGGCGGGTCGCCCATGGCGATCTTCCTGATCCGCCACGGCGAGACGCTCGGCAACGCGTCGCGCACCGTCCAGCTCCCCGACAACCCGCTGTCGCCGCGCGGGCTCGCGCAGGCCGAGCGGCTGGCCAAGCGGCTCGAGCGCGAGGGGATCACCGCGATCCTGGCGAGCGACCTCGCCCGCGCAGCCCAGACCGCGGAGCAGCTCGCGCGCGTCACCGGCGCCGCGGTCCGTCACGATCCGCTCCTCCAGGAGCGCAACTTCGGGGACATCCGCGGGACGCCCTACTCGGACCCCGGCTTCGACATGTTCGCGCCGGACTACGCGCCACCCAACGGAGAGACCTGGGAGGTCTTCCACGCCCGCGTGGACCGCGCCTGGGCCCTCGTGCGGGCGGCCGCCGCCGCGACCCCCGGCCACCTGGCCGTGGTCACCCACGGTCTCGTCTGCCGCTCGCTCGCGGCCCGGCACCTGACCCTGCCCGACGGCGTGGAGGTCCCGGAGCGGTGGGAGAACACCGCGGTCACCATTCTCGATCCGTTCGCCGCGGGCGCCGCCACGTGGCGCGTCCGGATGCTCAACTGCATCGCGCACCTCGACGACCTCGCCGCGCGGCCCCCGGCCGAGACCGGCGCGGCTTGACCCGCCACCACCACGGAGAATGCCGATGACCCGGTTCACTCGCCCGTCGCCGACCCGGTACCTGACCGGGGCGCTGCTCCTCACCGCGGCGCTGCTCTGGCCCGCGGGCGGCGGCGCCCAGCAGAAGCCGCTGCGCCCGTACACGTTGATCCTCGATTTCGTCCCGACCGGTGAGTACGTCCCGCACTACACCGCCCTGGAGAAGGGGTACTACCGAGACGAGGGCCTCGACGTGAAGATCCTCCGGGGCCAGGGCTCGGGCGACACGGTCAAGCGCATCGCGGCCGGCCAGGGCGAGGTCGGCATCGCGGACATCTCGGCCCTCATCGCGGCCCGCGCCAACACCGACGTGGCGGTGAAGGCCATCGCGCTCTGGTATCGCCGGCCCCCGCACGGCGTCTTCGTGCGCGGCGACTCGCCGATCAAGACCTCGAAGGAGCTCGAGGGCAAGAAGCTCGCGATCTCGCCGGGCAACAGCCACCAGATCCTCTGGCCGGTCTTCGAGAAGCTCTCCGGGCTCAAGCCCGGCTCGGTGACCTGGGTCACCATGGACGCGGCCTCGATGCCGCCCGCGCTCATCCGCAGCGCGGTCGACGCGGTGCCCTTCTTCGTGGTGCACGAGGCGCGGATCCGCAAGATCGCCAAGCAGCAGAACGCGGACATCCGGGTGCTGGCCGCGTGGGCCGACCTCGGGTTCGACGTGGCCTCGACCTCGCTGGTGGCGCGCGAGGAGACCATCGCCAAGGACCCCGAGGGACTCAAGGCCTTCCTGCGCGCGACCCTCAGGGGCGCCGACTACGCGTTCCGGCAGAAGCACTTCGACGAGGGCGTGGGCTACGTGGTCAAGTCGCACCCCGAGGTCGATCCGGAGGGCGCGGTGGGCGCCGCCCAGGTGGGCGCGCGCTTCGTGTACGCGAGCGAGGTCACCAGCGGCAAGATGGCGGTCGGCCAGTTCGATCCGGCCCAGCTCGAGAAGACCCGCGATCTCTACACCCAGTACCTCGAGCTGAAGCGGAAGGTCGGCCTCGAGGAGATCTACACCAACGACCTGCTGCCCGCGAAGAAGTAGGGCGCGGGCGCACGGAGGATCCGATGGCTCTGCTGATCCGGGGAGGGCAGGTCCTGGCCGGCACGCCGGCCGCGCTCACGCGGGCGGACGTCCTGGTCGAGGGTGACCGTATCGCCGCGGTCGGGCCAAGTCTTGCCGCCCCCGAAGGCACCCCGGTCATCGACGCCTCCGCCCATCTCGTGCTGCCCGGTCTGGGCAACGCTCACACCCACGCGGCGAGCCACCTGGCACGGGGGCGGGCCGGCAACTGGACACTCGAGGACCTGCTCACCCACTCGGCGGCAAACTACGGATTCAGAACGCCGGAAGACGAGTATCTCTCGACCGCCATCGGCGCCATCGAGATGCTCAAGACCGGCTGCACCTCGGCCTACGACCTGTACATGGCGGTGCCCGCCATCACCGACGAGGCCTTCGAGGCGGTGGTGCGTGCCTACGCCGACGTGGGGGTGCGCGTGGTGCTGGCCCCGGCGGTCGCCGACGTCGTCTTCTACCAGACCGTCCCGGGCCTGGCCGAGCAGCTGCCGGCCGACCTGCGGCGGACGGTCGAGGAGATGCAGCCCGCGCCGACGAAGGGGCTGCTGGGCCTCACCGAGCGGGCCATCCGCCGCTGGCACGGCGGGGCCGACGGGCGCGTGCGCATCGGGGTCGCGCCGACGATCCCGAACCAGGCCACCGACGAGTTCCTCGACGGCTGCGCGGCGCTGGCCCGCGAGTACGGCGTGGGCATCCACACCCACCTGGCCGAATCCAAGGTGCAGGCCGTGGAGAGCCAGCGGCGCTGGGGCAAGAGCATCGTGGCCCGCCTGGCCGACCACGGCATCCTCGGGCCAGGCTTCGTGGGCGCGCACTCGATCTGGCTCACCGACGACGATCTGCGCATGCTCGCCGATGCGGGCGCCGCCGTCGCCCACAATCCCGGCAGCAACCTGCGTCTGGGCTGCGGGATCGCGCCGGTGCGGGAGATGCTCGACCGCGGGGTCGCGGTGGGCCTGGGCACCGACGGCTCCGTCTGCGCCGACAACCAGAACCTCTTCGAGGCCCTCCGCATCGCCTCCGTCATCAGCACGATCCGCTTTCCGCACGAGACCGCCCGCTGGCTCGACGCCGACACCGTCTGGGGCCTCGCCACCGACGGCACCGCGCGGGTGCTCGGCCAGGCCGGCGATCTGGGCGCGGTGGCGCCCCGGCGCAAGGCCGACCTGGTCCTGCTACGCGCGGACTCGGTCTTCCTGCGCCCCCTGGCCGACCCGGTCAAGGCGCTGGTCTACGCCGAGACCGGCGGGGCCATCGACACCGTGCTGGTGGACGGCCGGGTCGTGCTCGAGCGCGGCCGCGTCACCACCGTCGACGAGGACCGCATCTACGCCCAGGCCCAGGCGGCGGCCGATCGCCAGCGCGCGCAGAGCGCCCAGGCGTGGGCGCTGGCCGAGCGCCTGGCGCCCTACGTCGCGGCGGCATGCCGGAGCGCGGTGACCACGCCGCTCCCCATCAATCGCTTCGCCGCGGCCTTGCCCTCCGCGTGATCCGGCTCGACGGCGTCGCGAAGACCTATCGCACCCGCACGGGCGACCTGGTCCACGCCCTCGCCGAGACCACTCTCACGGTGGGGGAGAACGAGTTCGTCACCCTGGTCGGGCCAAGCGGCTGTGGCAAGAGCACCCTGCTGAAGCTGGTCGCCGGCCTCGTGCCCCCGACCAGCGGCCGCATCCAGGTGCGCGAGCAGGTGGTGCGCGAGCCGTTCCCGGACGTCGGCTTCGTCTTCCAGCAGCCGGTGCTCCTGCCCTGGCGCAGCGTGCTCGACAACGTCCTCTTCTCGGTGGAGATGCTGGGCCTCGATCCGCGCCAGTACCGCAAGCCGGCGGGCGATCTGCTGGAGCTGACCGGGCTTGCCGGCTTCGAGACCAAGTACCCGCGCGAGCTCTCCGGCGGCATGCAGCAGCGGGTGGCCATCTGCCGCGCGCTGCTGCCCGACCCGAGCCTGCTCCTGATGGACGAGCCCTTCGGGGCCCTCGACGCGCTGACCCGGGAGGAGATGAGCCTCGAGCTGCTGCGCATCTGGGAGGAGCGGCGCAAGACCATCCTCTTCGTCACCCACTCGATCCCGGAGGCCATCCTGCTGGCCGATCGCGTGGTCGTGATGACGCCGCGGCCCGGCCGCGTGGCGCGGATGATCACGGTCGACCTCCCCCGCCCGCGCACCATGGCCCTCGAGTTCGACCCGCGCTTCAAGGCCCACAGCGACGAGGTGCGCGGCCTGATCTTCTCGGGCCGGAAGGAGCGGCCGTGAGGACGGTGCGCCGGCTCCTGGGCGAGACCCTCATTCCCGCCGCGACCCTGCTCGCGGCGCTGGTGGCGTGGGAGGTGGCCACGCTGGCCTTCCGGATCCCGCGCTTCATCATGCCCGCGCCGTCGGCCATCCTCGTCGAGGGCTGGGAGTGGCGCTACCGCTTCATCGGCCACACGTGGGTGACGCTCTACGAGACGCTCGGCGGCTTCGCCCTCTCCATGGTGGGGGGGGTGCCCCTGGCGGTGCTCATCGTCTACTCGCCGGCCCTCCGCGCCGCGATCTATCCGCTCGTGATCCTGGCCCAGTCGGTGCCCAAGATCGCCATCGCTCCGGTGCTGCTGCTGGTCCTGGGCTACGGCGAGATGCCGAAGATGGTGGTGGCGTTCCTGGTGGCCTTCTTCCCGGTGGTGGTGGACACCGCCACCGGCCTCGCGGCCACTCCCCCCGAACTGCTCGACCTGAGCCGCTCCTACCGGGCGAGCGCCTTCAAGACCTTCCTGAAGGTGCGCCTGCCGATGGCTCTGCCCTTCATCTTCGCGGGCGCGAAGGTCGCGATCACGCTCTCGGTGATCGGCGCGGTGGTGGGCGAGTTCGTGGGCTCGGACCGCGGCCTCGGCTACGTGATCCTCTCGTCCACCTCGTACTGGAAGACCGAGGTCGCGTTCAGCGCGATGATCCTGCTCTCCCTGATGGCGATCGTGCTCTTCGCGGCGGTGTCGCTCGTGGAGCGCTTCGTGTGCCCCTGGCTCAACCCCCAGGGCGAGGGTTAGCCCGCCGCTCCCAGCCAGTCCAGGATCCGCGCGTTCTCGTCGCGCGGATAGGTGTGGGAGAGGTCCTCGATCTCCCGGTAGACCACCCGCGCCCCCGCGTCCTCGAGCGCCCGGCGCGCCATCCGCGCGGTCTCCACCGGGAACATCCAGTCGAGCGCGCCGTGGACGAGATAGATGGGCCGCCCCCGCGCGCGCTGGATGCCGCCCTCGGCCAGCAGGTACGGATGCAGCACCCCGCAGGCCGGGGCCAGGTGGGTGAACGGCGTGTCCTCCGCGAGCCCGGCCAGCAGCGCGTAGGTGGCGCCGTCCGACATGCCGGTGAGCAGCACCCGCGCGCGGTCGACCGGGTAGCGCTGCGCCACCTCCTCCACCGCGGCGACGAGCCGCGGAGCGTCCACGTCCTCGCCGCCCATGATCGACCAGGTGCGATCCTGGGCGGTGGGCGAGAGCAGCAGCGCGCCGCGGGTGCGCGCCTTACGGAGCCAGGCCCACAGGAAGTCGCGCCCGTGGCCGCTGCCGCCGTGGAGCGCGACGATCAGCGGCGCCGGTTTCCGGCCATCTGACGTTTCGGGCACGTAGAGCGAGAGCCCGCCGCGGCTGGCCCGATCGTTCTGCGCGTGCAGGATGCCGCCCCGCACCCCGTCCTCGCGGAGCGCGCCCACGCGCAGGCGCTCCACGAGATCCTCGTCCCCGCGGCGGGCGGCCTCGAGGAACCATCGGCTCACCGGCCCCAGCACCGGGTAGAGCGGGTAGAGCGCCTCCTGCAGCGGGCCGAGGCGCCGCAGCGCGCGGTAGAGCCCGATCGGCTCGCCGGTCCCGGCCGCGGCGCTGAAGGCCTCGATCAGCTCCAGAGCCTGCCGCGCCACCTGGGCCAGCCGCTCGCGCAGGAATCGCAGATCGTCGGGCCACGCCTGGGCCTCGAAGCCGGCCAGCGGCCCGGACAGACGCTCGGCGTGCGGCGTGAGCTGCTGGGCGAGCCGTCCCGCTTGGGGCGGAAAGAGCTGGCGCTGCACCCACTCCGCGCGCTCGAGCGCGCCGAGGAGCGCCGAGAGCAGCGCCCCGGTCGCGTCGGCACACGCGGGCGAGAGCATGCGCTAGGCGACGAAGGGCGCGCGGCGATCGAGGAACGCCCGGAGCGCGCGCCCGCAGGCCGGGCCGTGCGAGCAGGGCAGCCCGTGCCGCGCGTCGGCGAAGACCTGCAGCTCGGAGCCCGGGATCGCAGCGTGGATCTCCTCCATCACCGGGAGCGGCGCGAAGGGGCTCCGCGCGGGCGCGAGCAGGAGGGTCGGCACGCCGATTCGCCCCAGATCCGGCGTGAGATCGGCGCCGATGAGCAGATCCGCGAGGTCGAGGACCGAGTCGGGCGACGCCTCGCCCTGCGCGCGCTCGAACCAGCGCCACTGCGCCTCCGACACCCGCGCCCTGTCCAGCCGCAGCGGGGTCATCATCTCGCCCCACGCGGTCATGCCCTTCGCCCCGATGAACGCGCGCCACTCCCGCGCGCGCTGGATGGATCCGCCCCGGTGGGGGCATTGGACACGGTCAGGCTCAGGAGCGCCTCCGGATGCCGGCTCGCGAGCAGGAACCCGACGGTGCCGCCCAGTGACTCGCCCACGAAGTGGAAGGGCCCGCCGCCGGCGGCACGCGCCACCGCGAGCACGTCCTCCACGAGCCCATCGAGCGACCACGCGTACCCGGGACCGGGCACGGCGGAGCGCCCGAAGCCGAGGGTGTCGAAGCGAGCGATCCGGAAGCGGTCCACGAGGGCGGGGAGCCACTCGGCCCAGATGTCGGCGGTCGCCCCGATGCCGTGATGGAAGACGATGAGCGGCGCGTCCCTCACCCACGGAGGCGTGGCGTCGATGACCTCGAAATGCAGCGCGCCGCCCGGACGATCGAGCTTGCCGGTCACCTCGCGGACGGTATCAGAGGGATGCGGACCCGGCAAGCAGCCGGACGACTAGCGGGCCGGCGCGGCCCGCAGGCGCTCGGCCGCCTTCCACGCGTCGTCCGCCTTCCTCGCGTCGTCCGCCTTCTTCTGCACCGGATCCCAGCGCTCCTTGATCTTCCGCTGGTCCTCGCTCAAGGCCGGCTTGCCTACCCCGGTCGGCCCCACCCAGACCGCCGCATCGCGGTACGGCTCGGGCACGTCCAGTTTGTACTGCGCCTCCTTGGTCACGCCCTTGTCGTTCGTGTACCGGTACTGCGCGGCAGCCGGCATGGCGACGACCGCTCCCAACCCCAGCGCAATCACGAGCAATCTCAGCATCGCTGTCCTCCTTGGCGCTCCGGAGCTTCGCCTCAATTGTCCTGCCGAGGGAATTAAGCCCGGGTCACTTTCGGCGGGGCGCGCCCGCTCCGCTCGATCTTGTCGTTTTCCTTGAGCGAACGCACCCCCTCCTTGGGCGCGGCGAGGCCCGCCGTTGCAGTACAATGCGGGGCGACATGACCAGCGCGCTACCGCTCGAGGGCCTGCGCGTCCTCGAGCTGGGCCACATCATCGCGGGGCCTTCCGCGGGCCTCCTGCTCGCCGACCTGGGGGCCGACGTCATCAAGATCGAGCGCCCCGGCGAGGGCGACCAGTCGCGCGGCATGCCGGCCGGCACCTCGGCCAACTTTCACTTCCTCAACCGCAACAAGCGCTCGATCGCGATCGACCTCAAGGGCTCGGAGGAGGCCCGCGCGCTGTTCCTGCGACTCGTGGCCGCCTCGGACGTGGTCATCGACAACTTCGCGCACGGCGCGGTGGAGGCCCTCGGCCTGGGCTACGACGTGCTGGCCCGGACGAATCCCGGCATCATCTACCTCGCGCTCAAAGGCTTCCTCCCCGGCCCGCACGAGGCGCGCCCCTTCCTCGACGAGCTGGCCCAGATGTCCGCCGGGCTCGCCTTCATGACGGGACCCCGCGGTCAGCCGCTGCGCGCGGGCGCCTCGATCGTGGACGTGGGCGCCGCCGCCTACGGGGTGATCGCGGTGCTCGCCGCGCTCCACCAGCGCGCGGAGACCAAGCGCGGCCAGAAGATCACCTCGGGACTCTTCGAGACCACCGTCTTCTGGGTCGGGCAGTGGCTCGCCCAGTACGCGGCCACCGGCCAGCCGTCGGTGCCGATGCCGGAGATCCGCCAGGGCACGCGGATGGGCTGGGGCGTGTACCAGCTCTTCACCGCCGCCGACGGGGAGCAGGTCTTCATCGGCATCACCTCCAACGGTCACTGGGAGCGCTTCTGCGCCGAGTTCGGCCTCGATGATCTGCTGGCCGATCCGCGCCTCGACGACAACGCCAAGCGAGTGGCTGCGCGCGACTGGCTGCCCGGCCGCATCGCGCAGGAGATGGCGCGCCACTCGAGCGCCCAGTTGTCGGAGCGGCTCGAGAAGGCGCGGGTGCCGTATGCTCCGCTGCGTCGGCCGGACCAGCTGGTGGACGATCCCCACTTGAACGCGTCCGGGCAGTTCATGATCACCCCCCTGCCCGACCGCGGGCCGGCCAAGCTGCCCAAGCTGCCGGTGCACAGCAGCGCGTTCGAGATGGGACTGCGGCGGCCCGCCCCGCGCCTGGGCGAGCACACTCGCGAGGTGCTGGCCGAGCTGGGCCTCGACAAGGACGACATCGACGCGCTCGCGTCACGGAGGGTCATATGAGCGACATGCCGAAGCACGTGCACATCAAGGAAGTGGGCCCGCGCGAGGGCTTCCAGTTCGAGAAGGGCGACATTACCCTCGCGGCCAAGATCTCCCTCGTGGACGCGCTGTCCGACACCGGCGTCGGGACGATCGAGTTCACCTCGTTCGTGAGCCCGAAGTGGGTGCCCCAGATGGCCGACGCCGATCAGATGGTGGCCGGCATCAAGCGCGTACCCGGGGTGGCCTACGAGGCGATCTGGCTCAACGAGGCCGGCCTCGAGCGGGCGGCGCGCCTGCGCGAGTCGCTCGCGCTGCGTCCCATGTTCGGGGTGGCGGCCACCGACACCTTCACGCGCAAGAACACCAACCGCAGCGTGGACGAGAAGATCGCCGAGCTGCCCGGCTGGGCCCGACGCTACCAGGCCCTCAGCATGGACTGGATCGACGTGGGCGTGATGGCCGCCTTCGGCTGCAACTACGAAGGCGACGTGACGTCGGCCCAGGTGATCGGCGTCATCGAGAAGGTCGAGGCGCAGGCGGTGGGATGCGGCTCGCGGCTCGGCAACATCAGCCTGGCCGACACCATGGGCTGGGCCAACCCGCTCCAGATCAAGCGGCTGGTGGGCGCGGTGCGGGCGCGCTGGCCCGAGATCCCGGTGAAGCTCCACCTCCACGACACGCGCGCGCTCGCCATCGCCAACGTGGTCGCCGCGCTCGAGATCGGCGTGGACCGCTTCGACAGCGCGGTGGCGGGCCTGGGCGGTTGCCCGTTCGCGGCCCACAAGGGCGCGGCCGGCAACGTCACCACCGAGGACGTGATCTTCCTGTGCCAGGAGCTGGGCGTCCACACCGGCATCGACCTCGACGCGATGATCGAGGCCGGCCAGCTCGCCGAGCGCGTGGTCGGCCACCCGCTGCCCGGCAAGCTCAAGTCGGGCGGCAACCTCGAGACGTACCGCGCCCGCGCGCGGGCCGCCGCCCCCGCGACGGCCTGAGCCTCCGCGCCGTGAATCGCCGCACCATCGTCATCAGCATCGACGGCTTCGCGGCGTTCTACTGGGACGATCCCCAGGCGCGCCTGCCCACGCTCCGCCGCCTCGCC
>DATGBR010000221.1:0-2113 GCA_035312605.1 Candidatus Methylomirabilota bacterium
CCCATCGTGCTCAAGGCGTCGGTCGCGGGGCAGGGCATCATGCTCACGATCGACGCCACCATCCAGTACCTCGCCGAGAAGGAAGTGGACGCGGCGTGGCGGCGCACTCGGGCCAAGGGCGCCATGGCCGTGATGATGGACCCGCGGACGGGCGAGATCCTCGCCATGGCCATCCGGCCGACCTTCAATCCGAATGCCTTCGGCGTGGCCACGGACGAGGAGCGGCGCAATCGCGCCATCACCGACCCCTTCGAGCCGGGCTCCACGTTCAAGGTGATCATGGCCGCGGGCGCCCTCGAGGAAGGCGTGGTCCGACCCACCGACCGCTTCTACGGCGAGAACGGCAAGATCAAGATCGCCACCGCGGTGATCGGCGACTGGAAGCCCTTCGGCTGGCTCACCTTCAGCGAGGTGCTGCAGAACTCCTCCAACGTCGGCTCCATCAAGGCGGGGCTGCAGCTGGGCAAGGAGCGCTACTACAAGTACATCACCGGCTTCGGCTTCGGCCAGCCCGTCGGGCTTGGCCTGCCGGGCGAGAGCCGCGGCCAGCTTCGTGCCCCGCCCCAGTGGTCGGCCCTCTCGCTCGCCACCATGTCCATCGGCCAGGAGATCTCCGTCACCGCCGTCCAGATGGTCACGGCCTTTGCGGCCATCGCCAACGGCGGGCGCCTCATGCAGCCGCAGATCATCCGCGCGGTGCTCGACGCGCAGGGACGGGAGATCCGCTCGTTCGAGCCCGCCCCGGTGCGCCAGGTGATCAGCCCGGAGACCGCGCGCACCCTCACCGAGATGATGGTGAACGTGGTGCGCAACGGCACCGGGCACAACGCGGCCATCCCCGGCTACGACGTGGCGGGCAAGACCGGCACCGCCCAGAAGATGGACCCCGCCACCCGGCGCTACTCGCGCGCTCCCGGCGTGCTCTCGTTCGTGGGCTTCGCGCCCGCCGACGATCCGCGCCTCGCCATGATCGTGCTGCTCGACGAGCCGAAGAACGAGAAGTGGGGGAGCGAGGCGGCGGCGCCCATCTTCGCCGCGATCGGCCGCGAGGCCCTGCGCTACCTCAACGTGGCGCCGCGCGACTCGAGCCCGGTGCCGATCGTGCGGGCGGAGCTCGCCCGCGCCACCCCGGAGCGCGCGCGGGCCGGCGCTGGTGCAGAAGGTCCCGCGCTCGACGCGGTCGCGGTGCCGGCCGGCCCCGCGGACGCCGCCCCCGCGTCGGCAGCTCAGCCAGATGGAGTGATGCCGCGACTCGGCGGCCTCTCGCTCCGGCAGGCGATGGAGACCCTGGCCCCGCACGGGGTGCGACTCGAGATCACCGGCCGCGGCGTGGTGACGAGCCAGTTCCCGCTCCCCGGCGCCCCGCTGCCGCCCGGCACGGTCTGCCGGCTGCACCTCGCGCCCACGGCCGGGCGACCGAGCGCCGCCCTCGCGGCGAGCTTCCAGCCGTGATGCCGACCACCACGCTGCTCGACGCGCTGCCGGACAAGATGGTGGTGGGCTCTCTCCCTGCCGGGGTGACCGGCGTGGCCTACGACTCGCGAAAAGTCGCGGCGGGCGCGCTCTTCGTGGCGATCCCCGGCTTCAAGCAGGACGGGCGGAAGTTCGCCGCCGACGCGCTCGGACGCGGGGCCGCGGTGGTGGTGGCCGAGGGCGCCGATCCCCTGCCGGGCAGCGCGGCGGCCCGGGTCCTGGTGCCCTCCTCGCGTGAGGCCCTGGCGCGGCTCGCGGACGCGTATCACGGCCATCCGTCGCGGCGCCTCAGCGTGATCGGCATCACCGGCACCAACGGCAAGACCACCACGTCGCTGCTGGTCGAGGCGCTCCTCGGCGCGGGTGGACGGCCCACCGGCGTGGTCGGGACCATCCAGTACCGGGTGGGGGACCAGGCCGAGGCAGCGAGCCAGACCACGCCCGAGGCGCTGGAGCTGCAGGCCCTCCTGGCCCGCATGGTGGAGGCGAGAGTGGGCGGCGTCGCGATGGAGGTGTCGTCCCACGCGCTCTCCCTCTCGCGCGTGGACGGCATCGAGTTCGACGTGGCCGTCTTCACCAACCTCACCCAGGACCATCTCGACTTCCACAAGACGCTCGAGGCGTACCGCGACGCGAAGGC
>DATGBR010000222.1:0-9871 GCA_035312605.1 Candidatus Methylomirabilota bacterium
CCAGCCCCCGCAGCCGCTGCCCCAGCTCCCACGCCGTCAGCGGCGGCTGCAGGTTCACCACCGTCAGCGCCGGCCGCCCGTGCGCCTGCACCGCCTGCTCCAGCTCGTGCAGCGACCCTACGAAATGCGGCTCCCAGCCACAGATGCTCGCAAGCCCGTGGATCGGCGCCGATAGCTCCATCGTCTCGTCAAGCACTAGGACATTCACTGTTTGCACTCCTCGAAGGATTTGCGCTACAAACGGGGAACTACGCAACGGGTATGCCATCGAAGGACTGCAATGCTGGCATGCACTTATGCCCAACTGAGGAGGGCTTCAAGCCAAAAGCTGGTTGCCGCGGGCTCCACTTTTTGTCACCCGATAGGCTAGGTTTCCTTTGTAGAGCGAAAGCGTCTCCACGACGCGGCGCCGAGCAGCACGACATTCGATCCGATCAGCAGAATCGTCGCCGGCTCGGGAGTGGGCGCCGGCGCGCTCGGATCACCCGGGTCACTGAAGAACAGCGGACCGCCGCCGCCCGACCCGCCCGCACCGCCGCCGCCATTGAACGGGCCGAGGTTGTTCGGCAAGCCCGAGTAAGTGCCGCCACCCCACCCGCTCCCGGAGCCCGTGCCCTCGCCTCCAGGTGGCACCGAGAGAAACTGCACGGGCGCGGGCGGTGAGTCGCTGGTGCCGGTCGATTGATCCGGGCTGTCGCCGTTGAGCGCAGTGAACGGGCGCGGCAGAGTGTCGCGCGGCCAGGACAGCGAGGTACCGCTCGACACGATGCCGAGCGGCCCGGCGCCGGGCACCTCCTCGAGCCGGGCAATCCGAGTGAGGTTCCCGGGCACATGCCTCGTGTCACCCTTCGGGCCCGTTCGCCCCTCGTCCATCAAGCCGTCCCAGACGTCGGCGGGAAGGTGCGCTACCGCCGTCGCATCGCGCGGGTCACGCGGAGGCCCGGAGAGCGCGGCCGCGCCGGGCAGCCCGCTCCCGCCTCCCCGTAGCGGCCATAGATAGAGAGGCAGCGCGATCAGCAAGAGGATCAGCAGCACGATCGCGATCCTTCGCCCCCGCGGCGGGGCAGACTCTGGGCCCGACGAGCGCCTCATGCTCGTGAAGGCCAAGCGAAGCGCGTGCCACGCGAAGATGGCCAAAAATCATATCCACTTCAGGTAGTTGCATCGACAGACTTGACGCCGGCAGCAATTGCGCGGAAGGCGCCTTCTGGGGTGAGACGGCAGTGGCCTCAGTCAGGGCAACTGGCTACCCACCGGGCCCCATTGCGCTTTTGCGCCCGGCCGCCCTAGGATGCGGCCATGAAAATCACCGCCGTCGACACCGCCATCCTGCGCATTCCGACTCGTAAGCCGATCGCGCTCGACTTTCCCCACCACAGCCTCGTGGTGGCGCACATCCACACCGACGAGGGCGTCTCCGGGCTCGGCTATACGCTCGCGTTCGGCGGTGGTGGCGTCGAGTCCATCCAGGCCTACCTGGTGACGCGCCTCGCCCCGCTATTGATCGGCCAGGACCCGCTCTTCGTGGAGCGCCTGTGGGAGCGGATGTATCGTGCGGACCGCGGCATCAAGCGGCAGGGCATCGCGGCGTACGCCCTGAGCGCGCTCGACATCGCACTCTGGGACATCGCGGGCAAGGCCGCGGGCCTTCCGCTCTACAAGCTGTGGGGCGCGGTGACCGACCGGGTCGCGGCCTACGGCAGCGGCGGCTGGCCCAGCTACGCGCTCGAGGACCTGATCGGCGAGGCCCAGGCCTACGTCGCGCGCGGCTGCCGCTACTACAAGATGAAGATCCACCATCCGGATCCGCGTGCGAACCGGGCGCGGGTGGAGGCGGTGAAGAAGGCGGTGGGCGACGACGTGCGCCTGATGGTCGACGTCAACCAGAAGCTCGACGTGCTCGGCAACATCCGACAGGCGCGCCTGCTCGCCGACCTCGATCTCGTCTGGTACGAGGAGCCGGTGCTGGCCGACGATCTCGCCGCCTGCGCGGAGGTGGCGGCCCGGATCGACATCCCGGTGGCGACCGGGGAGAACAACTACACGCGCTTCGAGTTCCGGGACCTGATCGAGCGGCGCGCCGCCCGCTACCTGATGCCCGACATCTGCCGGGCCAACGGCTTCAGCGAGACACTGAAGATCGGACGGCTCGCCGCCGCCCACCAGATCGCGGTCTCGCCCCACGTGGTGCACGAGCTCTCGCTGCAGGTGGCCGGCGCGCTCAGCAACGGCTTCCTGGTCGAATGGATCGACTGGGTGCCCGACGATCTCTTCGCCCAGATGCCGGTGATGGACCACGGCGACTTCCTGATCCCCGACCGGCCCGGCCACGGCATGGCGCTCGCCCCGGGGGCCGAGCGGAAGTACCGGATCGACTGACGCTCAAAACACCGCGAGTGGGTTCGCGGGGGATCCGGTCCCGCCCACCACCACGAGCGGCGCGACGATCAGCATGAACTCGTCGCGCTGCTCCTCCACGCACGCCCGCGCGAGCGGCTCGAGGAGCGCGTTGTCCACGAGGGCGACCCCGTAGGCGAAGAGCGCGGCGTGCACGGCCCAGGGAATGTCGTAGCCCACCGGCAGGTGATCCAGCATGTCCCACACCAGCACGCTCACGTCGTGGTCCCGCAGGAACTCGAGGCAGGAGACGTGCAAGCCGGGACGCTCGTTGGGCCCGATCCCGAAGGGGCGTCCGTAGGGCCGCTCCGGGTTCGCGGCCTGCCAGGCCTCGCGGCCCGAGTAGACGCAGACCGCGTCGCCCGGCTCGAGGCGCAGGCCGCGGGCCCGCGCGATATCCTCCAGCTCCCAGCCGTGCACTGGCCGCGCCTCGGTCACCGACTCCGTCCCGCGGTGGCGCGGCACGTCCAGCATCACCGCGCGGGTGAGGATGCCTTCCGCCCAGTGCTCGACCGATCCGAAGGTCGCCCCGTCGAAGGTGATCTCCTTCTTCGGATCGCGCCCGTTCCACATCGCGTGCTCGTCCCACGTGTGGCAGAGCGCGTCGAGATGGGTGGACGCCACTCCGTGGTAGAAGATGCCGTAGTAGTCGGCCGCGAAACCGCCCTTGCCGCGCGGCAGCGCGCGCATGTAGTGATGCGCGGGCAGCGCGTTGTTGAGACCCGGCTCCTTCGGGAACGGGCGGCTCAGCGAGACGCTCCGGCCGCTCCGGACGAGTCGAGCCGCGGCGGCCCGCTTGGCCGGCGTGATGAGGTTGATCGCGCCGAGCTGATCGTCCTTCCCCCACCGTCCCCAGTTGCGACGATCGTGGATCAGCGCGCGCACTTCCTGCTCGGTCGGCAGCGGACGCTCGGGCATTGTCACTCCTCCGGAAGCGGGACTCTACGCCGCCGGCCGGGCGCGCGCAAGGGATTGACGCGTAGCGTTGTCAGAGTTGACTCGCCCGAGGACGTGTGGCATGTTTGCGACCCGCGCTTCCCTATCCGGAGCCCGGGCCGACGGCGACGCCCACGGCGGGTCGTCGGGGGGTGGTCCGAGCGGCCACGTTGGGTAGGGAATTATCCAGTAGTGCAGGGTGCTCACGATGCACGGTCTCGCGGTTGGCGGCTAACTCACCGCGTTCATTTGACTTCGGCGACTGGTACGGCGCTTGCCCCGTGGAAGCGGTGGGGGAAACTTTCGCCTAGAGGAGACACGCCAGTGACGAAGTTCATCATTCATTGCTCGGTAGCCATCCTACTAATCCTGATCGCCGCAAGCCTGTGTCCGGCCGCGGAGGACATGGGGATCATCACCGGCAGCGACAAGGGCACGTACTACCAGTTCGGCCTCGACCTGCAGAAGCTGACCAAGCCCACCGGGGTAAACCTGACGGTTCACACGTCGAAGGGCTCGATCGAGAACGTCTTCGCGGTCTACCAGCGGCCGGGCGTGCAGATGGGCATCGTGCAGTCCGACGTGCTCGCCTTCGTGGCCCGGGTGCAGTCGGACCCGGTCCTGCAGCGCATCGCCAAGAAGACGCGGATGGTCTTCCCGCTCTACAACGAGGAAGTGCACGTACTGGGCCGCAAGGGCATCCGCGACTTCGACGATCTGGCCGGCAAGCGGGTGGCCATCGGTCGTGACGGCAGTGGGACGTACCTGACCGCGCGCCTGCTCTTCAAGCTCTCCGAGGTCGCCCCGAGCGAGATGGTGCCGATCGACACCTCCGAGGCGCTCGGCGAGCTCAAGGCGGGGCGCATCGACGCGATGTTCTACGTGGCGGGCTATCCGGTGAAGCTCCTCAAGGAGGACGTCGCCGAGAAGGACGGGCTCGAGCTGATCCCGATCACCAACAAGAGCATCACCGAGTTCTATCCGCGCGCGGAGATCCCCGCAAACGCCTACGAGTGGCAGCGGACCCCGGTCAGCAGCGTGGCGGTCAAGGCGGTGCTGGTCTCATTCGACTTCCGCCGGAAGGACTGCGACAACGTGGGCCGTTTCGCCCAGACCATCTCGCGGCAGATGAGCTGGCTGCTGCAGAACGGCCATTCGAAGTGGAAGGTCGTCGACCTCAACTATCCGCTGAAGGGCTGGGAGCAGTACGACTGCGTGCGGAAGTACGTCGGGACCGCCGCACCGGCCGGCACCGCGAGCCCCGCCAAGTCCGGACAGAACGAGAACCCGGTCTTCAACGCCATCAAGGGGCTCCTTGACGACTAGGCACGTGGTGCCGGGAAGCAACCGTCTTCTCTCCCTGGCGGCCGCGGTCGGGAGCATCGCGCTCCTGGCCGTGGTCATCTTCATGCTCTGGCCCGCCGATCCGTCGGATACCGCCATGGCGGACCGGGACCAGGTCGACGGCGAGGCGATCGGCTGGATCTCCAAGGTGGAAGCCAACACCATTCACGTCAATTCCGGTCCGTTCGGTGGCGGCGTGCTGCCGCTGCTCGTGACCCGCAACACCCGGATCATGGTCGGCTCCAAGGAGGGTTGGTTCGAGGACATTCGCCCGGGCGGCCAGGTCAAGGTCGTGTACCAGATCGCTCACGGCAAGCGGCTCGCCCGCACCGTGCAGCTATTGGTGGACGAAGGGCCGCGCCGTCCGACCCGCGCGGAGCCGCGCGTGAAGAGCACGTCCGGAAGCGCGGCCGGCGGAGACGCGGCGGCCGAGCGCGTGCCGTCCAAGCCCGCCGTCGCGAGCAACCCCCCGGGCCCCGAGCCGAAGACGCTCGGGGCCCCGCCCGCGAAGCCACCGGTCGCCGCCGCACCGCCCACGTCCGCCACCCCGGCCAGGCCGGCAGCCTCTGGGCCGCCCGAAGTGCGACCGGCGGCACGACCGGAGCCCGCGCGCGCCCAGGCCACCGAGCCCGCCCTCCCGCGGCCCGCGTCGCCGAACGGACGCGGGAACGGCGCGGCGGACAACGGGGCGCGGCCGCAAGACGCCGCGCGCGCGCCGCAGCCCGTAAATCCGGCCGCTCCGGCCGCGACCCGGCCCGCCGACCCGCCCCGAGCGTCCGAGGGCGAGGGCGCCGACGGCGCGGCGGCGGTGGACTGGCTCCTGAAGGGGCGTCGCTAGCCCTACCCGATGATCTCGCGTGCCGGCCCGGCCATGCTAGGGTGCGGCATGAGCCGGCGAGCCCGGGTCGATCCGCTGCCGCACCTGGCCGCGGTGGCCGCGACGGTTCGGACTTCGGGCGAGCCGGAGGCGACCTTCCGGGCGCTCGACGCGGCGGTGGCCGCCACGCTCGGCCACAAGCTCTTCACGTGCCTGCTCCATCATCCGGCGGTGCGCGAATCGGAGCGGCGCTACACGAACCAGCCCGAGGCCTACCCGGTCGGGGGGCGGAAGCCGGTGCCCCCGACGCCGTGGGCGCGGCGCCTCTTCGAGGAGCGCCAGCCCTACATCGGCTACACCGCGGACGACATCCGCGAGGTCTTCTTCGACCACGCCCTGATCGCCTCGCTCGGCTGCGCTTCGGTGCTCAACCTGCCGGTGGTCCACGACGGCCGCACCCTCGGCGTCCTCAACCTGCTGCACGAGGCGCGCTGGTACGGAGAGGACGACGTGCCCCTCGGCCAGGTCTTCGCGGCCCTCGCGGTCCCGGCCTTCCGGCTCCTCTCCGGCTGACCGCCACGCGCGCGCCGCCTAGGCGTCCCAGTCGGGGTAGGTCTGGGGCGAGAGCTGGTCCGCGCTGCGTCCCGCCCAGTCCGACTTGGCCATGCGCGGCCACATGCGCTCGCCCGCCGCCTGGAGCGCGCCCAAGATGGCCCCGTCGTCCGCGCCGAGGACCTTGCCCCCGTCGACCACGAGGCGTCCGTTGACGTAGACGCGGTCCACGTCCTCGTCGGCCGCGTTGTAGACGATGTTCTTGATCGGGTCGCGTAGCGGAGTCATCCGCCACGAGGTCGCCCGCCACAGCACGAGGTCGGCCTTGGCCCCCGGCGCGATGCGCCCGAGATCGTCGCGCCCGAGCGCCCGCGCCCCGCCGAGGGTGGCCGCGTCGAAGGCGTGCGCGGCGGTGGTGGCCTCGGTGTTGCGCTCCACGATCTTCGAGCACACCGCGGCCCAGCGCATGGCCTCGATCACGCTCTGGGGGTTGGTGTCGGTGCCGAGTGACAGGTTGACTCCGGCGGCGCGGTAGCGCGCGAACGACTCCATGGCCACCCCGCGCCGCGCGAACACCCAGACCGCGTGGGCCACCGAGCAGCCGGCGTCCGCCATGATCGCCACGTCACCGGCCGGGTAGTTCGTCCACGAGGAGCCGCCGATGATGATGGCGTGGCCCAGGATGGTGTTGGGGCCGAGCACGCCCAGGTCGCGCATCCAGGCGATGGGGGTCTTGCCGTGGCGGGCCACCATCTCGTTGAACTCCACCACCGACTGCGCGGTGTGCACCTGGTACGGCACGCGGGCCTCGTCCGCGAAGCGCTTCGCGTCCTTTAGGAGCGCGGGGGTGCAGGTGTCGATCTGGGCCGGCGCGAAGAAGCAGCGCACGAGACCTCCGTGGGCGCCGTCGTGCCGGGCGTGGAAGTCCACCGCGCGCCGCAGGCCCTCGCGCCCCTGCTCCTCGCTCCACTCCCACTCCGCGCGCTTGCCGTCCCGCGTGAGCCAGCGCCCGGAGCGAAAGGCCTGGCCCACGTAGACACGGAGGCCGAAGTGGGCCGCGCGCTCCACCACGTACTCGCCCTGGCCCCCGATCTCCATCACGGTGGTGACCCCGCCCCGCAGCAGCTCGGGCATCGAGAAGTCCACGCAGGCGCGCCCGCCCTCCTCGTCCTGCGCCTCGCTGCGCACCGGCAGCATCTCGAAGAGGCCCGAGAACCAGAACTGGGGATTCCCCCGATCCTCGATGAAGGAGCGGTCCAGCGGCGAGCCGCCGATGTGGGCGTGGGTCGAGATCAGCCCGGGGGTGACGACGCGGTCACGCGCGTCGACGGTCTCGTCCACCGTGCCGTCGAAGCGCGGGCCGACCGCGAGGATGTGATCGCCCTCCACCACCACGACCCCGTCGCGCAGGAGGCGGTGGCCGCGACCGTCGAAGGCGAGGATGTAGCCGGCCCGGATCGCGGTGCGCTTGGTCGGGCTCATCGGGGTGGCGTCTCCATGGCGGCGAGTGGAGGGAGACTAGCCGCGCTCTCCCGGGCAAGTCAAGGCGGGGTAAGATCGAGCCATGCCGCTCATCAAGCCGCGCCGCCTCGCGCCCGGGCAGACCATCGGGCTGGTGGCGCCGTCCTCGGCTCCCAACGAGCCCGACCGCATCCGGTTCGCCGCCGAGACCATCGAGTCGCTCGGCTTCCGTGTCCGATCCGGTGCGCATCTGCGCGACCGGGACGGCTACCTGGCCGGGAGCGACGCGGACCGCGCCCGCGATATCAACGCCATGTTCGCCGACGACGCGGTGGACGCGATCTGGTGCGTGCGGGGCGGCTACGGCGCCTCGCGCCTCCTGCCCGCGCTCGACTACGAGCTGATTCGACGCAAGCCCAAGGCCCTGATCGGCTACAGCGACATCACCGCGCTGCACATGGCCATCCAGCGCCACGTGGGCCTCGTGACCTTTCACGGCCCGGTGGCCTGGCGGGCCTTCACGCCCTACACCCTCGGCGCGCTCCGCCGCGTGCTGTGGCACGCGGAGACACCCGCGTGCCTGGCCGAGCCGCCTCCGTTCGAGCGGCGCGAGGGCCAGGTGGACTGGGACCATCGCGTGGTGACCCTGGTGCCGGGAAAGGCGCGCGGGCGGCTGCTGGGCGGCAACCTGTCCCTGATGTCGCATCTGATCGGGACCCCCTACCTTCCCGACCTGCGCGGCAGCATCGTGTTCCTCGAGGACGTCGAGGAGGCCTACTACCGGGTCGATCGCATGCTGACCCAGCTCTGGCTCGCCGGCGCGCTGGACGGCGTGGCCGGGATGGTCTTCGGCAAGTTCACGGACTGCGATCCCTCGCCGTTCTTCCTGCAGAATCGTCCGCTCGAGGAGATCCTCGCCGAGCGCTTCCGGGCCCTCGGCATCCCCACCGTCAGCGGGGTGATGATCGGCCACACCGACGATCAGGCCACCCTGCCCGTCGGCTGCCTCGCCGAGCTGGACGCCGACGCCGGAACCCTCACCCTCCTCGAGCCGGGAGTGAGCTAGCAGGTTGCTGAAAAACCCGACATTGGATGGCGGGTCGGCATGAGAGTTCGGCTACGATGCGCGTAACTCTTCTCGAGGAGGCGCGCATGCGCGGCGACGACGAGCAGCAGGCCTCGGTGTGGAGCTACATCCCCCTGGAGCAGCGGGTGCCGGCCGACCATCCCCTGCGGTCCATGCGGATGATGGTCGACGAGGTCCTGCGGGACATGTCGCCGCAGTTCACCCGGCTCTACGCGAAGGTCGGCCGGCCGTCGATCGCCCCGGAGCGGCTGCTGCGCGCCCTGCTGCTCCAGATCCTCTACAGCGTGCGAAGCGAGCGCCTGCTGATGGAGCAGCTCGACTACAACCTGCTCTTTCGCTGGTTCGTGGGGCTCAGCGCCGACGACCCGATCTGGGACGCCACCGTGTTCACCAAGAACCGGCAGCGGCTGCTGGAGGGGGACATCGCCCGGGCCTTCTTCGACCGCGTGGTGGCGCAGGCCCGGCAGCGCGCGCTGCTCTCGGACGAGCATTTCACGGTCGACGGCACCCTCATCGAGGCGTGGGCCAGTCTGAAGAGTTTCAAGCCGAAGGGGATGCCCCCGGCGCCGCCGCCCGATGACCCCGGCAATCCGACCGTGAACTTCCATGGCGAGCGCCGGAGCAACGCCACCCACGCCTCCACCACGGATCCTGACGCCCGGCTCTTTCGCAAGGGGGACGCCCACGAGGCCAAGCTCTACTACCAGGGGCACGTGCTCATGGAGAACCGCCATGGGCTCGCCGTGGACGGCAGCCTGACGCCGGCCACGGGCTTCGCGGAGCGGGACCAGGCGCTGGCGATGGCCACCCGGCTGCCCGCCCGCGCCACCCTGGGCGCGGACAAGAGCTATGACACCCGGGACTTCGTCGACGCCCTCCGCGGGCTCGCGGTGACCCCGCACATCGCGCAGCACACCACGCACCGGCGGAGTGCGCTCGATCGCCGTACCACGCGGCACGCCAGCTACCACGCGAGCCAACGACACCGCAAGCGGATCGAGGAGATCTTCGGCTGGCTCAAGATGATCGGCCTGTTGCGCAAGACTCGCCATCGGGGCGTCGCCCGCGTGGGCTGGATGTTTACCTTGGGACTGGCCGTCTACAACCTGGTTCGGCTGCGGCGGCTCGTGGCGCAGCCACCATGAACCCCCGCGCTCGCCATTCCCGGCTCGTCGCTGCGGCGTTCGGGCCGGGTCAAGCCCACGAGACGCGCTAACCCCCGACCCGAATGTGGACAGAGATGCGCAGATCACCTAGTTTTTCCGTAGCCTGCTAGC
>DATGBR010000223.1:0-3173 GCA_035312605.1 Candidatus Methylomirabilota bacterium
CGCGGTGAACACGACGCCCAGCAGCACGCGGTGGGTCAGGAGCCACGGCACCGCGGAGGTGAGCGCGGCCACCCCCGCGGCCACCGACACCGACACGGTCAGCACGTAGTCGATGAGCAGCGCGCCCGCCGCCACCAGGCCCGCAGTTGGTCCGAGGTTGGCGCGGGCCACGATGTAGGAGCCGCCACCGCTCGGGTAGGCGTGGATGGTCTGCTGGTACGACACGCTCACCACCACCAGCAGCCCCGCGATCGCGAGCGCGATCGGCACCGTGAGGTGGGCCGCCGCGGTGCCGGCGAGGACCAGGATCAGGAGGATCTCCTCCGTCGCGTATGCGACCGACGACATCGCGTCGGAGGAGAAGACCGCGAGGGCGACGGTCTTCGACAGCCGCTCGTGCCGGGCCTGGGCGAGAGGCATGGGAGCGCCCACGATCAGGCGCTTCAGAATGCTCATTTCCATGCTTGCCTAAGGCTCCTCCCATCGCGCATTCTACGCAACGTGCTCGCGAAAGGAGCCCACGAATGAACGTCCGCCGCCTCGGCCCGACGCTCGCGCTGCTCGCCGTTCTCTCCGCCGCCGCGTCGCCGACTCCCGCCGCGGCCCAGTCGGACCCCTCGCGGACCCGGCTGGCCGCCCCGGTCAAGGTGAAGCAGGGGATGGCGAACGTGCCCGCCCTGTCGCCGCTCTGGCTCCTGCCCGAGGAGGCGGCGAAGTACAACGTCCAGGTCGAGCAGGTCATCTTCCAGCGCTTCGCGGACGAGCGCACCGCGCTGGCCGCGGGCGATCTGGACATCGCCGCGTTCGGCCCCCAGGACATCATCCTGGGCCTCGGCCAGGGCGCGAAGTCGATGATCGGGGTGGCCGGCGTCGGCTCCGGCAACGACTGCCTCCTGGTCCGCAAGGGCGAGGACGTCAAGGACTGGGCCGGGATCGCCCCGAAGCGCATCGGGATCGGGGCCGGCTCCATCTCGTGGCTCAAGTTCGCGGCCGCGGTGCAGGAGAACGGCCTCGACTACGGCAAGCTCCGCATCGTGAACATCATGGGGGGCGGCGGCAACTACCTGAAGTCGCTGCAGGGCAAGGAGATCGACCTGGCGGTAGTGTGGCATCCGTTCTGCGCCCAGGGCATCACCGAGGGCTGGGCCCAGTACCCGACCATCACCCACAACGCCACGAAGACGGTGGGCGGGCTCATCGCGGTCTTGGCGCTCAACCGCGGCTTCATGGACAAGCAGCGCGAGGCCGCGCAGCGGCTGGTCTCCGCCTATGTGGACGTGGTGAAGATCGCCCAGGCCGATCCGCAGCGCTTCGCCAAGATCTACGCGGAGAAGGCCGGGCTGCCGGAGGCGGTCACCGCGGAGGCCATCCGCTACACCCGCTTCGACGTGGCGCTGCCGCTCGAGTCGATCAAGGGCATCGCGAAGTTCCTCTTCGACAACGGGGTCATTGCGCGCGACGTCTCGGGCGAGGTGGCGCAGTATCACACCTACGAGTTTCTCGCGCGCGCCACCGGGCGCAGCGCGGCCGACCTCGGGCAGAGCAAGTAGCGGGGCGCGGTCGGGCGTGGGCAGCCGGCGCGTCCCTCTCTTCCTGATCCTGCCGGTCCTGCTCCTCGGGGTCTGGTACCTTGCGGTCGAGCAGCGCTGGGTCGCCGAGGGGATCATCCCCGCGCCCGCGCAGGTGCTCGAGTCGTGGCGCCGGTGGATCTTCGGCGCGCCGACCCGGTCGCTCTCGCCCTACTCGGGCACCTGGGTGGCCAACGTGCTCTACTCGGGCCGCCGGGTCCTGGAAGGGTTCCTGCTCGCCGCGGTGGTGGCCATCCCCCTCGGGATCTTCGTGGGCTGGAACCGCCTGGTGGCGCGCGTGGTCGATCCCTCGATCCAGCTCTTCCGGCCGATCCCCATCACCGCCTGGCTGCCGTTCGCCATCGCGGTCTTCGGCATCTACGACGCGAGCGCCCTGTTCCTGATCGGCCTCGGGGCCTTCTACCCCATCGCAGTCAACACCTCCCACGGGGTGCGCGACACGAATCTCCTGCTCCTGCGGGCTGCGCGCATGCTGGGGGCGGGCGAGCGGACCGTCCTCCTGAAGGTCGTGCTGCCGTCGGCCCTGCCGTCCATCTTCACCGGGCTGCGGCTCGGCATCGGGGTGGCGTGGACCGCGGTCATCGTCGCGGAGATGATCGCGGTGAAGTCGGGCCTCGGCTACGTGCTCTGGGACGCGTACTACGTCGGCCGGATGGACATCTGCGTGGCCACCATGTTCTCGGTAGGCCTGCTGGGCTTCGTCTCCGATCAGGTCATCCTCCGCGCCTCCCAGGTGGTGTTGCGCTGGCGCACGCTCGAGCGGCATGCCTGAGCCGGTGGTCGACCTGCGGGGCGTCTTCAAGGAGTTCAGCGGGCGGGTCGGCCGGCTGGTCGCGCTCGAGGGCATCGACCTCGCGATCGCGCCCGAGGAGTTCACCGCGGTTCTCGGGCCGTCGGGCTGCGGCAAGTCCACGCTGCTGAACATGGTCGCGGGCTTCGACGCGCCCACCCGCGGCGAGGTGCTCTTTCGCGGCCAGCGGGTGAGCCGTCCCGATCCCCGGCGTGGCGTGGTGTTCCAGGAGGCGGCGCTCTTCCCCTGGTACACCGTGCTCGACAACATCACCTTCGGCCCCAAGACCGGCGGGGTGGCCGCCGCCGACTACGGCCCGCGGGTCGACGCCCTGCTCGAGCAGGTGGGCCTGCGCGGGTTCGAGCGCCACTACCCGGCCGAGCTGTCCGGCGGCATGAAGCAGCGCGTCGGGATCGCGCGCGTGCTGGTCATGGAGCCCGAGGTCCTCCTGATGGACGAGCCGTTCGGGAGCCTCGACGCCCAGACCCGCTCGGTCATGCAGGAATTGCTGCTCTCGGTGTGGGAGCGGCGCCAGCAGGCGGTCCTGTTCATCACCCACGACGTGGAGGAGGCACTTCTCCTCGCCGACACCGTCTGCGTCATGACCGCGCGGCCCGGGCGCATCAAGACGCGGCTCACGGTGGACCTGCCGCGCCCCCGGACCCTCGAGGCGACTACCTCGCCGCGCTTCAACGAGCTCAAGCGCGAGGTGCTCGGGCTGATCCGTGAGGAGAGCCTCCGGGCGGCCAGCGACGAGCCCCGATAGCGTCAAGAAAGCAGTATCAGGAAAGGGG
>DATGBR010000224.1:0-8319 GCA_035312605.1 Candidatus Methylomirabilota bacterium
CGCGCGGCCAGATGCTCCTGCGCGATCACCTCCGCGGGGCGCAGCACCGGCGCGCACGGGATCCGGGCCTCGGTGAGCACGGCCAGGGCCTCGTCCGCAGAGGCGAAAGTGTCGAGCCAGCCGGTGATGACCGCGCGCAGCTCGCGCCAGTTCCGGCGACGGGTCAGCGACGAGGTGAAGCGGGGATCGCGGCCGAGCTCCGGGCGCTTCATGAGGGCGAGCAGCCGCTCCCAGAGCCGGGGCGCGCCCACGATCTGCATCGCCATGTAGCGGCCGCCGACCCGGTGCACGACCATGCCGGGGCGGGGGTTGCCGTGCTCCTCGCCGCCGTTCAGCACCGAAGCGAAGGTGACGCTGTCGGCACCCACGAGCGCCTCCAGCATCGAGACGTCGAGGTGCGCGCCCCGTCCGGTCCGGGCCCGGCGCCAGAGCGCGGCCATGATGGCGCCCATGGCGTGGGCGGCGGCCAGCACGTCGGCGGCTTGCAGGTTCGAGGCGCGCGGGGCGGCCTCGTCGCCCTGCTCGAGCGCCATCATGCCCGAGGCCGCGTTGATGATGTGGGCGAAGGCCGGGCGCTCGCGCCAGGGCCCGGTCTGCCCGAAGCCCGAGATCGAGCAGTACACAACGTCGCTTTTAACAGCGTTGACCGCCGAATAGTCGAGGCCGAGCCGGCCGACCACCCCGGGCGCGAAGTTCTCGATGAAGACGTCGGCGTGGCGGGCGAGCCCGAGGACCACCTCGCGACCCTCGGGCCGGCTGAGGTCGACGGCCACGCTCTCCTTGCCCGCGTTGACGCGCGCGAAGTAGGTGGACTGGTCCTCGCGCCCGGTCTCGATCTGGTGCGGGTTGCGCCGCATCTCGTCGCCCTCGACGGGGCGCTCGATCTTGATCACGCGGGCGCCCAGGTCCGAGAGCAGGCGCGTGCAGTAGGGCCCCGCCAGGACGCGGGTGAGATCGACGACGAGGAGGCCCTCCAGCGGGCGCGCGTCTTCTGATGCGCTGGGTGATGCCGCGGGCGACCCCGCGGGGGTTGTCACTCGGGCACGCTGTTGAGCAGGTACATCGCGCCGAGCAGGCGGCTCGGCGGCCCCCAGTCCCCGAACCAGCGGTTGTAGATCGGCACGATCTCGCCCGAGCGATAGACCTGCGCGAGCGCGCGATTCACGGCGAGGCGGAAGGCGGGATCGCTGCGGCGGAGCATCAGCCCGTAGGGCTCGTAAGAGAGGAAGTCGTCCAGCACCACGAGGCGCCGCGATCCCTGGTAGCGGAGCCCGAGGCCGATGAGGAGCGTGCGGTCGGAGGCGTAGGCGACCGCCCGGCCCTCCGCCACCGCCGCGAAGCCCTCCGCGTGCTCGCGCACCGGGATGATCTGGGCCTGCACGCCCTGCTGGGCGAGCCACGCGGCGAGCGCGCCCTCGGTGGTGGTCTTGGGGATCACCGCGACCGGCTTGCCCGCGAGGTCGGCGGGGGTCCGCAGGCCCGCGTCGGCGGCCACCAGCAGGCTGCCGCCGTCCACGAAGGTCGGATAGCTGAAGTCGACCTGCTCCTGGCGGGAGAGGCTGGCGGTGGTGGAGCCGCACTCGAGGTCGACGCGGCCGTCCGCGACCGCCGCGATGCGATCCTCCGGGGTCACGCGCACCCACGTGATCTTCAGATCGGTCCGTCCGGTTGCGGCCTGGACCTGGCCGACGACGCGCGTGCAGAGATCGATCGAGTAGCCCACCGGCTTCCCGCCGTCGCCCAGGGAGGAGAACGGCGGGGAGGAGTCGCGGTAGCCCAGGGTCACGTTCCCGGTCTCGCGGATCTTGCGCAGGGTGTCGGGCGCCGGCGTGGCGCAGGCGGCCCCGAGCAGGACGAGCAGGCAGAGCGGCACGAGACGCGTTCGAGCCATCACCGTCACCTCAGTTGCCGCGCTTGTCGACGTCAGAGCGCGAGAAGCCGAAGAAGAGCAGGACCGTGAAGTCGTCGTACTTCGACCGCCCAACCCCGGGGTGGGGCGCGTCCACGATGACGTCGCCCTTGCCGTCGAAGGCCCAGAGCCGCAGCTCGGTCTGGCCGCGGTTGCGCACCCACTTGAAGAAGGCCAGCTCGGGCACCGGGACGTTGACCACCGGCGCCTGGAAGGCCGGGATGCCGATCAAGGTCTGATCGTGGTCGGTTCCGTAGACCGCGACGAACAGCTTGAGCTTGAGCTCGGGCGAGTCCCCGGCGATCCGCACCCCGTGGGCCTTGAGCCACGTGGTCACGAAGTCCTTCACGAAGCCCTCGTTGCCGGCCTGGACCCCGACCTCGAGCGCGACCGGGCGGCCGCCGATGCGGGCCAGATCGATGTCCCCGAGCGCGCGCTCGAGCGAGCGGATCAGCAGCTGCTGGGTGATGCCGGCGGGGGCGGTGGCGCCGGTGCTGCTCGCGAGGGAGCAGCCGGCCAGCCACATCCCCAGCAGCGCGGCGACGGCCGCGCGGATCGCGGGTCGGGTCCGAGGGCGCATCCGATCGAGCGGCCTAGGACGACGTCGCCGACTGCACGAGGCCCGCCGGACAGGCGACGCCGGTGCCGCCGATGCCGCAGTAGCCCCACGGGTTCTTGGCGAGGTACTGCTGGTGATAGTCCTCGGCGTAGTAGAACTCGGGCGCCTCGCGGATCTCGGTCGTGATGGCCCCGTAGCCCGCTTTCGCGAGCACCGCCTGGTAGGCCTTCTCGGAGGCGAGGGCGGCGCGCCGCTGGGCGTCGCCGTAGCAGTAGATCGCCGAGCGGTACTGGGTCCCGACGTCGTTGCCCTGCCGCATGCCCTGGGTCGGGTCGTGGTTCTCCCAGAAGACCCGCAGCAGGCTCTCGTAGGAGACCTTGGCCGGATCGAAGACCACCAGCACCGCCTCGGTATGGCCGGTGGCGCCGCTGCAGACCTCCTCGTATGTCGGGTTCGGGGTGTGGCCACCCGCGTAGCCGACCGCGGTCGTGTACACGCCCGGCACCTCCCAGAACTTCCGCTCCGCGCCCCAGAAGCAGCCCAGGCCGAAGACCGCGCGCTCGATGCCGGCCGGGAAGGGCGGCTCGAGCCGGGCGCCGTTGACGAAGTGGGTATCGGGCACCGGCATCCGTTCCCGGCGTCCCGGAAGCGCTTCCTCGGCGGACGGCATGCTGCGCTTGCGCAGACCGAACATGGGCTGGGGCCCTCCTTGTCGCTAGAGCCTACCTCAGGGCAGGCCCCGAGGCCACTCTGCTATGCTCCGGGCATGACAGACAATGGCAAGACTGCCGCGTTATTGGACAAGCCGGCGGGTGGATGGCAGTGGGAGCGGGTGCTGCACGGGATCGTTCCGCCACTGATCTCGCCGCTCGACGATGCGGCCGCCCCCGACCCGGACGCGATGGCGGCCCTGGTCGAGCACGTGGTGGGCGCGGGGTGCACCGGGCTCTTCATGCTGGGGGGCTGCGGCGAGGGGGCCTGGCTCACGCCGACCCAGCGCGGCGCGGTGATCCGGCAGGCGGTGCGGGTGGCCGGGGGCCGCGTGCCGGTGCTGGCGGGCGTGATGATGCCCGGCACCGGGCCCGCGATCGAGGCGGCGCGCCAGGCCGCCGGGGAAGGGGCCGACGCGCTGGTGGTCGGGTCGCCCTACTACTTCGGGGTGGACGCGGCGGCCCAGGAGCGTCACGTTCGCGACGTGCTGGCCGCGGTCCCGCTGCCCGCGCTGCTCTACAACATCCCCCAGTGCACGCACCACGTGCTGCCGCCCGCGACGGTGCGGGCGCTCGCGCGGGATCGGCGCGTGCTCGGGATCAAGGACTCGGCGGGCGACTTCGAGGCCTTCCAGACGTTCCTCGCGATCAAGGAGGAGCGTCCCCAGTTCCGGGTCCTCCAGGGGCACGAGTCGCTCGCGGCCGCGAGCCTGCTCCAGGGGGCCGACGGCATGGTGCCGGGCCTCGCCAACGTCGTCCCCGCGCTCTTCGTCGAGCTGCAGGCCGCGGTCGACCGTGGCGACGCTGCGCGGTGCGCGGAGCTCCAGCGGCGCATCGCGGCGCTGGCCGTGCTGTACCGGCAGGGGCCCTGGCTCGCCGCGCTCAAGGCCGCGTGCGCGATGCGGGGGATTGGCAACGGCCGGCCCGCGGCGCCGCTCTCACCCGCGACCCCGGCCGACCGCGCCGCGGTGAAGGCGTTGCTCGAGGAGGAGGGCGCCGCGGAGCCCGTCCCGGCCATCCCGGTTCGGTGAAGCTCCAGGCCGTCATCTTCGACATGGACGGCGTGCTCGTGGACTCCGAGCCCTTAGGCTTCGAGGCGATGCGCCGGGTGATGGCCCGCCACGGGCTCCCGTACGGGGAGGAGGAGAACGCCGAGTTCCTCGGGCGCACCACGCTCGACTCGTGCCGGATCCTCCGGGCGCGTCACCGGCTTCCGGAATCGGGGGAGACGCTGGCCGACTGGTACGTCGAGGGGATGCTCGAGCAGATCGCCCGCGGACCGATCGCGATGGTGGGTGTCCCGGAGGTGCTGCGCGGGGTGCGCGCCGCGGGCTACCGGATGGCGCTGGCCTCCTCGGCCGAGCTGCCGGTGATCGACGCCAACCTCGCCGCGCTGTCGCTCCGGCCGCTCTTCGAGGCGGTGGTCTCCGGCACCCAGGTCCCGCGCGGCAAGCCCGCCCCCGACGTGTTCCTGGCCGCCGCCGAGCGGCTGGGCGTCCCCGCCGCGGCGTGCCTCGTCGTCGAGGACTCGCGCAACGGCCTCCTCGCGGCCAAGGCCGCGGGCATGCGCTGCGCGGTCGTTCCCTGCGCGCAGACCCTCCACCAGAAGTTCGGCGAGGCCGACCACCGGCTGGCCGCGCTCCCCGAGCTGCTCGCGCTGCTCTGAGCTCGCGGCGCCCCGGAGCGCATCAGGCGCGCATCAGATGAGCTTCCACAGGAAGGCGGCGCGCTCCATCCGCCGCTGGATGGCCGCCACCCGGCGACGGTAGGTCGGGCTCGCCGAGCCGGGCCGCCAGCTGGTCGGGCTCGGCAGCACCGCGGCGAGCTGGGCCGCCTCGCCGTCGTCGAGGTCGGCGGGCGCCTTGCCGAAGTAGCGCTGGCTGGCCGCGCCCACCCCGTAGATCCCCGGCCCGAACTCGACCACGTTGAGATAGAGCTCGAGGATGCGCCGCTTCGAGAGCTGGCGCTCGAGCTGCCAGGTGAGCAGGGCCTCCCGGGCCTTCCGGATCGGGTTGCGCGAGCGCGAGAGCCAGAGATTCTTGGCGAGCTGCTGGGTGATCGTGGAAGCCCCTCGCGGCAGCTCGCCGTCGCGCAGGGCGTCCTCCAGCGCGGACTGCATCTCGTCGAGCGCGAAGCCGCGGTGCGAGAAGAAGTTGACATCCTCGGACACGAGGACCGCCCGCTTGAGGGCGGGGGAGATGGCCGCGTAGGGCGTCCACGTCCAGGCCACCCGATCCGATCGGCCGGCCGCGCGCTGCTCGGCGCGGTACTGCTCGATGAACGCGGTGGTGCTGGGGCGCGCGGTGGCGAGGCGGCCCACCGACGGCCAGGTCCAGATTAGGACGCCGATCCAGATCCCCGCCGCCACGATCACCAGCATCGCGAGGCGGCCCGCCCATCCGGCCCGGGTGCGCATGGGTCATGGTATCGTGGTGGCCGCATGGACGCCCTCAAGCGGCGCGTCGCGGACGCGGTGGAGCGGCTGGGGGACGAGCTCACCGCGCTGTCGCTCGACATCCACGCCCACCCCGAGCTGGCCTTCGAGGAGACCCACGCGGCCGACCGGGTCGGACGGTTCCTCGCCGAGCAGGGCTTCAAGGTGGAGGCCGGGGTGGGCGGCATCCCGACTGCGTTCCGGGCGAGCCTCGAGACCGGCCCGGGGCCCACGCTCGCGATCCTGTGCGAGTACGACGCCCTGCCCGGAGTCGGCCACGCCTGCGGTCACAACGTCATCGCCGCCGCCGGCGCCGGCGCGGGCGCCGCGCTCATGGCCGCGCGCGACGGCCTGCCGTCCGGCCGCGTGGTGGTGATCGGCACGCCCGCGGAGGAGCGTGGCGGCGGCAAGGGCTGCCTGGTGGAGGCGGGGCTCTTCCGGGACGTCGACGCGGCGATGATGATCCACGGCTTCGACCGGACCCTGCTCCACCAGGACCTGCTCGGGGTGGCCCGGGTCACGTTCGAGTGGGAGGGCCGGGCCGCGCACGCCTCGGTGGATCCGTGGGAGGGTGTCAACGCACTCGACGCGTGCGTCGCCACCTTCAACGGGGTCGCCATGCTGCGGCAGCAGATGCGGCCTGACTGCCGCATCCACGGCGTCGTCGCCGAGGGGGGGATCGCGGGCAACATCATCCCGGAGCGGGCGGTGGCCGACTTCAACGTGCGCGGGCCGAGCCTCGAGGCGATGTGGGCCCTCCATCGGCGCGTGGTCGCGTGCGCGGAGGCGGCCGCCCTCGCCACCGCCACCCGGCTCACCGTGACCCGGCATCCCGACGTCTACGAGCCCATGCGGCGCAACCAGGGTCTGCTCGACGTGTTCGCGGCCAACCTGGGCGCGAGCGGGCTCGCCGAGGGGCCCGCGGCGCCCGACCGCCTGGCCTCCTCCGACATCGGCAACGTGAGCCAGGTGACGCCCACCATTCATGCGTGGGTGCAGATCGCCGCGCTCGGCACCGCGATCCACACCCGCGAGTTCGCGACGGCCGCCACGGCGCCCTCCGCGCGCGTGGGCCTCCTGGCCGGGGCCAAGCTCATGGCGCTGAGCGCGGTCGACCTGCTCGCGGATCCGTCGCGCCTGCGGGTCATCAAGGAGGAGTTCACCCGGCGGTGAGGAGGCGGCTCGCGCTCGTGGGCGTGGCCGTGCTGCTGACCGTCGCGGTCGTCGCGCTGAGCCTGCTCTACATGGACCCGTTCCCGCCCCGCCAAATCGTGCTGGTCACCGGCCAGCCCGGCGGCACCTACGACGCGGTCGGGCGCGAGTACCAGCGGAGGCTCGCGCACGAGGGCCTCCGCGTCGAGCTAGAGTCGAGCGCGGGCTCGCTCGAGAACCTGCAGCGCCTGCTCCGCGGCAAGGCCGACGTGGCCTTCGTCCAGGGCGGGACCTACCAGCTCGTCCCGGATCCGGAGAGCCGCCTGCGCGGCATCGCCGCGCTGTACCGGGAGCCGCTCTGGATCTTCTATCGTGGGCGACCGGTGACCGACGGCCTCGCGTCGCTGGCGGGGCGGCGCATCGCGATCGGGGCGCCGGGCAGCGGCACCGAGGCCACCGCGCGGGAGCTGCTGACCGAGCTGGGCCTGCCCACCAGCGGCGACACCATCCTCGGCCTGCCGTCGATGGAAGCGCGCCGGCGCCTCGAGGAGGGCACCATCGACGCCGCCTTCTTCGTCTCCTCGTACCGCGACGTCCACGTGGCCGCGCTGCTGCGCCGGCCGGACGTGCGGCTGCTCAGCTTCACGCGCGACGTGGCCTTCGCCCGCAACTTCCGCTACCTCACCCCGGTGCGTCTCACCGAGGGGCTGCTCGACCTCAAGGCGGACCTGCCCCGGGAAGAGACCACCCTCATGGCGCCGGCCGCGCTGCTCGTGTGCCGGGCGACGCTGCACCCGCGGGTGGTGGAGCAGCTGCTGAACGTCGCGCGCGACGTGCACGGCGCGGGCAGCCTCATCGACCCGCCGCTCCGCTTTCCCACGCGCGAGGGAGTGGACCTGCCGCTGCACGACGCGGCCGACTCGTTCCTGCAGCGCGGGGAATCCTTCATGTCGCGCGTGCTGCCCTACTGGGCCCTGCGCTGGGTCGTGCAGCTCCGCGTGATCCTGCTCCCGCTCGTCGCGGTGTGGGTGCCGCTCTTCAAGATCCTCCCCTGGGTGCTCCGCTGGCGGGGCAACCGGATCCTCGAGCGCCACTACGCGCTCCTGCGCGACGCGGAGACCGGCATCGACGCGGCGGCCGCGCCGGCGGTGCTCCGCGCCGGCATCGCGCGGCTCGAGGTCCTGCGCGAGCAGATCGAGGGGCTCGCCCGGCGCCTGCCGCTCCAGCACCAGCGCGACGCCTACCAGTGCCGCGTCCACGTCTCGCTCGTGCTGGCCGCGGCGCGCGACCGCCTGGGCCAGCTGGAGCGCGCGGCCGCCCGCTAGCGCGGCCGCCCGCGCGACGAGAGCACTCCCGCGCGAGAGGAGCGGAACCGACGGGAGACGCCGCGCCGCCGCACCACGCGCCGGTGCGACCGGTCGCCCAGGATCACGAGCACCAGGCCGATGCAGAATCCGCCGAGGCCGATCCACACCGCGGGCAGGTGACCGGCCAGCTGCACCCCGAGCATCGCCACCGTGCGCTCGCCGCCGGTGCCGGCGGAGCCGGCCAGCCG
>DATGBR010000225.1:0-24762 GCA_035312605.1 Candidatus Methylomirabilota bacterium
CGAGGCCGGGGCCGAGGAACGCGGCCAGCGCGATGGCCACGATGAGGAACGGGATCGAGAGCATGGCGTCGTTGACGCGCATTATAAGCCCGTCGACCCAGCCCCCGACAGAGCCCGAGAGCAGGCCAAGCGGCACGCTGAGCGCGACCGCGATGGTGACCGGGACGACACCGGCCAGGAGCGACGCCCGCGCGCCCCAGAGCAGGCGCGACAGCACGTCGCGCCCCACCTCGTCGGTGCCGAGGGGATGCGCGGCGGACGGGGGCTTGCGGAGGGCGCGGTAGTCGATGGCGTTCGGATCGTACGGAGCCAGTCGCGGCGCGGCCAGCGCCACCACGATGAAGCCGAGCACCACCGCGAGCGCGACGATCGCGGCGGGCCGCCGCGCCAGCTGCCGCACCGCCTTGTAGCGTCGCGCCACAGTCACCGCGGGCGCCCCGAGGGCCGCCGCCCCGCTCGCGCTCACGTGGTTCCCCGCAGGCGCGGGTTGGCCAGGAAGTAGAGCACGTCCGCGCCCAGGTTCAGGAGCACGTAGAGGCTCGCCGAGACGAGGACGACGGCCTGCACCACGGCATAATCGCGATTGAACACGCCGTCCACCAGCAGCTTGCCGAAGCCGGGAATGGCGAAGACCTGCTCGGTGAGCACCGCGCCCGAGAGCAGCCGCCCGAACTCGATCGCGCCGAGGGTGATGATCGGGATCAGCGCGTTGCGCAGCGCGTGCTTCAGCACCACCAGGCGCTCGGGCACGCTCTTGGCCCGCGCGGTGCGCACGTAGTCGGCGCCGAGGGTCTGGAGCATCGCGCTCCGGGTGTGGCGCATGATGACGCCGGCCACTCCGGTGCCGAGGACGACCGAGGGGAGCAGGATGGTGGTCAGGTTCTGGCGCAGGTCCTCCCACGGCGGCACGTAGCCGGAGGCGGGGAGCCAGCCGAGGCGCACCGCGAACAATAAGATCAGCATGATGCCGAGCCAGAAGTGCGGCACCGACAGCCCGGAGAGCGCGAGGAAGTTGGCGGCCACGTCCACCATCGTGCCCTTGCGGGTGGCCGAGAGGATCCCGGCCGGGATGCCGATGACCAGCGCGATCAGCATCGAGCAGAGGGCCAGCTCCACCGTGACCGGCAGCTTGGAGGCGAGCAGCTCGCGCACCGGGATGCGGCTGCGCAGCGACTCGCCGAAATCGCCCACCAGCACCCGGCCGAGCCAGAGGCCGTACTGCACCGGCACCGGTCGGTCCAGGTGGTACCGCGCGCGGATGGCGGCCACCGCGGTCGGGTCGTTCTCCTCGCCGGCCAGCGCCACCGCCGCATCGCCGGGCAGGAGCTGCTGCAGCGAGAAGATCAGCACCGAGACGAAGAACAGCGTGGGCACCAGCACCGCGAGCCGGCGCGCCACGTAAAGCCAGAGCGCCATGCCGCCGGCGCCTCAGTTCAGCTTGAGGCCCCGGAAGCGGATGATCCCGTCGGGGTAGGGCGTGAAGCCCTGGACCCGGGCGCTGAGTCCGGTGAACACGCGCCGGTGCCACAGGATCAGCCGCGGCACCTCCCGGGCCATGATCTCGGTGGCCTGGTCGTAGAGCTTCTTGCGCTCGGCCGGATCCGCGACCTGACGGGCCTTGACGAGCAGCGCGTCCACGTCGGCGTTGCAGTAGTGCATGTCGTTCTGCGCGCCCTTGCAGGTCGAGAAGGTGTAGACGTTGCCGTCGGGGTCGGGCCGGCCGCTCCAGAACGTGAAGTAGGCCTCGAAGTCGCCCTTGCGCCCCGACTGGAGCATCGTGACGTTCTCCTGGGTCTGGAGGTTCGCGATGATGCCGGCCTCCGCCCACATCGCTTGTAAGATCAGCGCCGCCTCCTGGCGGTCGCGCTCCGGCGGCACCACCAGCGTGAACGTGAGATTGGGCTGGCCCGCGTCCTTCAGGAGCTGCTTCGCCTTGGCCAGGTCGCGCTTGGCCACCGGGACCTTCTTGTCATAGTAGGGATTCTCGGGGCTGATGAACTGATTGCCCGCGATGTACTCGTTGTTGAACACGGTCTTCACCAGCGTGTCGCGATCGATGGCCAGGTCCAGCGCCTGGCGCAGCTTGACGTCGGCCAGCGTCTTGCTCCTGGGCCCGTTGGCGACGTTCAGCGGGATCATCTGGTAGCCGAGCTCCGGGACGCCGACGACCTTCAGCTTCGAGTCGCCGCGGATCTCGGCCAGGTCGGTGGGTGACACGCGCTCGATCATCTGCAGATCGCCGGAGCGCAGGCTGGCCAGCCGCGAGCTCGAGTCGGTGATGGGTACGAACTCGATGCGGTCGACGGAGAAGGCGTTCTTGTCCCAGTAGTCGGCCACCTTCTCCACCACGATCTTGCCCTGGGCCACCCGCTGCATGAACTTGTAGGGGCCGGCGCAGACCGGCTGCGTGCCCAGCTTGTCCCCGAGGGCCTTGGCCGCCTTGGGCGAGACCATCATGCCGGCGCGGTCGGTCAGCGCGGCGAGCAGCGGCACCAGCGGCTGCGAGAGGTGGAAGCGCACCGTGAGGTCGTTCACCACCTCCACGGACTGGATCTCGGCGATCTCCGACTTGCGGAACGAGCCCGGGGTGTTCTGGTGCCGCTCGATGTTGAACTTCACCGCCTCCGCGTTGAAGGGCTCGCCGTCCTGGAAGCGCACGCCCGGGTGCAGCTTGATCACGATGGACTTGCGGTCCGCCGCCCACTCGTAGCCGGTGGCGAGCTGGGGCACGATCTTGAGATCCGGGGTGACGTCGAAGAGCTTGTCGCAGAGCGCGGCGAAGACCAGGCGGCCGGTGTAGGCGCGGCTGATCGTGGGGTCGAGGGCGTCGGGATCGTCGTTGAGCCCGATGCGGAGCACGGTCTGCGCGCCCGCCCGGGCGGGTATCAGCAGCAAGATCGCGAGCAGCGCGGTCAGGATCGTCTTCACGGGGTCTCCTTGGTCCGATCGGGGATGCCGGGCATGGCCGAGCTCCGGGTGATGCCGGGATACTGCGGCGCGGGGGCGGCACTGTCAAGATGGCCGTGATCGCGGTACTGTATGCGGCGCGCCCGCGAAGCAGGCACTCGGCCGGCGCGGGAGGCATCACATGAAGGCAGAGCTCAAGATCATCGACATGGAGTGCAGCGTCCCCTACGGGGCGGAGCACGAGAAGACCGCCGCCGCGGCCGCCCCGCCCGCCGCCGCCGGCCAGCCCGGCTACGGCATGGCCAACTACGGCCGCATCTTCCGCTCGCGCAGCGAGGGCAACGACCCGCGCCCGAAGACCGACCTGGACGCCTACGTGAAGCACCTCGCGGGGCTCGGCATCGTCCGCTCGGTGCCCTTCGGCGTCTCGAACGAGGAGGCCACCGCGCTGCTGCGCCGCTATCCCGACCGCTTCCTCGGCCTGGCCCGGATCAGCGTCAACACGCACCGGGGCATGGCCGGCGTCCGCGAGCTGGAGCGCCTCGTGCGCGACGAGGGCTTCAGCGCCCTCGGCGTCTCGGCCCTGGTCGACTGCCTGCCCGCGAGCGATCGCCGCTACTACCCGCTCTACACCAAGGCCGCCGAGCTCGGCATCCCGGTGCGCATCTACTCGTCGATGAACTACGCCAACGACCGCCCGTACGATCTGGGCCACCCGCGCCACCTCGACCAGGTGGCGATGGATTTCCCGGAGCTCACCATCATCGGCGGCCTCGGCGGCTGGCCGTGGGTGAACGAGATGGTGGCGCTGGTGCGGCGGCATCCGAAGCTGCACATGGACACCTCGGCCCACCGCGGGCGCTATCTCGGCCAGCCGGGCTCGGGGTGGGAGATGCTGATGCAGTTCGGCAACACGCTGATCCAGGACAAGGTGCTCGTCGGCCTCTCGGCCGGGCTCGTGGGGCAGCCGTACGAGACGCTGATCGACGAGTACCTCGGCCTGCCGCTCAAGGACTCGGTGAAGGAGAAATGGCTCTACGGCAACGCGGCGCGCATCTTCGGGATCGCGTGAGGCGCCCGCGGTGACGCGGCTCGCGGGGTTGCCGGGCGGCGCTCGGGGCGGCGCGCTGGCCGACGTGCTGGTGGTCGAGCTGACGCACACGCTCGCCGGTGAGATGGCGGGCGGCCTGCTCGCCGATCTGGGCGCCACCGTCGTCAAGGTCGAGCCCGCCGCCGGCTCGCCGATGCGGAAGCGCGGCCCCGCGCTGCCCGGCGAGGACTCGCTCTATTTCCAGTCCGAGAACCGCGGCAAGCTCTCGGTGCAGGCCGAGTCGGCCGACCTCGCGCGCGAGCCGTGGCTCGCGACGTTGCTCGCCTCCGCGGACGCGCTGATCGAGGACCTGGGGCCGGGACGCCTCGAGGCGGCCGGCCTCGCGCCGGCCGAGCTCGAGCGGCGTAACCCGCGCCTCGCCCTCCTGCGCATCTCGCCCTTCGGCCAGACCGGGCCGCTCGCCGCCGAGCGCGGCGACGACCGCATCGCCCAGGCGTTCTCGGGCGTGCAGTTCACCACCGGCTTCCCGGACCGCGCGCCGCTGCCGGTGACGGTGCCGCTGGCCGAGGGCTGGACCGCGATCCAGGGCGCGAGCGGGCTCTTGATGGCGGTCTTCCACGCGCGGCGGCGCGGGCACGGGCAGGTGGTCGACATCGGCCTCTACCAGATGGGCCTCCGGCTGCAGGAGGAAGTGGTGGTCCGCCACGCGCGGTCCGGTGAGGTGGCGACGCGCCTCGGCACCGAGTCGCCGGTGGTGGTGCCGGCCAACGTCTATCGCACGCGCGACGGCGGCTGGGTCGCGGTCTCGGGCGCCGGAGATCAGCCCTTCGCGCGCCTCTGCGAGGCCATCGACGCGCCGGAGGCGCCGAGGGACCCGCGCTTCGCCACCAGCGCCGCGCGGCTGCAGAACCGCGCGGCGGCGGACGCGCTGGTCGGCGACTGGATCTCCCGGCGCGACCAGCTGGAGGTGGAGGCGCGCTTCGCGGCGGTCGGCGTCGCCGGCACCGCGGTGCGGTCGGTGGACGACATCCTGGCCGACGAGCACGTGAAGGCGCGCCAGGCGCTGCTCCAGCTGGCGTCGACCGGAGGGCAAGCGTTCGTGGCGCCCGGGGCGGTGCCGAAGCTCACGCGGACGCCCGCGGCGGATCCGCCGCCGGCGCCGCGCCTCGGCGAGCACACCGCGGCGGTGCGCGGGGCGATGCAGCGCGCGCCGGCGCCGCCGACCCGGCCGCCCGCCCCGGTCGAATCAGTCGAGCCGGTCGCCGCCGGCGCCCTCGCGGGGCTCCGCGTCCTCGATCTCTCCCAGTGGCTCGCCGGCCCCGCCGCCGCGGCCATCCTCGGCGACTTTGGCGCCGACGTGATCATGATCGAGCTGCCGCCGGCCGGCGGGACGTCGGACACGTGGGCGCGCACCAGCCCGGGCACCGTGGTCACCAACCGCAACAAGCGCAGCCTGGCGCTCGACGTGCGCAGCCCGCGCGGGCGCGAGGTCTTCCTCGAGCTGGCGCGCGTGTGCGACGTGGTCGTGGAGAACTTCCGCCCCGGCACGCTCGAGCGCTGGAAGCTCGGCCCCGAGGTGCTGCTGGAGACCAACCCGAAGCTGGTGCTGCTGCGCTCCTCTGGCTTCGGCCAGACCGGACCCTACACCGCGCGCGCGGCCTTCAACCCGGTGGGCCTGGCCTTCGGCGGCATCACCTACCTGAACGGATGGCCGGATCGCCCGCCGCTCCGCGACGGGGTGATGTCGGGCGACTACACCACCGCGCTGTTCAACGTGCTCGGCACGATGGCCGCGCTGCTCCGCCGCGACGCCGACGGCCAGGGCCAGGTGGTCGACACCGCGATGTTCGAGGCCGCGCTGCGCCTGACCGGCGACCTGCTGCCGGCGCGCACCGCGCTCGGCATCCGCCGCGAGCGGGCCGGCGGCGACTGGCCGCTCTTTCCGGCGGGCGCGACCGTGGAGGCCGGCGACGGCCGCTTCGTGACGGTCTCCGGCGCTTCGGCCGAGGAGGTCGAGGTGGCGCTGGGACGCCTGGGGCGGGGCGACGATCCCGCCGCCGCGCGGGAGCAGCTCGGCAAGCTGGTCGCCGCGCTCGCCGCCGACGAGGCGGTCGCGCGGCTGCGCGGCGCCGGCCTGGCCGCGACGGTCGTCAACTCGGTGGCGGATCTCGTGCGCGAGCCACACTGCTGGAGCCGGGGCGATCTGCTGCGCCTCACGCATCCCGCGCTGGGTGAGATCGTCACGCAGGGGATCGTGCCGACGCTCTCCCGCACGCCGGGTCGCGTGGCCCACTGGGCGACGCGGCCCGGCGCCGATTCCGAGGCGGTCCTGCGCGAGCTGCTGGGCTGCACGCCGGAGCAGATCCGGGAGCTCACCACCGGGCCCGCGGCCGACCCCTCGGGCTCCGCCTAGCCCCGCCGCGCACAACCGGTGATTCGCCTCGCCGAGCGCACGTACCCGGAGGCGGCCCGGCTCGCCCGCGATCCGCGCTCGGTGGTGATCCTGCCGCTCGGCGCGGTCGAGCAGCACGGCCCGCACCTCCCCCTGCTCGTCGACTGGCTCGGCGCGGAGGCGCTCGCCCAGACGGTGGCGCCGCATCTCGAGCGCGCCGGCTACCGCGTGATCCTGGCGCCCGCGCTGCCGTACGGCGCGAGCCCGCTGGCGGCGCGCTGGCCCGGCACCGTGTCGCTCACGCCCGGCACCCTCCGGCGCGTGATCGTGGAGATCGTCGCGGGGCTGGCCGGTCACGGCTTCCGCCGCTTCGTGCTCGCCAACTACCAGGCCGATCCGGCGCACGTCCGGGCGATGGGCGAGGCCAAGCGCGCCCTGCTCAGAAAGCGGGCCGCGGGCGGCGGTCGCCTCGAGATCCAGTTCGCCGGCTTCAGCCCCGAGGCGTCGACGCGGGCCGCCATGCTGAGCCCGCGGGTGCTGCGCCTCTCGCGCAGTCCGCGCCCGGCCTTCGAGTGGCACTCGGGCGAGCTCGAGACCGCGCTGGTGCTGGCCCGGCGGCCAGAGCTCGCGCGACGCCGGATGATCCGGCGGCTGCCGCCGGCGTGGGTGGACTATCGCGCCGCGCTCCGGAAGGGGGCAAGGACCTTCGAGGAGATCGCCCCGGGCGGGCTCGGCTACTTCGGCTGGCCGGCCGCCGCGCGCGCGGTGACCGCGGAGCGGGCATTGCGGCTGCGGGGGCAGCTGATGGCTCGCGAAATCTTGCGCGCGTTCGGCCGGCCGCCGGCCAGCGCGGTGCGTCGCGCGCGCCGGGGCTAGGTGGGAAGAAACCGACTCCGCGCGGCCCGGTTCCGGGCCGCGCGGGTCAGATTTACCGGCGCCGGGTGTCCGGCGTCACGGCGCCTGGTTGGACGCCGTCTGGTACTCGCAAAAGCCCGGGATCAGGTTGCCGCGCCACCATCCGCCGCGGCGCTCGCAGATCACCCGCAGCTCGTCCTCGGTGTAGGTCGGCCCCTGCGGCATCGAGCTGCACGCGCCGAGGAATCCTCCGGCGGCGGCCGCGAGCAGCGCTCCCAGCACCAGGCGCCGCGCCATGCTCTTCGTCGTCTCCACGGTCATCATCCCCTCTCCAGTCGACACCCTTGAGATGCGGGTCGACCCCCGGTGGTCACAACCGGGGGACATGGAGAGGGGTTCCCGGGAGCCCGGGAAACGGTCAGGCGGGGCGGCCGGCCAGGGCGTAGGCCTGGTCGATCAGGCGTACTGCCCGGGCGCAGTCGGCCACCCCGACCGGCGGGGGCGCGCCCCGCTGCCAGCAGTCGAGCGCGTCACGGATGGTGGTGTAGTACGGGGCCTCGATCTCGGTGCCCGGCGTGACCTCGTCACCCTCGGCGGTGGCGAGCTTCATCACGTTGTCCTTCACGGTCAGGATCGCGTCGCGGCCGGCGATCTTCCACTCCCCGTCGGTGCCCACCCGCGGGAAGCCGTTGCCCACTTCGACTGTGCCCAATACGCCGCTGGAAGACCGCAGGAGCACCGAGGCGTAGTCCTCGACGCGCTGACCGTGGGCCCGATAGCTGATCTGGGCCCCGGTCACGCGCGCGTCCTCGCCGGTGAGATGCAGGAAGATGTCGAGGCCGTGGGGACCCAGATTGCGCAGGCAGCCGCCGCCGGCCTCGGCCGGATCGAGCATCCACCCCGAGTCCCACGCCGGGTAGCGCGCGGGTCCGGGGCGGTTGACGCGTACGTAGATGTGGGAGAGCGGGCCGAAGCGGCCGGCGGCCAGCAGCTCGCGCGCGCGGATCGCGAAGGGCTGGTAGCGCTGCGAGAGCGGCACCGCCGCGTAGACCCCGGTGCGCGTGGCCTTCTCGGCCACCGACTGCACCTCGTCCGCGCTGATCCCCATGGGCTTCTCCATGAGGAACGGCACGCGGCGGTCCAGCAGGTCGTGGGCGATGCGCGCCATCTGCCGGTGCCGGCCCAGCGCCATCACGAAGTCGGGCTTCGTCTCCTCCAGCATCCGGACGTAGTCGGTGAAGACCTGGGGGTTGCCGACCTCGGCCGCGCGCTTGCGGACGAGCGCGCCGTCGCTGTCCTGCACCGCGACCAGCGTCACGTCGGGCATCTTGACCAGATGCCGCAGGTACGCGGCATCGAAGAGTGAGTGCCAGTGACCGACCTCGATGCCGGCGACGCGAATGGTCATGGGAGGAGTCCTCTCGAGTGGCCGATGCTAGCACACCTGCCACCCTCTCCTTTCACCCTCTCCCCTCCGGGGAGAGGGCAGGGTGAGGGGGCCGTCGCAAAATATGGGGGCGTCAGTCACCTCCGCATAGATGTATGGGGGCAGGCCACCCCACCGACGCCATACATGGGGCCCCGCGCGTGCATCTACCAGTTGTATGGGGAATTGACCGATCGCGCGGGTGGGCGCGATGCTGCTGCCCATGATGACCACGAGCGATCTGGACGCGTTCTTCGAGCAGGGCTGGAATGGCCACAACGTCGACCGCCTGATGACCTTCATGGCCGATGAGTGCGTGTTTGACAGCGCCTCCGGCCCCGAGGCCTGCGGCGGCCGGCACGTCGGGCGCGAGGCGGTGCGCCGCGCCTTCGCGCGGATCTTCGAGGCGTTCCCCGACGTGCGGTTCGAGGACACCCGCCACGTGGTGGCGGGCGATCGCGCGGTGTCGGAGTGGCGCTTCACCGGGACCGCCGCCGACGGGCGGCGCGTCGAGGTGGACGGCTGCGATCTCTTCACGTTCGCGGTCGGCAAGATCGCGCGCAAGAGCTCGTTCCTGAAGACGCGCACCGGCTGAGGCATCGCCGGATGTGGCCGCCGCGCGGCCGGCCGGCCGCGGTGCTATGATCCGCGCGCCATGGCCGAGACCGCGGACGCGATCGTCATCGGAGCGGGGATCATGGGCGCCGCCACCGCCTACCACCTCGCGCGGCGGAAATACGGGCGTGTCGTCGTGCTGGAGCGCGACGCGGTCTGCTCCGGCTCGACCGCGCTGGCCAGCGGCGGCATCCGCCACCAGTACGCCAATCGCATCGGCATCGAGCTGACCCGCCGGTCCATCGAGGTCTACGAGGGATTCGCCGCGGAGTTCGGCGTGGATCCCCACTTCCGCCAGCACGGCTACCTGATTCTTCAGCAGACCGAGGAGGAGCGTCGCCTCTACGCGGAGAGCGCGGCCCTCCAGCGCACGTTGGGCGTGGACACCCGCGTGCTGTCGCCGGACGAGGTGCGCGCGGGCTGGCCGTACCTCGTGAGCGACGACCTCGCCTCCGCGACCTACTCTCCGCGCGACGGCTACGCCGATCCCTACCTGGTGACCACCGCCATCGCGGCCCGGGCGCGCGAGCTGGGCGCGGTCATCCACCAGCGGCACCCGGTGGTGGCCATCGAGCGCCGCGGGGCCCGCGCCTTCACGGTGCGCACCCCGACCGCCGAGTGGGCGGCGCCGGTGGTGATCGTCGCGGCCGGCTGCTGGTCGGGGCAGGTGGGCCGGCTCGCGGGCGTGGAGATTCCGGTGTTCCCGCGCCGGCGGTGCAAGTTCATCACCGCGGAGATCGGGGCCGAGCGCATCCCGCTCGAGACGCCGTTCATCATCGACCACCACTCCGGCTTCTCGATCCGCCGCGAGGGCGCGGGCGTCATGGTGGGTTTCGGGCGCAAGGACGAGAGCAACCGGAGCTTCGACACCACGCCCGACCGTGACCTGATCCCCGGCGTGGCGGAGCTGGCGGTGCGGCGGCTGCCGGCGCTGGAGGACGCGCCGGTCATGCGCGTGTGGGCCGGGCTCTACGAGATGACCCCCGACCAGATGGGCATCCTGAGCGCGCTGCCCGGCGCCGACGGGCTCTACGTGATCGCCGGCTTCAGCGGCCACGGCTTCATGCACGGGCCCATCGCGGGCCAGCTCATGGCCGAGCTGGTCGCCGACGGGCGGGCCCACACCGTCGACATCGCGCCGCTCGACATCGAGCGCTTCCGCCGCGGGACGAGCCCGGTCGAGGTGATGACGTTCGTCTGACCGTCCGCTCCGCGCGCTCAGAACGGGGCGCGCTCGCCCTCCGGGATCGGGGTGTCGAACGCGAAGAGCACGCCCGCGATCATGCGGTACTGGCCGGCCAGGGTCACCAGCTCCATGAGCCCGGTGATCCCCAGCTCGCCCTGCACCGCGGCCTGGAGATCCGCCGGGATCGACTCGTAGGCCAACACGTGCTGCACCACCCGCGCCGGGCGGGCGTAGCGCGCGGGCAGGGCGGCGAGGTCGCCCCGCGCCCTCACCCGCTCGATCACGTCGTCGGGGAGCCCCTCCTTCCGCGCCACCTTGGCGTGGGCGATCCACTCGTAGCCCTGGCCCACCGAGCGCGCGGTGATCAGGATCGCCAGCTCGCGGATGTCGCCGGGCAGCGTCCCGCCGAAGCGCAGGTACTCGCCCAGGTCGCCCACCCGCTCGGCCAGCGCGGGGTGATGCATTAGCGAGGCGAAGGGGCCGCGCACCGCGCCGCGCTTGGCGGTGATCTTGTCGTAGACCTGCTTGGCCTCGGGGGTGAGGGTGTCGAGCGGGTCGGGCAGCCTGGCCATGGGGGCTCCTCCTCTCCCGGGACTATAGACGATCGCCTCCCGGACCGCCCACCGTCTTGACAAGGGCGCGGCCCCGGGCGCAGTCTTGGCCCGCCCAATGCCCGGCGCGCTCCAACGGGGGCGCGCGCCAAGAGAGGCCAAGAGGGGCCAAGAGAGGAAGAATGCGATGAAGCAGCCCTGGAGACCGCGGGTCCTGATCGGGGTCGTCATCTCGTTCGTCATCGGCGCGGTCGTGCTGGCCAGCGCGGGGATGTTCGTCGCGCGGGCCGCCGATCCCATCAAGATCGGCTTCGGCATGGCGCTGACCGGCGGGCTCTCCGCCAACGGCAAGCCGGCGCTGCTGGCGCTGCAGATCTGGAAGGACGACATCAACAAGAAGGGCGGCCTCCTCGGCCGGCCGGTCGAGCTGGTCTTCTACGACGACCAGACCAACCCCGCCACCGTGCCCGGCATCTACTCGAAGCTGCTCGACGTCGACAAGGTGGACATCGTCACCTCCGGCTACGGCACCAACCTCATCGCGCCGCTCATGCCGATCGCCATGGAGCGCAAGCTCATGATCATGGGGATCTTCGGGCTCGCCAACAACGAGAAGTACAAGTACCCGAACTACTTCCAGATCTCGCCCAACGGGCCGGAGCCGGAGACGAGCACCGCGCTCGGCTTCTTCGAGCTGGCCGCCCGGCAGAATCCCAAGCCCCAGACGGTGGCGATCGTCGGCGCCGACGCGGAATACCCGCAGAACGCGCTGGTGGGAGCCCGCGAGCTGATCAAGAAGTTCGGCTTCAAGACGGTCTACGACAAGACCTACCCGCCCAGCACGACCGACTACACCCCGATCGTCCGCGCGATCAAGGCGACGAATCCCGACGTGGTGTTCGTGGCCTCGTACCCGCCGGACTCGGTGGGCATGCTGCGCGCCGCCCACGAGGTGGGGCTCCAGCCCAAGCTCTTCGGCGGCGGCATGGTGGGCCTGATGTTCACGAGCATCATGACGAGCATGGGGCCGATGCTCAACGGCGTCGTGAACTACGACTTCTGGGCCCCGGAGCCGACGTTCCTCTCGATGCCCGGCATCAAGGAGTTCCTGAAGGAGTACCAGGCCCGCGCCGAGAAGGCGGGGGTCGATCCCCTCGGCTACTACCTGCCCCCCTACTCGTACGCGACCGGCCAGGTGCTGGCCCAGGCCATCGAGGCCACCAAGGGCCTCGACCAGCAGAAGCTGGCCGACTACATCCGGGCCACCGAGTTCAACACCATCGTGGGCAAGGTGAAGTTCGGCAAGAACGGGGAGTGGGCCAAGGGGCGCACCCTGATGGTCCAGTTCCAGAAGATCCAGGGCAACGGGATCGATCAGTTCCGCGGGCCGGGCAAGAAGGTCGTGCTCTACCCCGACGAGTTCAAGTCCGGCAACATCGTCTACCCGTACTCGGCGGCGAGGAACTAGCGCGAGTCGCTCCCTGTTCTCCTGGGACCTGCTGGCGAACGCGCTGGTCGCCGGACTTCTCCTCGGGGGCTTCTATGCCGCGGTGAGCCTCGGCATCTCGCTCATCTTCGGCCTGCTCGACATCGCCAACATCGCGCAGCCCGCGTTCCTGATCCTGGGCGCCTACGCGGCCTACGTGATGAACAGCTCGTTCGGCTTCGACCCCATCCTGACCGGCGTGCTCTTCACCCCGCTCTTCTACGGGCTCGGGGTCCTCGTCTATCGGGTCTACTACGGGAGCTTCGAGCGGCGGGGGGACGAGGCGCTCCGGGGCCTCGTGTTCTTCTTCGGGATCCTGTTCATCATCGAGGTGAGCCTCAGTCTCAGGTACGGCGTCGACTACCGGCTGGTGCAGGCCGAGTACATCGGCCGGTCGATCGATCTCGGCGGCGTCGGGATCGCGTACCGACTGCTGGTGCCCTGCCTGGTCGGGCTGGCCATGACGGTGGCGCTCTACTTCTTCCTGGGCCGGACGTTCTACGGGCGGGCGATCATGGCGGTCTCGCAGGACGCGGGCGCCCTGCGCCTGATGGGGGCCGATCCCATCCACATCAAGACCATCGCCTTCGGGATCGGGATCGCGGCGTCCAGCCTGGCCGGCGCGCTGGCGATCACGATCGCGCCGGTGGTGCCCTCGAGCGACCGCGACTACATCGGCCGGATGTTCGCGATCACGGTCCTGGGCGGCATGGGCAGCATCGGCGGTACCCTGGTCGCGGCGGTCATCCTGGGGGTGGTCGAGAGCCTGATGGGCACGTTCTTCGGCCCCTCGTGGTCTCCCGCGGTGTCGTTCGGCATTCTACTAATCGCGCTCGCGGTGCGGCCGGCCGGGCTCTTCGGACGCTAGATGCGGCGCGCGGGCGTGATCCTCCTGGTGGGCCTGGCGGTGGTGGCGGCGGGAATCCTCGTCGCCTCCCTGCGGGTGAACCCGTACTTCTACTTCGCCGGCTACGTGATCCTCCAGTACATCGTGATCGCCACCGCGTGGAACATCCTGGGCGGCTACGCGGGCTACGTGAACTTCGGCACCCCCGCGTTCTTCGCCCTCGGCGCGTACACCGCGGTCTTCCTCATCCAGTCGATCCGGGCGCCGCTACCGGTGCTGATCCTGGCCGGCGGCCTGGTCTCGGCCCTGCTCGGCCTCGGTATCGGCTACCTCACCCTGCGGCTCCGGGGGGTCTTCTTCTCCATCGCCACGCTGGCCCTCTCCATCGTGCTCCAGACCATGATCGTCAACTGGGAGTTCGTGGGCGGCTCCCGGGGCCTGAGCGTGATCCGGCCGAGCGGGCCCCCGTTCGGCAACTACGTGACGTTCCTCTTCACGGTCATGGTCCTGCTCGCGGTCGTCTCGGTGGTCACCGCGCGGTTCATCGAGCGCTCCTGGATCGGCCGCGGGCTGGCCGCGCTGCGCGACAACGAGGAGGCCGCCGAGTGCATGGGGGTTCCGACCCTGCGCCTCAAGCTCTTCGCCACCACGATCAGCGGCTTCCTCCTGGGGATCGCGGGGGCCCCGTTCCCGTACTACGTGACCTTCGTGGATCCCAACTCCGCGTTCAGCCTCGACTACGCGGTGAACGCCCTCGCGATGCCGATGATCGGGGGGACCACGAGCTGGGTGGGCCCGGTCGTCGGGGCGGTGCTGCTCGGCACCGCCCAGCAGCTCGCCACCGTGACCATCTCCTCCGAGATGAACCTCTTCATCGTGGGCGTGGTGCTGGTGGCCTTCGTGGTGCTGGCCCCCGAGGGCATCCTGGGCTTGGTGCGGCGCCTGCGGAGGCGATGACCGATGCCCCCGGCCCTGCTCGAGGTCAACCGTCTCACCAAGCGCTTCGGCGGATTCATGGCGCTCCACGAGGTCACCATTCACGTGAAGGCGGGCGAGCGATTCGGGCTGATCGGGCCCAACGGCTCGGGCAAGACCACCCTCATCAACTGCGTGTCGGGGTCGCTGCCGGCGGACGGCGGCCGCATCGTGTTCGACGGCCGGGACATCACCGGTCTCGCGGCCCACCGGCGCACGCGGCTCGGGCTCGTCCGGAGCTTCCAGATCCCCAAGCCGTTCTCCAGCATGACGGTGCTCGAGAACCTCGACATCCCGCTCGAGTACGCCGCGCACGAGCGCTCCGACGCGGCCGACGCGGACGCGATGGAGATCCTGCGCGCCATCGGGCTCGAGTCGAAGGCCCACCTCCGGCCCGCCGGGCTCACCCAGATCGAGATGCGCAAGCTCGAGCTGGCCCGGGCGATGGCGGCGCGGCCGAAGCTGCTCATCTCCGACGAGGCGATGGCCGGGCTCTCGCACGCGGAGGTGGACGACATCCTCGCCATCCTCTTCGGCCTGAGCGAGCGGGGCATCACGATCATCATGATCGAGCACATCATGCGGGCGGTGATGCGCTTCTCCGAGCGCATCGTGGTGCTCGACGCGGGCGAGCTCATCGCGGAGGGCCCCCCCGACGAGATCGTGCGTAACCCCGCGGTGGAGAAGGCCTACCTTGGCGAGTAGGATCGTGGTCCGCGACGTGGACGCCGGCTACGGCGCGGTGCGGGTGCTCCACGGGGTGTCGATCGAGGTGCGGGAAGGCGAGACCGTCGCCCTGCTCGGCACCAACGGCAACGGCAAGAGCACCCTGATCAAGTGCCTGATGGGCATGGTGACGCCCGAGTCGGGCGAGATCTTCCTCGAGACCGACGCCGGGCGCGTGGATCTCGCCGGCAAGTCCACCGAGGAGATCGTGGGTCTGGGCATCGCGCTGGTGCCGGAAGGGCGGCGGCTCTTCCCGAAGCTCTCGGTGGAGGAGAACCTGCTCCTGGGCGCCTACCGTCGCGCGGCCCGCGCCGACATCGCGGCCAACCTCGCCTACGCCTTCGAGGCCTTCCCGGTGCTGGCCGGGCGCCGGCGCCAGCTCGCGGGCAGCATGAGCGGGGGCGAGCAGCAGATGCTCGCGATCGCCCGCGCCCTCATGTCCTCGCCCCGCATCCTCCTGGTCGACGAGCCGTCGGTCGGCCTCGCTCCGATCCTGGTGAGCCGGGTGATCGCCAAGATCCGGGAGCTGAAGGAGCAGCGCCACCTCACGGTGCTGATGGCGGAGCAGAACTTCAACCAGGCGACCAAGATCGCCGACCGCGGCTACATCATCGTGCACGGCAAGATCGAGTTCGAGGGCAAGAGCACGCGGGAGCTGCGCGAGAACGAGCTCGTGAAGAAATACTACCTGGGGGTGTGACGAGCCATGCCTAGCAATCCAGTGCTCTCATTGCCGGTGCTCTCATTGCTGGTCGGCGCGCTGCTCGGCGCCGCGCTCCCGGCCTCGGGGCAGGAGCTGCCCGAGGGGCCGGGCAAGGAACTGGTCGCCGCCCAGTGCAACAGCTGCCACCCGCTGACCTCGCGCGTCGGGGCCGGCTACACCGCGGCAGGATGGCGCACCGTCATGCGCATGATGATCAACAACGGCGTGCCGATCCCCCCCGACCAGCTGGCGACGATGACCGCGTACCTGGTCAAGACGTTTCCCGAGAAGCCCAAGCCGGTTGGCGTGGTGATTCCAGGCCCGGTGAAGGTCTCGTTCAAGGAGTGGCCGGTGCCCACGCCTGGGTCCCGGCCGCACGATCCGCTGGCCACCGCCGACGGCGCCCTCTGGTACACGGGGCAGATGGCCAACGTGCTCGGGCGGCTCGATCCGAAGACGGGCCGGTTCAAGGAGTATCCGCTCCCGACGCCGCACGGGGGCCCCCACGGGCTCGTGGCGGATCAGGCGGGCAACATCTGGTACACCGCGAACGCGGGCGGCCTGATCGGCAAGCTCGAGCCGAAGACCGGCGCGGTCACCGAGTACAAGATGCCGGATCCGGCGGTGCAGGACCCGCACACCCTGATCTTTGACCGGAGCGGGATCCTGTGGTTCACCGCCCAGAACGCCAACCGGGTGGGGCGGCTCAATCCGAAGACGGGCGAGATCACGCTGGTGACTCCGCCAACGCCGAAGTCGCGGCCCTACGGGATGGCGGTGAGCTCGAAGGGCGCGGTGTTCTACGTGGCCTTCGGGAGCAACCGGGTGGGGAGCGTCGATCCGATGACGATGGAGATCCGCGAGTATCCGTTGCCGGATGCGGCCTCGCGTCCGCGGCGGATCACGATCACTCGAGACGACGTCGTCTGGTACACGGACTTCTCGCGCGGCTATCTGGGCCGGCTCGACCCCGCGACCGGTCAGGTGACGGAGTGGCTCTCACCGAGCGGACCCAAGTCAGAGCCCTACGGTATCTCGGCGATCGACGATGTCATCTGGTACAGCGAGTCCGGAGCAACGCCGAACACGGTGGTGCGGTTCGATCCGAAGACCGCGAAGTTCCAGAGCTGGGCGATCCCGGGGGGCGGCAACATCGTGCGCAACACCTCGGTCACCCGCGAGGGCGACTTCGTGCTCGCCAACAGCCTGGTCAATCGGGTAACCCTGGTCAAGATCACGAGGTAAGGAAGCGGGTCGAGGAGGATCGCGGATGGACGATCCACGCGGCGTATCGCGGCGCGCGCTGCTCTTGAGCGCGGGCGTGGGCCTCGGGGCCGTGACGGTGGATGGGGCGAGGAAGCCGTTGCTCGCCCAGGCCGACCGGCCGAGGGCTGACGAGCTGTGGAGCGCCGAATACGTGGCCCGCAAGGGCGACGTGTCGCTCGCGCTCTATCGGAAGCGAATCGGCCCGCCGCAGGCCGGGGAGCGGCCGGTGCTCTTCCTGGTCCACGGCTCGTCGGTCTCGGCCAAGCCGAGCTTCGACCTCACGGTGCCGGGCCGGGGCGAGTACTCCTTGATGAACGTGTTCGCGGGGTACGGATTCGACGTGTGGACGATGGACCACGAGGGCTACGGCAAGTCGGCCCGCACCGCCGGTAATTCCGACGTCGCGAGCGGGGTGGAGGATCTCAAGGCCGCGAGCGAGGTCGTCGTCCGGGAGACCGGCCAGCCGCGGGCCCACTTCTACGGAGGCTCCTCCGGGGCGCTGCGCGCGGCGGGGTTCGCCATGGCACGGCCGGAGCGAGTCGACCGGCTCATCCTCGAGGCCTTCACCTGGACGGGAAAGGGCTCGCCCACGCTCGGCAAGCGCGCCGAGCAGGTCGACTACTACCGCACGCACAACCGGCGCCCCCGGGGGCGCGACATGATCCGATCCATCTTCACCCGCGACAAGCCGGGCACGTCGGATCCGGCCGTGGCCGAGGCTCTGGCCGACGCCGAGCTTCCATTCGGCGACACGATCCCGACCGGGACCTACCTCGACATGACGGCGAATCTCCCGGTGGTCGACCCGCGGCGGGTCAAGGCTCCGGTCCTCATGGTCCGGGGCGAGCACGACGGTATCGCGACGGAGGACGACCTCCTCGACTTCTTCCGCCGCCTGCCGAACCCGGATCGACAGTTCATCGTCCTGGCCGGCGCCTCGCACGCGGTCGCGCTCGGCCTGAGCCGGGGTCAGCTGTGGCACGTGGTGCGCGCATTTCTCACCCTGCCGACCGCCTGAAGGGGACACCTCCATGTGCTTCATCGATACCGACGGGATGGGCGCCCGGTCGCCGTTGTCGCGGCGCGGGTTCTTGGGTGGCCTCGTGGCGGGGGCGGCGGCCGCTGCGAGCCTGGGGGGATCGCTCGTCCTGCCCGGCGTGGCCGCGGGCGCCGAGCCGGCGCCCGCGGGCGGGGGGCCCGGCGCGGCCGGGGTGAGCTTCAAGTGGTTCGGCACCAACGGCTGGGAGATCACCTTCGGCAACAAGACCATCCTGGTGGATCCCTGGTTCAACCGCTTCGAGTCCGGCTTTCTCCAGAACAAGCTGAATCACGACACGCTGCTCCCGACCGACACCGCGCTCATCGACCAGCACGTGAAGAAGGCCGACCAGATCCTGATCGGGCACGGCCACTGGGACCACATGGCCGACGTGCCCTACATCGCCAAGAAGACGGGCGCGATGGTCATCGGCTCCGAGACCCACGCCAACGTGATGCGGGCGGCCGGCGTGCCCGAGGGCAAGATCGTCCAGGTCAAGGGCGGGGAGTACATGCAGTTCGACGGCTACAGCATCGAGGTCTTCCCGAGCGTCCACTCGATGGGCGGGACGAAGAAGTACGCGGTGCCGGGCCACCTCGTGTCGGTGCCCGCGTCGCCGCCGACCAAGGTCGGCGACCTGCCGGAGGGCGACACCCTCATCTACGTGCTCCGGATCGCCGGGAAGTACACGGTCTTCCTCATGAGCTCCGGCAACTACATCGAGCGGGCCATCGCCGGCCTCAAGCCCGACGTGGCCCTCGTCGCCCCGCTCTTCTCCAACAACACGGTCGACTTCAGCTCGCGGCTGGTCCGGGCCCTCGGGTACCCGAAGCTGGTGCTGCCCACCCACTGGGACAACTTCGAGGCGCCGCTCACCGGTACCCCGACGGATCTCCGCGCGGTCTACGGCGACCCGGCCAACCTGGACCTCTGGGTGAAGGAAATGAAGAAGCTCACCCCGCGGACCCGGATCGTGACGATGCCGTACTTCGGCTCCTACGCCCCGTAGCCCCGTGACGCGCCTGGCCGCCGCGTGCCTGATGGGCTGGGCGGCGACCACCAACTACACGAACCACGCGGCGGTGCTCCCGCTCCTGATGGCGGAGCTGGGGTTCGGCCCGGTCCAGGCCGGTCTGCTCTCCACCGCGTTCTTCGTCACCCTCGCGGTCGGGTGCGTGCCCGCCGGCCTGCTGATCGATCGCCTCGGGCCCACCGGGGTGGGCACCGCGGGCCTGATCGCGGTCTTCGCGAGCAATCTCGCGCTCGGCCACGCGCGGGACTTCCCCGACCTGGTGCTCATCAAGGTGGTGGGAGGTCTCGGCTGCGCCCTGGCCTTCATCGCGGGGATGCGCTACGCCGCGCTGGTCGTGCCGCCGCCGCGCGTGCCCCGGGCCCTCGGGCTCTACGGGGGGTTCGTCCAGCTCGGCGGCGGCACCTCGCTCTACCTGATCCCGCTCCTGGCGAGCCGGCTCGGCTGGCGCCGGGCCTTCATCGTCTCGTCCGGGCTGATCGCGCTGTCGACCGTGGGCTGGCTCGCGCTGGCCCCCCGGGTTCGCCCGTCCCTCGCCGCCGCGCCGCTCACCGAGGCCATGCGCAGCCTGAAGGTGTGGACGCTCGGGCTGGTGCACACCGCCACCTTCGGGCTCGCGGTGCTGATCGGGATCTGGATCACCACGTTCCTGGTCCACGACTTCGCCCTGTCGCTGGTGAGCACGGGCGCCGCCGGCTCGGCCATCTTAGCACTCGGGGTGCTCTCGCGCCCGCTCGGGGGATGGCTGGTCGACCGGGGCGCGCTGGGCGCTCGCGCGGTCATGACGCTCACCGTGCTGGCCGGCGCCGGCGGGCTCCTGGCTCTCGCCTGGCCCAGCCGGCCGCTGATCGTCGCGGCGGCGGCCATCGTCGTGTTGGGAGTGGCGTTGAGTGCGCCCTACGCCGCGGTCATGCATACCACCGCGGCCATCCTGCCCCGGGCGCCGGGCGCCGCGGTCGGGCTCGTCAGCGGCCTGGGCGTGCTCGGCATTGCGCTCGGCGCCCCGGCGGTGGGCGCCCTCTTCGCCTCGACCGGCAGCTTCACGCTGCCATTCGGCGCCCTGGCCGCCTATTCCCTGCTGGTCCTCTGGGCCCTCTTCTCCCTCTGACGGCGGCCCTCAATGCGGCAGGGCCCGCGCGGCGGAGAGGATCTCCTGCTCGGAGGGGAACTTCCCGATCCCGGCGACCCCTTCGGTGGCGCACTCGATGTAGGTCCAGCGGACGATGCCCTCCCGGTCGATCAGGAAGACCCCTTTGAGCTGAGGCCACTGGCGGTTCATGTCGGCCTCGTCGACGGCGGTGCCCGGGTACCCGTCCTTCTGCGCGAGCGCCATGGCCGCTTCACGGACGGGCACGGGCCCCGGCAGCTCACCGGTGGGATTCACCCGGGCCGCGTCGAGGGCCTCCATGAACTCCGGGGTGGGGGTCGGCTTCGGGATCCCGTACGCGCGGTGCGTGGCGAGCTCCGGGTCGGCGCCCAGGCGCAGGCGGGTCGGGCGGTATTTGAAGTAGAGCCGCGCGTTCTCGGGCGGAGTGGCCACGACCGCGAGCGTCTCCACTCCGAGCGCCTTGAGCTTGCCCTCGCTCGTCCCCAGCTGGGCGATCTGCCGCCGGCAAAACGGGCACCACAGCCCGAGGAGCAGGGCCAGGAACACGGAGTTTCGGCCCCGGTAGTCGGACAGGGTCACCGTCTTGGTCCCGTCGACGGCGGGCAGCGTGAGCGGGCTCGCCGGGGGTCACGGGCGCGCGCATGTCGGTCGTCATGGTCGAGCTCCTTCGAATGCGGATGGGTCCTCGGTCCAGGCCGGCGGGCACGGTGGTAGCCAGCCTGGGAAGTTTCCTGCTCCAGATAGCGAATCTCGACGGATCAGGTCCGGCCCTGGTCCCGGCAAGGGTTCGATTTCCCGATCATGCCGCGGTGGCCCGGCTCTTGCCTGAGAGATAGCCGAATCTACCATGAGCTTTGCCTGCCAGAGCGACAAGCGCTGCGAGCACCCGCTGAAGGACTGCGCGGCGGTCCGGGGGGACTACTGCCTGGTCTGCCACCATGGCTCGACCCTGGCGACGCCCGCGCGCCGCTCGACGCTGGCGGGCCCCCGGCGGGATCAGCGTGGGATGTCCGCGATCCTGCGCGAGATCCGGCAGCGCCGCGGGCGCCGGGACTGACCGGCCCGCTCCCTCAGCCCTTCACCCCGCCCGACCCCCACCCCTGCACGAGGTAGCGCTGCACCGCCGCGAAGAAGCAGACGGTGGGCACCGTGATCATCACCCCCGCGGCCATGATCATGCCCCAGTCCACGATGGTGGCGTTGAACAGGTCGTTGACGCCCACCGGCAGGGTCTTCAGCTCCTCGGAGGTGATGAGGACCAGGGCGAACAGGAAGTCGTTCCAGGCCAGGATGAAGGTGAAGATCGCGGCCGCGATCAGACCGGGCAATGCCAGCGGCAGCACCACGTGCCACACCGTCCGCCCCCGCCCGGCCCCGTCGACCAGGGCCGCCTCCTCCAGCTCGAGCGGGATCGACTGGAAGAACGCGCGCAGCACCCAGAGGCAGAAGGGCAGGCAGAACGTGGTGTAGGACAGCACCAGGGCCAGGTGGGTGTTCACGATCCCGAGCTGCTTCACCAGGATGTAGAACGGGATGATGATCATGATCGGCGCGAACATGTAGGTGAGCAGGATGAGGCCCGCCACCGCGTCGCGCCCGCGGAAGCGGTAGCGGGTGAGGGAGTAGGCCCCCAGCGAGGAGACCGCGAGCGTGAGCAGGACGGTGGCCCCCGCCACCGCCACGCTATTGCGGAAGAAGACCAGGAAGCTCGTGTCGGCGAAGAGGCGCCGGAAGTTCTCGAGGGTCGGGTGCAGCGGCACGAAGCGCGGAGTGGCGAAGATCTCCCCGGAGGGCTTGAGCGCGGTCGAGAGCATCCAGAAGAGCGGGAAGGCCGCCCCGACCAGCAGGACGAGCCCGGCCGCGTAGAGGGGCCCGGCCCGCCTCACGAGAACACCTCCTCGGTCCGGAACATGCGGAAGTAGACCGCGGTCGCGGCGAGCAGCATCGCGAACATGATGACCGCGAGCGCGGCCCCCATCCCGGCCTGCAGGTAGGTGAAGCTGCGCGAGTAGGCGTAGACCGGCAGGGTGCGGATGTAGCGGCTCACCCCGCCTTCGCCGGCCAGAAGCCAGACCGTGTCGAACTTGGTGAACATCCAGATGGAGCGCAGCAGCACGATCACGAAGAGCACGCTCGCGGTCTGGGGCAGCGTGACGTGGAGGAACCGGCGCCAGGTGGAGGCGCCGTCCACCGTCGCGGCCTCGTACAGCTCGGGCGCGATCGTCTGCAGCCGCGCCAGGTAGGTCACCACCACGAACGGGAAGAACTGCCAGACGCTCGTGACGATCAGCGCGGTCATGATGTAGTCCGGCCCGAGCCAGGCCACCGGGGTCCGCACGAGCCCGGCCTGCTGGAGCAGGTGATTGACGAGGCCGTAGGAGTCGTTGAGCAGCCACTTCCACAGGATGACCGCCACGATGGTGGGGATCATGTACGGGAACAGCACGAAGCCGCGTAGGAGGTTGCGCCCGCGGAAGGCCTCGTTCAGCAGCAGCGCCGCGGGCACCCCGACCCCGAGCTGGAGCACCATGGTCACGCCCGCGTAGACGCTGCCGTAGTAGAAGCTGGTCCAGAACTCGGGGTCGCTCGCGAAGTAGCGGTAGTGGCGCAGGCCCACGAAGGCCTGCACCGGCATGAAGGCGTGCTTGTCGAACAGGCTGAGCCAGACGTTGTAGAGGACGGGGAAGACGACCAGCCCGCCCAGCAACAGGAGCGACGGGGCGAGGAGGAGCCAGCCGACGAGCGCGCTCTTCCTCACTCGCCCCGCCCGGGACCCGCGACTACGACCAGCGCTTGTGGCCGAGCTGGGCGAGCAGCTCCTCGGCGCGCTTCTGGGCGCGGTCGGCCTCGCCCTTCGGGTTCTTGCCGCCCACCATGACCTCCACCACCATGTCGGCCACGATGCTCGAGCCGTCCAGCTCGGCGAGGAAGGGCAGGAGGTTGTCCTCCGGCCGGGTGAAGCCGAGCGGAAGGAAGCGGTTGCCGCGGAGGCCGGCCAGCATCACCTCGTGCCAGGCCTTCCACTTCTTGATGCGCTCGTTGGCCAGGTAGGCGGGGTCGTTGAGCATGGACGTGAAGATCGGGGTGAGATGGATCGGCACCGAGTGGCAGTACTGGAGGTAGTGCTCCTTCTTGTAGAAGAGCCGCAGGAACTCGAAGGCCTCGTTGGGGTACTTGGACTGGCTGAAGACGGCCCAGTTCTCCCCGTCGAGCGCGGAGATGCCGACCTTGCCGGATGGACCGTGGGGGCGAAGCATGGGCATGAAGTGCTCGGGGTCGCGCATGTTGTCGGGGGCGTACTTCTCGATGTAGCCGATGGCCCGCGCGCCGGAGAGGTAGCTCATCGCGATCTTGCCGGTGGCGAGCGCGGCCTGGGTGTCGAGGTACTTCTGGCCCGACCAGCCCTGGGACTGGAACTTGTTCAGCTTCTGGAGGTAGTCGAGCGTCTCCAGCATCGATTTGCTGTTGAGCTGCGGCCGCCACGTCTTGGCGTCGACCCACGAGCCGCCGTTGCCGGCCAGCCACTCCGCCGGGTGCACGAAGCCCATGTAGAGCTTCTCGCCCGGCATCTGGAACGCCTGGCGACCGTCCTCGGTGAGGGCGGCGCACAGCTTGAGCATGTCGTCGTAGGTCTCGGGGACCTTGAGCCCCTTCTTCACTCTCAGATCGCGGCGCTCGCAGAAGTAGGTCGCGCCCATCGCGTGGGTGATCCCGTAGTACTTGCCGTCGAAGTACTGGAGCTTCCGGGTCGCCTCGTGAATGTCGCTCTCGCCCACCGACCGGATCAGCTCGTCCATCGGGCGCAGCAAGTTCTTGGTATAGAGCGACGCGGTCATGAACGGGTTGAGGTGGGTCAGGTCGGGCGGGCTGCCCGCCGCGAGCGAGGCCAGGAGCTTGGTGTTGAGGTCACCCCAGCCGAGCGCCTGCTGGCGCACCTTGAAACCGGGGAACTTCTTCTCGAACTCGGCGATGCTCGTGTCCTGGATGACCTTGACCGTCTGCGGCTCGACCTCGGTGTGCCAGACTTGCAACTCGCGCACCGGCTGGCCGATCACCGCGGGAGCCCGGCCGAGGGTGACCGCGCCGGCCACCGCGCCGGTGCCGGCCAGGAAACGACGACGAGAGATGCGGGGCGACGATGCGGGAGTGTGAGCCATGAGTGCCGCTCCTTCCGTGGTGCCTTCGTTGGCCTCCGAAAGTGCCGGATCCGCCTCGACCGCCGCCGAGTCTACGCGGCCTCCGCCGGGTGTCAATGTCTTCGTGCTCCGGGCTCCCGCGCCCCCGGGGCTTCCCCGCGGTGCTAGCATGAAGGTGACGTCAACCGATCGACCGGAAAGGAGTTCGTCATGACACGGAGACTGGGCTGGCTGGGGGTCGCTCCGGCATTCCTCATGGTCGTGGGCCTGGGCGCGGGCACCGCCGTCGCCGCCGACAAGACCAAGGTCGACGAAGCCACGAAGCAGGTCCAGCAGGGGGCCAAGCAGATCGGTCAGGGCGCCGCCGGGTCGGGCTTCAAGGATCTGTTCAAGGGCATCGGCAACACCATCGTCGAGGGCGCCAAGTTCAGCGGCAACACGATCGCGGAGGCGTTCAAGAAGT
>DATGBR010000226.1:0-20909 GCA_035312605.1 Candidatus Methylomirabilota bacterium
CACGTAGATGTCGGTGCCGCCGGTATTGGTGCCCCAGATCCGGCCGTCGGGACCCAGCACCAGGAAGTGCGGGTTCGTCCCGACCGGGATCGCCTTCAGCACGCGGTGCGAGGCGGTATCGATCACCTCCACCGTCTTGTCGCCCTGGTTGCTCACGTAGGCGAAGCGCCCGTCGCGCGAGAACGTGAGCCCGGTCGGCCCCTTGCCCACCGCGATGGTGCCGAGGATGCGGAAGGTGGTGGTGTCCACGATCGAGATCGTGTTGTCGCCGATGTTGGCCACCCACGCCTGCCGATTGTCGTTGGTGAGCGTGACCACGTGGGCCCGATCCCCGGTGGCGATCGAGGCGACCGTCTCCATCGCGCGCGTGTTGATGGCGGAGAGACGGCCCGAGGCCAGGTTGGTGGCGAAGAGCCAGCGGCCATCACGCGAGACGGCCAGGTCGTGGGTCGCGTGATTGCGCGCGTCCACCGTGCCGACGACCGTGAACGTCTCGCCGTCCACCACCGTCACCGTGTTCGAGCTTTCGTTGGCGACGAACACGCGCGGTCGGGTGGGCTCCTCGGCCTCCTTGCCCTGCATCTCGGCGCAGCCGCCCAGGGCGGCCAGCGCGACGGCGGCGAGCGCGAACCGTGTCGATCGGGCGGTCTGGGTCACGTGCATGGGCTCCCTCCCTGGACCTTCCTGGAAAAGCGCCCCTTACCTTGGTCCAGGAGCCCCGGCGAGTCAAGGATATTCCCCGTTTCCGGTTCGTTGACACCCCAGCCGGATGGGCATAGTCTCTAGGGCAGCCCGGAGCGCCATGCCTGCCATCACCGGCCGAATAAGACCGGAGAAGACCCGACTCTCGTGATGTGGACACCACCGAATAAGCGCACCTTGCCGGTCGCGATCATCGCCCTCGCGCTCCTCGGGGCCATCGCCGGCTCGGCGTGGGCCCAGGCGCCCAGGGCCGAGCGGCCGAGCTACTCGGTCGGCGACAAGTGGATCCGGAGCGACGGGGCCTACGACCTGATCCGAATCGAGAACGACCGCTACGTGTTCGCGGCCGACGGCGGGCGGGAGGTCCACCTCACCCGCGATCTCGGCGTGGCCAAGGTCGCCCGCGGGGGCAAGACGCTGCTCGAGCTGGAGCCGCCGCCGGTGCTCGCCTGGCCGCTCGAGCTGGGCCAGTGGGGCGTGAGCTGGCTCACCCTCAAGACGCTGGACCCGCAGTACGGGCAGAGCCTCGCGCGCCTGAGCTGGCGCGTCGAGGCCTACGAGGACGTGCGCGTGCCCGCCGGCACCTTCAAGGCCTACCGCATCGTCCAGGTGCTGGAGCCGCGCTTCCTCGCCGCTTCACCCCAGGCGCGACGGATCGAGCTCGCGTTCTGGTATGCCCCCGCGGTCCAGCAGATCGTGCGGGCCGATGGCAACGACCTGACCGGGCTCGCCTTCCAGGCGATCGCGCTCGACCGGCCCGGTCCGGCTCCGCTGAGCGTCGTCCTCATCGACCCCAAGGACAAGGGCCACGTGGCCACCGACCGCGTCACGCTCACCGGCAAGGTGATCGGCGGCGCCGGCCCGCTTGGCATCGCGATCACGCTGAACGGCGCCGAGATCGCCCAGCAGCAGGAGCCGGGCACGCCGGGCAAGGACGTGGCGCTCAGCATGCCGATCAAGCTCGTCGAGGGCGAGAACAACTTGATCGTCACCGCCACCGACGCCTCCGGCGCCATGCGCCAGCAGGGGCGCGTGCTCTTCTACGACAAGCCCGGGTCCGCGGTGGCCGCGGCGGCGCCCGCCTCCCCGCCGACCTCGCCCCCGCCCGCACCGGCGCCGGCGCGGCCCGCCGTGACTCCTCCGGTAGTCGCGGCTCCGCCTCCGGTCGTGAGTGCGCCTCCGACCACCGTGCCGCCGACCGGCGCGCCACCGGCACCGCCGGTCGCCAGCGCGCCGATCCCTTCACCATCGTCATCGAGCCCGAGCGCCCCGGCCACGCCGCCGCCGGCCGTCGCGAGCGCTCCCGCGAACGCGCCAGCGCCGAGTGCGCCGCCGACCCATGTCGCGCCGGCGGCACCCGGGGCCGCGGCCCCGGGGCCTCCGGCTCCGTCGGCACCCACGCCGGCCCCGGCCATGCCCGAGCCGCCGCGGTCGGAAACGCGACCACAACCGGCGCCCGCACGGGCCACTCCGGCCGCGCCGCCGGCTCCGGCCGCGGCCCCCACGGTGGTCGCGGCGCTTCCGCCGGTAGCGCCAGCGCCCGGATTCCGGATCGTCATCTCGACACCGACCAACCAGGCGCGGGTGGACCAGGAGACCGTGACCTTCGCCGGCCTGGTCCACGGCGGCACCGGCGTGCGCCAGGTGCTGGTGACCGCCAACGGAGTCGAGCTGTGGCGGCAGGACAATCGCTCGCAGCAGCCCGCGATGGCGGTCAACCTGCCGGTGAAGCTGGTCGAGGGTCAGAACACCCTGGTGGTGACCGCGGCCGAGATCGACGGGACCATGCACCAGGAGATGCGCACCATCTACCTCGAGAAGGCGGTGCCGCTGGCGGTGGACGTGCGCTACCCCGAGGACCGCTCGCGCGTGACCGACGAGGCGAGCGTGGTGGCCGCGGTGGCGCGGTCGAGCAAGGGGATCAGCCGGATCATCGTCGCGCTCAACGGGGCGGAGGTGCACCGGCAGGACGAGCGCAGCCCGCAGAAGTCGATGGCGGTCAGCGCCCCCCTCACCCTGCGCGAGGGCCCGAATGCGATCGTGATCACCGCCCTCGAGCCGGACGGGGCCGCGCGCCAGGAGATCCGGACCGTGATCCTGGAGCGGCCGAAGCCCACCGTCCCGGCCGCCCCCCCGGCCCCGGCCCCTCCGCCGCCGTCCACGCAGTGGGCGGTAATCATCGGCGTCGGCGGCTACGAGTCCACCGCGGTGCCGAAGCTGCGCTACCCGGTGGCGGACGCCGACGCGATCTACCAGACCCTGATCGCCTCCGGCGGCTTCAAGAAGGAGAACATCCTCCTGCTCACCGACAAGACGGAGCGCAAGCCCACCCTGCGCAACATCAAGTGGGCGCTCGGCACGTTCCTGGCGCGCTCGGCGCACAAGGACGACCTGGTGGTGATCTACTTCGCGGGCCACGGGGCCTCCGAGGTCGACCAGCGCGGGGTCGAGCGGGACGGGCTCTCCAAGTACCTGGTGCCGAGCGACGCGGATCCGGACGACCTCTACTCGACCGCGCTGCCGATGGACGAGATGCAGAACGTGCTGGCCCGCATCGAGGCCGAGCGGGTCACCGTCTTCCTCGACGCGTGCTACAGCGGGGCCGCGGGCGGGCGCACCTTCGCGTCGACCAAGACCCGCACCGTCAACGTGGACGACATCTTCCTCGAGCGGCTCACCCGCTCGAAGGGCCGCGCGATCGTGACCGCCTCGCGGCCGTCCGAGCTGTCCGTCGAGCTGCCCGAGCTGGGCCACGGGCTCTTCACCTACTACCTGGTGCGCGGCCTGCAGGGCTACGCCGACCTCAACCGGGACGGCATCGTCTCGCTGCAGGAGCTCTACGAGTACCTCACCCAGGAAGTCAGCCGGAAATCGCGGGCGGTGGGCGGCAACCAGCACCCCATGATGAAGGGCGAGCTCGAAGGTGCGCTGCCGCTGACGAAGGCCGGCAAGCGCAACTAGCCGTGCGCCACGCCCTCGGAGCGCTCGCGGTCCTGCTGGCCGCCACGACCGCCTCGGCCCAGCCCGCCCCCGACGGACAGAGCTGGGAGGCACCCATGTCGGCGGGTGACCGCGCCTACCAGCAGGGCCGCTACGCCGAGGCCGAGCGCTTCTTCGCGACCGCGCTGGAGCGCGCGGAGCGGGCCGGCGGGGCGCAGGACCCGCGGGTGGCCTTGAGCCTCGGGCTCTTGGCCTCCGCATACCAGGCGGGGGGCAGCTACGGCAAGGCGGAGCCCCTGCTCGGCCGCGCCCTCGGCATCGCCGAGGGCGCGCTCGGGCCGGACCATCCCGAGGTCGCGGTGACCCTCACCGCGCTCGGCAGCCTCGGGGCCGCGCAGGGACGCTACGCGCAGGCCGAACCGCTGCTCCGGCGCGCGCTCGCCATCGACGAGCGCGTCCTCGGCCCGGAGCATCCCGAGGTCGCCCAGACGCTACAGGTATTGGCCGCGCTCGAGCGCCGGCGAGGGCGCTACGTCGACGCGGAGGTGCGGAGCCGTCGGGCGCTCGCGATCCGCGAGAAGGTGCTGGGGCCCGATCACGTGGACGTGGCGACCAGCCTCGCCGGACTGGCCGCGCTCTACCGCCCGCAGAGCCGCTACGTCGAGGCGGAGCAGCTCGCGCAGCGCGCGCTCGCCATCCGCGAGAAGCGCCTCGGCCCCGAGCACCCCGACGTGATCGCGCCGCTCGTCACCCTCGCCCTGGTCTACGTCGAGCAGGGCCGCTGGGCGGTCGCCGAGCCGCTCGCCCGCCGCGCGCTCGCGGTCGCCGAGAAGACGCTCGGCGCCGAGCATCCCGACGTGGCGACCGCGATCGAGCCGCTCGCGGGACTCGCGCGCGAGCGCGGGCGCTACGCGGAGGCCGAGACGCTCGGACGGCGCGAGCTCGCGGTCCGCGAGAAGGCGCTCGGGCCCGAGCATCCCGACGTGGCGGCGGCGGTGACCGGGCTGGCCGAGGTGGCGATCCTCCGCCGGAACGCGGCGCAGGCCGAGCCGCTCGCCCGGCGCGCGCTCGCCGTCCAGGAGAAGACGCTCGGGCCGGATCACCCGGACCTGGCCCGGAGCCTCCGCGTCCTCGGCCAGGCCCAGGACATGCAAAGCCGATACGCGGAGGCGGAGCCGTCGTTCCAGCGCGCGCTCGCGATCGACGAGAAGCGGCTCGGGCCCGAGTCGCCCCGCGTCGCCCTCGACCTGGGCGGCCTCGGCACCCTCTATCGCCGCCAGGGCCGCTTCGCCCAGGCCGAGCCCGTCTTCCGGCGCGCCCAGGCGATCGGAGAGAAGGTGCTCGGACCCGAGCACCCGCAGGTGGCCGCGAGCATCGTCGACCTCGCCTCGCTCTATCGCGACCAGAGCCGCTTCGCGCAGGCCGAGCCGCTCTACCAGTGGGCGCTCACGCTCCAGCGCAAGTCCCTCGGCCCCGACCATCCCGACGTCGCCGAAAGCCTCGAGGAATACGCGGTGCTGCTCAAGCAGACCAACCGCGAGGCCGAGGCCGCTCCACTCGAGGCGCAGGCCAAGGCCATCCGCGCCAAGACGCCCTAGCCGGCGGCCCCAGACCGCCCATCTGCGGGAGTGCGGCGCCCTCGGCTGCACTGTCCGGAACCGCGGGCGGAGTCTGGCTAGCGAATACGGGGACGGGTGGCGGGCTGCGCGGCGGCGACGGTCACGCCGGTCACGAGGGCGAGCAGGGCGGCGAGGAGACGGATCACGGACGCCCTCCGGGATTTCGCAGCACGAACACGGTCATGTCGTCCTGGATGCGGGCGCCGCCCCGGCGGAGCACGTCCTCGCAGAGGGCCCGGGCCAGGGCCCGCGGCGGCAGGGCACGCTCGCGGGCGAGCAGCGGCAGGACGACCCGCGTCCCCGGCCGCGCGCCGTCCTGCTCCTGCGCCTCGAGGATGCCGTCGGTGAGGAGCACCAGGGTGTCGCCGCGGTCGAGGCGGAGCGTGGTCTGGCCGAACGGCGTCTCGTCGAGGACTCCGAGCGGAGGGCCCGCCGCGTCCCCCAGCGCCGCCACGTACGCGTCGCCGTCGGCGCGCACGACCACCGGATCCGGATGGCCGGCACTCGACACGGCCACGCGGCCCGGATCGCTCTCGTCGAGCACCGCCAGGATGAGGGTCACGAACATGGACGGCGGCATGTCGCGGCAGAGCGAGCGGTTGAGCGCGGCCAGCACCGCTCCCGGCTCGTCGAGGCTCCGGGCGATCTCGCGCAGGAGCGTGCGCGCCATCACCATGAGGAGCGCGGCCGGGATCCCCTTGCCCGAGACGTCCCCCACCGCGACCCCCAGCCGGTCTCCCATCGGCACCATGTCGAAGAAGTCGCCCCCCACCACGGTGGAGGAGCGCAGCATCGCGCCCGCCTCGAGCCCGGCCACCGTCGCGGGCACCGGGGGCAGCAGCCGCTCCTGGATGTCGCGCGCGGCCTCCAGGTCCCGGCCGAGCTGCGCCATGCGCTCGGTGGTGAACCAGTCGCCGAGCACGCTGAGCAGCGGGCTGACGACGCGGGAGTGCGTGGAGCGCTTCAGCAGGGCTGCCACCCGGACCACGATCTCGGCCGGCTCGAAGGGCTTGGCCACGTAGTCGTCGGCGCCCCGCTCGAAGCCCTTCATCTTGTCGGTGAGGCCGGCCCGCGCGGTGAGCATGATCACCGGCACCTGTGCGGTGGGCGGGTGCTGCCGGATGCGCTTGAGCGTCTCGAGCCCGTCGGAGCGCGGCATCATCACGTCGAGCAGGATCAGGTCGGGCGCCTGTCGGTGGATGGCCTCGATCGCCTCGATCCCGTCCGCCGCGCTCGCGACCTCGTAGCCGGCGCGCCGCAGGGTCACGGTCAGGATGGTGCTGATGTCCGCCTCGTCGTCGACGACCAGGATGCGCGCCGCGGTCACGCGCCGCCGCCGTTCGGAGCGGGCAGGCGCGAGCGGATCGCGCCGAGCAGGTCGGCCGAGCTGAACGGCTTGGTGAGGCAGACGGTGGCCCCGAGCGCGCGCGGATCGCCCGGCTCGACCTCGATCGCGCTCAGCACCACCACCGGGGTGTCGCGCGTCTCGGGCTGCTCCCGCAGGAGCCGGATGGCCTCGAAGCCGTCGAGGTCGGGCAGCATGAGGTCCATCGTGATCACGTCGGGACGCTGCTGTCGCGCCAGCTCGACGCCCTCGAGCACGCGACCCGCCTCGATGACCCGGAAGCCGGAGAGCTGGAGAACGTCGCGCATGAGCGCGCGGACGTCCGGCTCGTCGTCCACCACCAGCACCAGCGGCGCCTGCTCCTTCCGCTCGGCGGGAGCCTCCGTGCCGGGGGCGGCGGCGGCCGCCCCCGGCACCGGCAGGCGCACCGTGAAGGTGGCGCCCGCGCCGGGCCGGCTGTCCACCTCGATGCGCCCGCCGTGCTCCTCCACGATCCCGCGGCAGATGGCGAGGCCGAGGCCGGTCCCCCCGACCGCCCGCACGTTGCTGCCGTCGAGCTGCTGGAACTTGCGGAAGAGCCGCCCCACGTCCTCCGGGGCGATGCCCCGCCCGTGGTCGCTCACCCAGATCTCCAGATCCGCGCCGGTCCGGCGGGCCCCCACCGTGACCCGCTCCTGCTCGGGCGAGAATTTGATGGCGTTGGAGAGCAGGTTGGTCACCACCTGCACCATCCGGTCGAAGTCGACGCGCACCGACGGCAGGTCCGTCTCGAGCTGGGTCTCGATCGAGATCCGGCGCGACTCCGCGAACCCGCGGATGCCGTCCACCGCCAGCTCGACGAAGTCGACGGGCTGGTGCATCTCGAGGTCGAGGTGAATGTGGCCGGCCTCCATCTTGGAGATGTCGAGGATGTTGTTGATGAGCCGGATGAGCCGATCGGTGTTCTTGAGCGAGATGTCGACGAGCCGGCGCTGGGTCTCGTCGAGCACGAGCTGCTCGTCGGACAGCAGGAGGTGCAGCGACCCCTTGATCGACGCGAGCGGCGTTCTCAGCTCGTGCGAGACGGTGGAGACGAACTCGGTCTTCATGCGGTCGATCTCCCGCTCGCGGGTGACGTCGCGCAGGGTAACCGTGACCCCGACCTCGCCCCCCAGCAGGTCGCGGGTGGGCGTGATCATCCAGCGGAGCGTCCGCCGCTCCGGGCCCGCCAGCTCGAGATCGCCGTCGGCGCTCTCGCCCGTCCGCTCGAGCGCGGCGGCCAGCGCCGGCCCGCCCGCGGCGTCCCAGTCGACCGCTGGCCCGACCGCCTCCACGAGCCGGGCGACCGGGCGACCGATCACCGCGTGGGGGGCGATCCCGAGAAGGTCGCCGCCGCGCTGGTTGAGCGCCACCACCTCGCGGTCGAGACCGAGCACCAGGAAGCCGTCGGAGGTCGAGGCGAAGACCTGCTCGAGCTGGGTCTTCTGGTTCTCCGCGTTCTCGAAGAGCGTCGCGTTGTCGAGCGCCATCGCGAGCTGGTCCGCGTAGGCCGCGAGGAGCCGCGTCTCGGCCTCGGTGAGCGCGCGCGGGGTCGCGAACTGGAGGAGCAGCCCGCCCAGCACGCGGCTCCGTCCCCGCACCGGGAAGCCGGCGAGCGCCCCGCCCGGCTCCAGCAGCCCGGCCCGGAGCAGGTCCGCGCGGGCCCCGGTGTCGGGAATCAGCAGCGGCGCCTCGCGGCGGCGGAGCGGCTCGGCGAGCGCGCGCACCGCCTCGGGAGGCCAGTCGCCCCACGCGATGACATCGCCGCTCCCGCTCCCCGGCTCCTCGAACAGCACGATGCCCACCCGGCTCGCCCCGAAGGTCTGCCCGAGCGTCCCGGCCGCCTCGGGCAGCAGCCGCTTGACGTCGAGGGTGCGGTGCAGCGTGCGGGCGGCCGCGTTGAGCAGAGCCGCGCCGGCCAGGTTCTGCTGGGTGGCCGAGTACAGGCGCGCGTTCTCGATGGCCACCGCGCCCTGGGCGGCCAGGCTCGAGAGCAGGTTGACCTCGCGCTCGGTGAAGGCGTGCGGCTCGAAGTAGGAGCCGCCCAGCACGCCGAGGACCTCGTCCCGGATCATGATCGGCACCGCGAGGTAGGCGCGCGGCGCGTCGTCGCGCTGCATGGCCTCCGCGTTGGCCGCCGCGTAGGCGAGGCTCGGGTCGGCGAGCCGGTCGTTGGTCCAGGCCGGGCGGCGCTCCGCGTAGGCGCGCCCGGTGATCCCCTCCCCCGCCTTCATCAGGAGCGGGCGCGAGAAGCCCTCCGGATGGTTCCGGCCGCGGACGAAGACGAGCCCGCCGCGGGAGGCGTCCCAGCGGTAGAAACCGGCCGCCGCGCAGCCGAGCGCCTCGATCGTGCCGTCGGCCACCAGGTCGAGCACCGCGTCCAGCTCGAGGGTCGACGAGAGTTTCCGGGTAACCTCGAGCAGGAGCGTGGCGTCGCGCTCCCGCTGCCGGGTCTCGCCGTAGAGACGGGCGTTGTTGACCGAGGTCGCGAGCTGCTGGCAGAACAGCTCGAGGTGAGCGACGGCGCGCCGCGTGATGGGCCGGCGGCTCGGCTTGTTGTCGACGCTCACCACCCCGACCGGGCGGCCCTGGACGAGCAGAGGGACCACCGCGAAGCGCCGGGTGCGCAGGATCGGGTGGTGGCGCCACTCGGGCGGCAGCGGCGGCACGTGGGCGAGCTGCTCGTTGTCCGCCACCATGAGGGTGATGCCCGAGTCCCACACCTCCCGGAAGCCGCCCACCTGCCCCAGGGGAAGGAGCGGGGCCACCTCCGGTCGCGCGTCGCTGCCCGCGACCAGCCGGAGCGTCGCGCCGTCGGGCTCGGCGAGCCAGACGTTGAGCCGCTCGAAGTTGAGGGCGCGGAGCGCGGAGGCCGCGAAGATCTCCACGCGCTCCTGCAGGTCCATCGAGCGGTCCATGGCCTGGGTCAGGGCGTAGAGGTCCTCGGTGAGGCGCCGGCGATCCTGGATGTCCTGGAACAGGCGCGCCTTGGCGATCGCGGAGGCGGACTGGGTGACGAAGACGTCCAGCGTCTCGTGATCGTCGGCCGCGAAGCGGAACGGCTCCCGGCCGCCCATCACCAGCACGCCCAGCAGCAGGTCCTGGAAGATGATGGGCACCCCGAGGAAGCTGCGGAAGCCGTGGGCGTCCCACCACTCCCGGTTGGTCACGCGCTCGTCGGTCGCGACGTCGTCGATCTCGAGCACGCGGCGCTGGGTCGCCACCCAGCCCACGTCGCCCTCTCCCGCCTCGAACGAGCGGTGCGGAAAGTCGGGCACGCCGGCCGGCCCCGCGAAGGCCCGCGCGTCGAGGCGCTTGAGCACGGCATCGACCACCCACACCGAGACCACCGGCACCTGCATCAGCTCGGCCGCCGCGGCCGCGATCCCGGCCAGCACCTCGTCCGGCTCGAGCGACGAGGAGACCAGCTGGTTGAGGCGCGTCAGGGTCCGCAGGCGGCCCGCGCGCGCGTTCAGCGCTTCGTGCAGCCGGGCATTGCGCAGGAGGACCCCGGCCTGCGCGCCGATCGCCTGCAGCGGGGCCAGGTCGGCGTCCTCGAAGCGCCGCCGCGTGTGCCACCACACCAGGTAGAACGCGCCCGCCACCTGGTCGTCGAGGTAGAGCGGGATGATCAGGCCCGACTGGTGCGGGAAGCGCCGGAAGAGGTCGATGGCGAACCGTGGATCGGACGGCAGGTCGTCGCTCCAGATGACCTGGCCACTCCGGAACACCGCGTCGAACCCGTGCTGGTCGCCGGCGGTGAGCTTCGCGCCGGCCAGCGCCTCCAGCGCGTGCTTCGGCACGTGGTACGCGGCCATCGGGCTCAGCTCGGCCCCGGCGGTCTGCCGGACGTACGCGGCGACGGTCTCCCCGCCGGTCAGCTGGGCCAGCTCGCGGCAGATGAGGCGGAGGGCCTCCCGAAAATCGGTGGTCGCGCTGGCGACGCGCGCGACCGAGAGAAGGGCCGCGGTCTCGCGGAGTCGCGATTCGAGCGCGGCGTCCCCGGACACGGGACCGGACCCCGCCTGATCTTCCGGGCGGCTCGGGCGCGCGCCGCCGGCCCTGTGGCTGCTCATGGGGTGAGTTCCAGTATATGCCGGAGGCTCGGGAACACCGCCAACGAGAGACCCGGCCGACGGGCCAAGCCGGCCGCGCACCGATCAGCTCGGCGTGACCTCGCCCGGCTTGATACCGGCCGCCCCGTAGTAGTTGAAAGTGAAGACGAAGTGGCCCGCCGCGTCGGCACGCTCGATGGCGTCAAGCCAGCCGCCCGCCTGTCGAGGACGGATCAGGCCGAACTGCATGGCGATCTCCGTCCGCCGCTTCAGCAGGCTGTGGGTGAACGGGTCGAGGCTCCGCACCTGGTACACGTCGGCCAGGAGGCGCACCCGCTCGAGACCCAGCTCCACCAGCCGCCGCACCAGGGTCCGGCCCGAGTAGGGCTCCGGGTACATCCGATCGGCCACGCCCTCGAAGATGAGCCGGGTGAGCGCGCGATCGGGGTGGTCGAGCACCTGGGTACCGAAGTCCTGGTCCTGCAGCCCCACCACTCCGCCAGGCCGCGTCACCCGCACCAGCTCGCGGAGCATCGCCTGCGGCCGGGCCACGTGGAGCAGCACCGTCACTGCGAGGACGCAGTCGAAGCGGCCGGTCCGGAGCGGCAGCGCGGCCGCGTCGCCCAGCCGGAAGTCGATGCGGCGCGCGAGCCCTTCCTCGCGCGCCCGCCGCCGCGCCGCCGCCATGAGCACCCGGCTCTTGTCCACGCCGGTGACGTGCCCGCGCGGGCCCACGAGCGCAGCCACGTCGCGGGCGACCACGCCGCTGCCCACGCCCACCTCCAGCACCTTCCACCCGGCGGCGATGCGGCAGAACCGGAGGAAGCGCCGGCGAACGCGCGCCTGGGTGGGGGTGCGGCCGCGCGACTCCATCATCCGCACGTAGCGCGCGGGATCCGGCTGACGGTCGATCGCCCGCCAGGGGTCGGGATGCGGGCCCATGACAATCGCCTCAGGCGAAGTGGTCGGGGAACAGCTCGCCGAGCAGGCGCAGCAGCCCACCGTCGGCGGCGGACGGGGCTATGCGGTCGGCCACCCGCCGCACCGCCTCCGGCGCGTGCGGCATCGCGACGCCGAGCCCGGCCTCGCGGAGCATCTCGAGGTCGTTCTCCTGGTCGCCCACCGCGACGACCCGATCGAGCGGCACGCCCACGTGTTCGGCGAGCCGGGCGAGCGCGGCGCCCTTCGAGGCGGCGACCGGGATGATCTCGAGGTAGTCGTGGCGCGTGCGCACCAGGCGGCCGTGCTCGGCCACGATCGGGGTCAGCTCGCCCCGCACGATGTCGAGATCCCTCGGGTGCCCGATGAGCAGGCTCTTGATGAAGGCGCCCAGCCCGAGGAACTCCTCGAGATCCGGGACCACGTCCACCGTGAGCCCTTCCTCCTCGCAGTACTGCCGGACCGCGAGGGTGCGCTCCGCGCAGAACAGCCGGTCGTCGCGGTAGAACACCGGGTGCACCGGCGCGTGCGAGACCACCGTCCACGCGCGACCGAGCACGCCGCGCGGCAGCGTGAGCGACACGAGGGCGGGCTCCCCTTCGCCGCCCCGCACCACCGCCCCGTTGTAGTAGATGACCGGCGCGGTGATGCCGAGCTGGTCACGGTACGGATCGGCCGCGGCGGGCATGCGCCCGGTGGCCAGCGAGATGGCGAGCCCGCGCGCGGCCGCCCGGTGGAAGGCTTCCACCAGCGCCCGGTCGAGCTGCATGGAGTCGTCGAGCAGGGTGCCGTCGAGGTCGCAGACCAGCAGGTCGTACCGGGAGCGAGCGCGAGCGGACGCCGCGCCCTCGCCCCCGCCGGCCGGGCTCACGCCCGGCGCTCGCCCTGGTGGAAGCGCGCCGCGCACTCGCGGCTGCAGAAGTAGGCGGGCGCGCCGCCCGCCTCCTCGCGGATCGCGCGCGACATCAGCACGTAGGTCTGGCACACCGGGTCCTTGACCAGCTCGTCGCGGCGGGGCGGCGCGGAGGGCCGGCGCGCCCGGAGGGCGGACGGCAGGCGCGAGAGCGCCATCACGACCAGGAGGAGGCAGGCCAGGATCAGCAGCGCGCGCATGGCGCGATCAGCGGGGATCGGGACGGATCGAGAGGGACCGGAGGAAGTCGCGATCCTGTTCGGTGAGGTCGAAGCCTTCGGGAGAGCCCTCACCGGCGTCCCCGGCGCGGCCGCCCGCGAAGAAGATGCCGGTCTCGGCCCCACGCCGGAGGATCTCCTGCACCGCTTCGCGGGAGGCCTCGGTGGCCTTCATCGACACCTCGATGGCGCGGAGCAGCTTGTCCATCAGCCGATCCGCGGGCCGCTCTTGCGTCATGCGCCTTACGATAGCACACTGACGCGGCGAGACTTCCCGTGCCCCCCGACCCCGGCGACCGCGAGTGGCGCTTCATCCGCAGCCACGAGCGGGCGCGCATGGGCAAGCTCACGCTGCGCGAGGACGTCTGGCGGCTGCCCACCGGCGTCGAGAAGACCTACCCGATCCTGCACGTGGGACTGACCGTGGGAGTCGTGCCGTTCGTGGACCGCGAGCGCGTGCTGCTGGTCCGGCAGTTCCGTCACCTGGCCCGCGCCGACTCCTGGGAGCTGCCCGGCGGCGGTGGGTTGCCCGGAGAGAGCCCGGAGGCGGCCGCCCAGCGCGAGCTACGCGAGGAGGGCGGCTATCGCGCGGGACGCCTCACCTTCCTGACCCGCTTCCTGCCGTCGGCGGCCTATCTCGACGAGACCGCACACTGCTTCCTCGGGGAGGACCTGGTGGCCGACCCGCTCGCCTCGGACGACGACGAGTTCTTCGAGCGCCGCGCGGTGCCGTTCCGCGAGGCCCTCGCGATGGCGCTCGACGACCGCATCACCGAGTCGGTCTCGAAGCTCGCCCTGCTCGCCGCCGCCCTCCGCCTCGGCGTCCGGCCCTAGTACGTCGCGCGGCCGCCGGACAGATCGTAGACCGCGCCGGTGCTGAACGTGCACTCGTCGGAGGCGAGCCACGCCACCAGGGCCGCGACCTCTTCCGGCGTCCCCACGCGCCCCATCGGGATCTTCGAAACCAGCAGCTCCACCGTGCTCGGCTCCATCTGCTTGAGCAGCTCGGTACCGATCACCGCGGGGGCCACCGCGTTGACGAGGATGCCGCGGGTCGCGACCTCCTTGGCGAGCGCCTTGGTGAGCCCGATGACCCCGGCCTTCGCGGTCGAGTAGGGCACGAGCGTCGGGTTGCCCTCCTTGCCCGCGATCGAGGCGATGTTGACGATGCGGCCGCTGCCCTGCCGCATCATGACCTTGACCGCGGCCCGGCAGCAGAGGAAGACGCTGGTGAGATCCACGTCGATCACACGCTGCCAGTCCTCGTCGGTGAGCTCCCAGATCGGGAAGGAGCGACCGGTGATCCCCGCGTTGTTGACCAGGATGTCCAGACGGCTCCACAATTGCTCCACGCGGGCCACCGCGTCGTCCACCTCGCGGGCGCGGGTGACGTCGGCGGTTAGGGCGAGCGCGTCGCGGCCGATCACGCGCGCCGCCGCCTCCACCGCGGCGCCGTCCTGATCGAGCAGGGCCACCCGCAGGCCGTCGGCGGCCAGCCGGGTGGCGATCGCCAGTCCGATGCCCCGGGCGGCGCCGGTCACGAGCGCGGTCTTCTGCGGGAGCGCCATCGCTAGTAGGCCGGCGGGGCGTACACCGAGAGGAAGAAGAGCGGCCCCGCCCCCACGCTCTTCACGTGGTGGAGTGTCCCCGCCGGGATCAGCGCGCAGGCCCCCGGCCGCGCGCGGTGCTCGACTCCCGCGATGGTCAGGATTGCCTCCCCCTCGATCACGTAGACGACCTGGTCGCCGGCGTGGGTCTCCGCCGGTCCCCCGTCCTGCCCGGGATCGATGGTCATGACCGCGGTCTGACTCCGCGCGGTCTCCTGCAGGACCTCGAAGAACTGCCCGCGATGGCGGGGGACGTCGATCACCGATTGGGTCATGGGCCTCCGGTGGGGACTTCCCGGGATTCGCGCCAGGCCTGCGTGCGACGGTCGACGCCGCGCATGAGCGCCCAGTAGCCGAGGCGGACGGCGAGGCCGATGCCGACGATGCAGACCGACATCGCGGCCGCCTGCGCGGCGTCGCCCGCATCGTCCATGAGGAGCACCGCGACCGCGGCCAGCTCGGTGCCGGGGGCCACCAGGAAGACCACCGCCGAGAGGGTCACCATCGCGTTGAGGAAGAAGTACATGCTGATGGCCACGATCGACGGCAGCGCCATCGGCACCGTGACCCGCCAGAAGGTCCGGTAGAACGGCACCCCGAGCGAGGCGGAGACGTTCTCGAACTCGCCGTCCATCTGCCGGAGCGCGGTGGTGGCGGTGAGGAAGCCCACCGTGAAATAGTGGATCACGTTGGAGACGATCAGGATCGCGAGCGTGCCGTAGAGCGCGTTCAGCACGCTCCCCGCCGCGTTGAACGTGAAGATGTAGGCCAGGCCCAGCACCATCCCCGGGATGGACACCGGCAGCACCGAGAGCAGGTAGAGCAGCCCGCTCCCGGTCGCCCGGCACTTCTCGACCACGTAGGCCCCCACGAAGGTGAGCACGGTGCCGACCACCGCGGTGAGCGCGGCCACGTAGACGCTGTTCCAGAGGGGCGCGTACCCGCCCACGGTGTCGAAGCGGTAGTGGCGCAGGGTCGGGGTGAAGTTGTACGGCCAGCGCGCCACCAGGGAGTAGACGAGGATCGCGAGGTACATCCCCGCGATGGCCCCCGCCACCAGCGCGCAGTAGGCGAAGGCACCCCAGTCCGCGGCGGGCCGCCGGCGGGGCGTGAGCGGCTGCGAGGAGGAGGTGACGAGCGCGTAGCGGCGGCGCTGCACCACGCGGTCGACCAGGAAGGCGAGCACCGCCGGGATCAGCAGCACCACCGAGACCGTCGCCCCCATCGTGAAGTTCTGCTGGCCCGAGACCTGGTTGTAGATCTCGGTCGCCATCACCGAGAACTTGCCGCCGATGGCCTTGGGCGCTCCGAAGTCGGTGATCACCAGCGTGAACACCACGAAGCACGCGCTCACCAGCCCGAACTTCACCCCCGGCAGGGTCACGGTCAGGAAGGTCTTGAGCGGCCCGGCCCCGAGGGTGCGGGCCGCGTCGTAGAGGCGCGCGTCGGTGGCGGAGAGCGCGGCCACCAGGATGAGCACCGCGTGGGGGAAGCAGTAGAACACCTCGGCGAGCACGATGCCCTTCGCGCCGTAGATGCCCACGTTGAGCCCGGTGGTCCGGGTGAGGATGCCGTTGTTGCCGAAGACGTAGATGAAGGCGAGCGCCTGCACCAGGGAGGGCGCGAAGAGCGGGAGCATGGCCACCAGGCGGAAGAGTCCGCGCCCCCGCATCCGGGTGCGGGTCAGGCCGTAGGCGTAGACGAAGGCCAGGACCACCGTGATCGCCATCGAGACGATCGAGACGAAGAGGCTGTTCGAGATCGACTGGGCGATCGCGGGGGTCCCGAAGTAGCGCCGGTAGTTGGCCCAGCCCACGAAGGTGCCGTCGTTGGCGAGCAGGCTGCGCCAGATCACCTGCAGCAGCGGGTAGAGCACGAAGAGGTACAGGATGGCCGCGAAGAGCACGACCAGCGTGTAGCGGACCAGGTCCTCGATGCCGAGCCGGTGGCGGACCGTCCGGTCGGGGATCACCGCGGCCATGGGCTAGTCCGCGACCGGGAAGACCCGCAGCGCGTCGGGCCGGAGCGAGAGCGCCAGCTCCGAGCCCTCCGCCGCGCCCAGGGCCGCGAAGGCGCTCGCGGCCACGTCGCACTCGAGCGCGGGCGCCCCGTCGGGGAGCGCCAGGCTCAGCCGGGTGAAGGGCCCCAGGAACTGGACGGTGCGGATGCGCGTGACCAGCCGGTTCTCGGTGCCGTCGGCGGCGGGGCCCACCAGGATCTCCTCGGGCCGGATGGCGAGGGTCAGCCGGGTGCCGGCCACGATGGGCCCGGCGGTCCCGTGGCGCATCTGCACCGCGCCGAGCCGCGCCCAGCCCGCGCGCTCGCCCGCGACCGCGTCGAGGAAGTTCATCTGGCCCACGAAGCGCGCCACGAAGGGCGAGCGGGGCCGCGTGTACACCTCGACCGGCGTCCCCACCTGCTCCACCACCCCGTGGTTCATGACCACGATGCGGTCGGCCATGGCGAGGGCCTCCTCCTGGTCGTGGGTCACCATGATGGTGGTGACGCCGAGCCGCCGCTGCAGAGCGCGGATCTCGTGGCGCAGGCTCTGGCGCACGCGCGCGTCGAGCGCGGAGAGTGGCTCGTCCAGCAGGAGCAGCGCGGGCGACGGCGCGAGGGCGCGGGCCAGCGCGATGCGCTGCTGCTCGCCGCCCGAGAGCTGCGCGGGGTACTTGGCCTTGTGCGCGGCGAGGCCGACCAGGGCCAGCAGCTCGTCTACTCGAAGGCTGATCTCGGCGCGGGGCGTCCGGCGCGTCTCGAGCCCATAGGCCACGTTGCGGGCCACCGTGAGATTCGGGAAGAGCGCGTAGGACTGGAAGACGATGCCGTAGTTGCGAAGGCTGGGCGGCAGCCCGGAGACGTCGCGCCCCGCCATCATGACCTGGCCCGCGTTCTGCCGCTCGAGCCCCGCGACGATCCGCAGCAGCGTGGTCTTGCCGCAACCGCTCGGGCCCAGGAAGCAGACGAACTCGCCCGGCGGGATCGACAGGCTCACCTCGCGCAGCGCCACGAACTGGCCAAACTTCTTGGCGATCCCGTGTAGCGCGACCGCCGCCGGCTTCGACGGGGGCGACGTGCTCACCCGGGGCCCGCCTTCGCGGTCTCTTCCGCGATGACCCGGAGGAACCCGGCGCCGTAGCGCTCGGCCTTGTTCGGCCCGACGCCGTGGGCCTCCTGCAGCTCGGCCAGCGTGCGCGGCCGCAGCATCGCGATGTCGCGTAGGGTGCGGTCGCTCGCCACGATGAACGGCGCCATGCCCTCCGCGCGCGCCACCGCGAGCCGGTGACGGCGCAGGGCTTCGAAGAGCCCCTGGGCGCCGGCGTCCAGCTCGGCCGCCTCGCGCGCGGGCCGGCGACGGCCGGTCTCGCCGCCGCGGCCGGCGCCCGGTCCCGCGGCGGCGCGCCGGGTCAGGGGCGGCAGGAGAAGGCGGGCCGGGCGCTCCCCCTTCATGACCGCGCGCCCCTCGTCGGTCAGGACGACGACCGGACGCTCGAGGCCGGTGAAGCTCACCCAGCCCGCGGAGACGCAGCGGCGCAGCAGCGCCAGCAGCCAGGGACCCGGGTGCTCCTTCAGGTTACCGAAGGTGGGCACGCGGGTGAGGCCGGCCCGCTCGATGCGCTCGTCGGCCTCGCCCTGGATCAGCTTGACCACGGTCTGGAGACCGAAGCGGCCGTGCACGCGGGCGACTCCCGAGAGCGCCTTGCGCACGATGAGCGTCACCCGCTCCGGATCGCCGGCCTCCCCTTCCGCCTCGAGCCCGCGGCAGACGTCGCAACGGCCGCAGCCGGCCAGGGTCTCGGCCTCGTCGCCGAAGTAGCGAAGAATCGCGTCGTGACGGCAGCTTCCCCCCTCGACCCAGCGAATCAGCTCGAGGAACATTCCCCACTTGTGCTCGACCACCGCCGGGTCCGGCACTCCGCCTTCGGAGCCGCGCTCGAGCAACGCCCGGCGCAGCGCGAGATCCCCCGCGCCCACCAGCAGCAGGCCGAGCGCGGGCTCCCCGTCGCGGCCCGCGCGGCCGACCTCCTGGTAGTACGCCTCGATCGAGCCGGGGGGCGCCAGGTGGATGACCGCACGGACGTCGGGGCGGTCGATGCCCATGCCGAAGGCATTGGTCGCGACCACCACCTCGATCCGGCCCTCCGCGAAGCCGCGCTGGGCGACCTCCCGCGTGCGCCCGTCGAGCCCGGCGTGGTAGGCGGCGGTCTGCCAGCCGTGCCCGGCCAGCCGCTCGGTCTCCTCCTCCGCCCGCTTCCGGGTGGGGGCGTAGACGATGGCGGTGCCCCCGCCCCGGCCGGGCCCGCCGAGCGCCTCGGCCAGCGCGCCGTCGACCAAGCGCTCACGCTCGCGGCGGCCGTCCACCTCCACCGCGCGCAGGGCCAGGTTCGGGCGCGCGAAGCCGCGCACCATCTGGGGCGTGTCCGGGGACAGGCCCAGGCGGGCGAGGATCTCGTCGCGCACGATAGGGGTGGCGGTGGCGGTGCACGCGAGCACCCGGGCCGACGGGAAGTCACCGATCACCGCGCCGATCCCGAGGTACTCCGGCCGAAAGTCGTGGCCCCACTCGCTGATGCAATGCGCCTCGTCGATCGCCACGAGGGGGACGTCCAGGTCGCGGAGCATGGCCCGGAAGCCGGGGAACGCGAGGCGCTCGGGCGCCACGTAGACGAGCGAGAAGGCGCCGCCGGCCAGGCGCCCCATGCGCCGCCGCATCTCGCCCGCGTCGAGGGTGGCGGCCAGATACGTCGCGGCCACGCCGCGGGCCTCGAGGGCCTGCACCTGGTCGGCCATCAGGGCCACCAGCGGCGAGATGACGAGCGTGGTGCCGGGCAGGAGCGTGGCCGGGAGCTGGTAGCTCAGGCTCTTGCCGCCGCCGGTGGGCGCGACCAGCAGGAGCCGCCCCTGGGCGAACAGGGTCTCCACCGCCTCGCGCTGGCCCGGCCGGAAGGCGGTGTAGCCGAGCCGCGCGAGGCCCGCGTCGAGATCAGACGCGGCCGGAGTTATTTGGCGTACCGCTTCTGCCACTCGGCCAGGATGCGGTCGCGGTTCTTCGCGGACCAGTCGAAGTCGTTCGGGAAGACTACCTTGCTGATGTCCTTCGGGAGGCCTTCCGGGACCGGGAAGCCGGGCACGCTCACCGCGGCGAAGAACTGCGACGCGATCTTGAGCGACTCGTCGGTGATGGCCCAGTCGAGGAACTGCTTGGCGGCCGGGTTCTTGGCGCCCTTCTTGGTGAGCCCGTTGGCCTCGATCTCGTAGCCCGAGCCCTCCTTGGGCAGCACCATCTCGACCGGCGAGCCCTTCTTGATCATCTCGTGGGCCACGTACTCGAACGACACGCCGATGGCCCGCTCGCCCGCCGCCGAGTCCTTGCAGGGCTTGGAGCCCGACTTGGTGTACTCCGCGATGTTCTTGTCGAGCGCGTCGAGGTACTTCCAGCCCTCGGCCTCGCCCATGCGCTGCAGGACCGAGACCACCGAGAGGTAGCCGGTGCCCGACGAGGCCGGGTTCGGCATCACCACGTGGCCCTTGTAGACCGGCTTGGTCAGGTCCGCCCAGGACTCGGGCTTCGGCAGGCTGTGCTTCCTGCCGGTCTCGGTGTTGAAGCAGAACGCGGACATGTAGATGTCGAGGCCCACCCAGGACGGCGGGTTCGCCTTGTCGCGGAAGAGGGGCTGGATCCGCTCCAGGCCCTTCGGGGCGTAGGCCTCGAGCAGGCCCGCGTTCTTGAACTGGAGCATGTTGGTGGCTCCCACGCCCCAGATGACGTCGGCCTGCATGTTGTCCTTCTCGGCCATGAACCGGGCCGCGATGTCCCCGGTGGAGAGCCGGAGCATCTTCACGTCCACGTTCGGCAGCGCCTTCTCGTAGGCCTTCTTGTACTCGGCGATCTGCTCGTTCTCGATCGCGGTGTAGATGACGACCGTCTGCTTCTGGGCCGCGGCGGGGGTGACCGCCCCCAGGGCCAGCAGCGCGGTCGCCCCCGCGAGGATGAGGGCGCGGCGTGCGCGTGTCAGCATGGGCGTCTCCTTGTGATGCGGGTGGGGAGCCTGGGAGTGGGGGCCCATCACTGGGCCATGAACCCGCCGTCGATGATCATCTCCGCCCCGGTCATGAACGACGACTCGTCGGAGGCGAGGAAGAGCGCGGCGTTGGCGATGTCGCGGGGCTGGCCGATCCGGCCCAGCGGGATCCCGGTCTTGAACTCGGCCCGCAGCGCGTCGTTGAGGTACGGGGCCTGGAGCGGGGTCTCGACGATCCCGGGGTGGATCACGTTCGACCGGATGTTGTCCCGGGCGAACTGGATCGCGAGCGACTTGTTGAGCGAGATCAGCGCGCCCTTGGCCGCGGTGTAGGCGTCCTGGGCCCGCGTGAAGCCGGCCAGGGCCGAGACCGAGCCCACCAGGATGATCGATCCCCCGCCCGCGGCTCGGAGGTGGGGGATGCCGTACTTGGTGACCCAGAAGACCGACTTGAGGTTGATCGCCATGACGCGGTCCCACCACCGCTCGTCGGTCTCGAGCACCGAGCGGTCCCGGTCCTTCCACAGCAC
>DATGBR010000227.1:0-8712 GCA_035312605.1 Candidatus Methylomirabilota bacterium
GTCCGCCTCGGCCAGGCCGCGCTCCACGTCGCCGCGGGCGCGCAGGTAGACCGGCTGCTGGACGTTGCCCTCGCGCGGGCGCTCCACGTCGAGCACCGGCACGCGGGGGGCGTCGGGTTTCATCGCGTCGCGCGGGGTCAGCGCGGCGGGCCGGACCTCGTACTCCACCTCGATCAGCGCGAGGGCCTGGGCCGCGATGTCCACCGTCTCCGCGGCCACCAGGGCCACCTCCTGCCCCGCGTAGGCGATCTCCTCGGGGAAGGCGGGCTGCGCGATCATGTACCAGTAGGTGTGCCACCCGCGCGTGTTCTCGAGGCTCAGCACCGCGTGCACGCCGGGGAGCGCGGCCGCGCGCCTGGTATCGATGCGCACGATGCGCGCATGCGCGTGGGGGGACCGGAGAATCTTGGCGTGCAGCATGCCGGGCAGGGTCATCTCCGACGAATAGATCGCGGCCCCGGTCACCTTGTCGAGCGCGTCCCGGCGGTCGATGGAGCGGCCGATGACGGAGAGCTCGCGGCCGAGCGGGGGCGGGACCTCGCCGTGGACGAGGAGGCGGCCCCGGGGCGGCGGACCGGCGGGGCTCATCGGGGACCGGCCGCGCGCTCGCGCAGCGTGCGGGCGGCGGCCAGCGCGGCCTTGACCGTGTTCGGGTAGGTGCCGCAGCGGCAGAGGTTGCCGCCCACCGCCTGGCGGACGTCGTCCTCGGTGAAGGTGAGGGTCTCGTCCAGCAGCGCCTTGAGCGACATGAGCATGCCCGGGATGCAGATGCCGCACTGGACCGCGTCGTGCTCGATGAAGGCGGCCTGCAGGGGATGAAGCCCGTCGGGGCCGGCGAGCCCTTCCACCGTCTCCACGACCCGCCCCGCCGCCTCCATCGCCAGGACCGAGCACGAGAAGACCGCGCGCCCGTCGAGCACGACGGTGCAGCTCCCGCACTCGGCGCGGTTGCAGCCCACCTTGGTGCCGGTCAGCCCGAGGTCCTCGCGCAGCGCCTCGGCGAGTGTGCGCCGCGCGGCGACCTCGACGTGGTGCACCTGTCCGTTCACGACGAGGGAGACGCGGCTTCGAGCGGAGAGCGCGAGCGCCATGGCGGGCCTCAGATGCCGGTGCTGGGCAGGATCCGGTTCAGGGTGCTGAGACGGGCCTTGGTCAGGTGCTCGATCATGAGCCGCTCCGCCTCGGCCCCGTTGCGGCTCCGCAGCGCGTCCACGATCCCGGCGTGCTCCACCCACGTGTCGCTGAGCCGCGCCACGGTGGACGGCCAGAGCACGCGCACCCGGTGCACCTGGTTCTGCAGGTCCACGAGGAGCGTGGCCATCCGCTGGTTGCGCGAGCAGCCGTAGATGACCGCGTGGAACTGCGCCGCCGCGCGCAGGGAGCGGTCGGGCGCCCGACCCGGGCCGCGTCCCTGCTCGACGCGGACCAGCCGGTCGAGGAGGGCGAGCTGATCCTCCTCGATCCGCTCGGCCGCCAGCCGCGCGCAGGCGGCCTCGAGCGGGGTGCGAATCTGGTAGATCTCCAGGATGTCCTCGACGGTGGGGCGGGACACGAAGCTCCCGCGCTTCGGCACCACCTGGATCAACCCCTCCGCCTCGAGCCGCTGGAGCGCCTGCCGGACCGGCGTGCGGCTCAGGCCGAAGTCGGCCGCGACCTTGTTCTCGGTGATGCGCTCGAGCGGGCGCAGGGTGCCGGTGATGATCGCATCCTTCAGGCGATCGTAGACGTGCAGGGGACGCGCGCCCGGGGAGCCGTCGCTTCCGCGCGCCACGCCCCGCCGCTCAGCGGGCACCGGGCACCTGGTAGTAGTACACGATCGCCTTGCTGCCGGTGATGCTGTAGGGCTGCCAGGGCACGTCGCGCCGCTTGGCCCAGAGCTCGTCCTGGGCGTGGACGAAGAGCCACATCGCCTCGTCGTGGGCCACCCGGTACAGCTCCTGGTAGATCTTGCGGCGCTTCTCGAGGTCGATCTCGCCTCGTCCCTGCAGCACCAATTCTTGCAAACGCGGCGTGGTCATGTGGGCGCGCATCATGACCCAGTTGAGCATCACGTCCGGCTCGAACTGGGTGCCCCACGCCACCGAGGTGAGGCCCTGGAAGGTGTTCTCCTGGGCGTCCTTCTGGATCTTGGCGCGCTCGGTGGGGACGAGCTTGACCCGGATGCCCACCTGCCGGAGCTGGCCCGCCACCGCCTCCCCGATCTCGGTGTCCTTGAGGAACACTCCGGAGGAGATGGACCACGTGGTATCGAGGCCCTGCGGGTACCCGGCCTCGGCCAGGAGCTGCTTGGCCCGCGCCGGGTCGTAGGGGAACGGCTTCACGCTCGCGTCGTAGCCGAGCCAGGCCGGGGTGAACGGGCCCGCCATCACGATCCCGCGGTTGCCGAGCACGTTCCGGACGATGGCGTCCTTGTTGACGGCCAGGTTCGCGGCCTCCCGGACCTTCCGGTTGTCGAACGGAGGGGTGCTCACGTTGAACGGATAGATGATGATGCGACCGCCCTTCACCGGAACCACCTGGGTGTCGCCGCTGTCCAGCGTCTCGAGCTGGGGTACCGGCGGAGCGGCCACGATGTCCACGCCGCCGCTGCGCAGCTCGGCGGCGCGGGTGCCCGCGTCGCGGATGGCGCGGAACACGAGCCGCTTGGGATTGACCGGTCCGCGCCAGTAGGTCGGGTTCGCCTCCAGCACGAGCTGCTGGTCGCGCTTCCACTCCACGAAGCGGTACGGCCCGGTGCCCACCGGCTGCAGGGCGAAGGCGGGCACGCCCGCCTTCTCGCGCGTGTCGCGGGGCAGGATCTGCAGGCGGGTCAGGTTGAAGAGCAGGGCGGAGACCGGCTCGGTGGTGATCAGGTCCACCGTGCCCGGGTTGCGGATCTCGACCCGAGCGATGCCGCGCGCGAAGACCGAGCGGCGGTTCTTCGGGTCGGCGTACTGCTCGAAGGAATACTTCACGTCCTCCGCGTCGAGGGCCTTGCCGTTGTGGAACTTCACGCCCTTGCGGAGGTGGAAGCGCCACGTAGTGGGATTGATCGTCTCCCACTTCTCGGCCAGGAGCCCGACCGGCTTGAACTCCTCGCCCTCGATACCCACGAGGCAGTCGAACAGGTGCTGCTGGTAGATCTCGGAGGTGAACAGCATGCTGGTGGGCGGGTCCAGGGACTCGCCCTCCTCGCCGATGGCCACCACCCACTGGGCCTTGGGGGCCTGGGCCCGGCCGGCTCCCGCCCAGCCCGCCAGCCCCACCGCTCCGATCGCGATCGCCGCCGCCCACCGATGCCAGACGCGCATGCCGGGTCTCCTTGCCAGGGCTCTCGTTTGAAGGACCTCTTGAGTGCCACTTGTATACCAGTAAAGTGCAGGCTTGCCAACCGGGGGGCCGGGCCTCGCCTTGACAGATGCCGGGGCCGAGCCTAGTCTGCTCTCGTTCCCGACGCGATCCACGTGACTCTCACCGAGACGAGGTCCTGCCATGGCCGACGCGACCACTCCCCGATCCAGTGAAGAGACCAGGCTGCTCGAGCGCGCGCGGCAGCGGCTACCCGGCGGGGTGCTCGGCACCTCCCGCTACGCGGACGACGTCGGATTCGTGGTCAAGCACGGGAAGGGCTCGAAGATCTACGACGTGAGCGGCCGCGAGTACATCGACTACGTGATGGCCTCCGGCCCGATGGTGCTGGGCCACGCCCATCCCGCGGTGGTGGCCGCGGTGCGCAAGCAGATCGAGGACGGCACCACGTACTTCATGGTGACGGAGCCGATCATCGAGCTAGCCGAGGAGATCTGCCGGGCGGTGCCGTGCGCGGAGCAGGTGCGGTTCACCTCGACCGGGTCGGAGGCCACCTTCTTCGCGCTCCGCGTCGCGCGCACCGCGCGGCAGCGCGACAAGGTCCTCAAGTTCGAGGGCGGGTACCACGGCTCCCACGACTACTCGATGATGTCGTCGGCGCCGCGCTCGCCGAAGGCGTTCCCCGCGCCGGTGCCGGACTCGTCCGGCATCCCGCAGGTCCTGGAAGACCAGGTGCTGATCGCGCCCTACAACGATCTCGCGACCGTCGAGGGTATCGTGGCGACCCACGCCGACGAGCTGGCCGCGGTGATCATCGAGCCCTTCCAGCGGCTCATCCCGCCCCAGCCCGGGTTTCTCCAGGGACTGCGCGAGATCACCCGGCGGCACGGCATCCTGCTCGTCTTCGACGAGGTGGTGACCGGTTTCCGCCTCGCCTACGGCGGCGCCCAGCAGTACTACGGGGTGGTGCCGGACATCGCCTGCGTCGGCAAGATCGTGGGCGGCGGCTTTCCGCTCGCCGCGGTGTGCGCGTCCGCCGAGCTGATGCGGCCCTTCGATCCCGGGCAGGACGGCAAGGGCGACTTCATCTCGCAGTCCGGCACGCTCAACGGCAACCCGATCGCGGCGGTCGCCGGGCTCGCCACGCTCGCCGAGCTGCGCAAGCCGGGCGCCTACGAGACCTTGCACGGGACGGGCCGGCGGCTGATGGCCGGCCTCGCCGAGCTGGCGCAGAAGTCGGGACTGCCCGCGCAGGTGGTGGGCGAGCCGGTGGTCTTCGACATCCTCTTCACGAGCGAGCCCGTCACCGACTACCGGTCGCTGCAGACAGCCGACGGCGGGCTGGCCCGCACCTTCACCACCGAGCTGATCAAGCGGGGCGTGGTGAAGAACACCCAGAAGATGTACATGTCGCTGGCCCACACCGACGCCGACGTGGCCAAGACGCTCCAGGCCTGCGAAGACGCCCTCAAGGTCCTGCCGAGGAAGAAGCGCTAGCGCGGCCGGGGTCAGGTCTTGCATTCCGACATTGTCGCAATGTAAGACCTGACCCCCCCGAGCTCAGGAGTGCTGGAGCAGGAGGGTGGCGCACTGCTCCGCCACCCGCGCGTCCGCCTGTTGCTCGGCGGGCAGCGTGGCCCAGCCCTGCTGGACCACGTAGTCGGTCCGATTCCACGACTCGGTGGCCTGGAGGGCCTTGCGCTTCTCGGCCCACTGCGGGTCGTGGGTGGCCTGGGTCACGCACATCGGAGCCAGACGCGCGACGACCGCGTCGTGTCCGGCCGCCTCCGCCATGCTGCGGGCGGTCTTGCCGGTCACCCAGCCCCCCCACTCGAACCCGACCACGAGGGTCAGCACCACCACGACCACCCAGGACCAGAACATCGCGGTCTTGGTCGGCCGCAGGTCTCTCCATCGCTCCGCGAGAGTGCGCTTCCGGGGCATCGTCTCCATCGTATTCCTCCTACCGGACGGTCGAGACTTCGGGTGACATAGTACGGGAGGCGGATTAAAGAGGGGTGAGAGCGGGATGAGAATGCGCCCGGGAGCGCGGGGCGCGCCTCGCGGCCTAGCCACCCTTGTCCTGATCGGCCTGATCCACCCCGGGCGGCTGGTATCCTGTGCCTGAACATTGCCGGAACCGGCAAGGAGGGCGCATGCGTCGACCACTGCTGAACTCAGCGCCGGTGTGCCCGCTGCGTGCGCTCACGCGCGTGTCCGACGGCAACCCGCGCCCGCGCCCCGCGCCCTGAGGCCTCGCGGCCCTTGGTCATGGCGCGCTCGCGGCCGGTGATGCAGATCGCTCCCGACAACCCGAAGCTCGCGGTGGTGATGGTCGGGCTGCCCGCGCGCGGCAAGAGCTATACCGCCCGTCGCATCGAGCGCTATCTCTCGTGGCTCGGCTACCGCACCGGGGTCTTCAACGTCGGCGAGTACCGGCGGGCGCGCGTCGGGGCCCAGGTCCGGCACAGCTTCTTCGATCCCGACAACGCGCCGGGCGAAGAGGCGCGCTGGCGGGCCGCGATGGACGCCCTCGAGGACATGGTGAGGTGGCTCGCGGGCGACGGCCAGGTCGCGATCTACGACGCCACCAACACCACGCGGGCCCGTCGCGCCACGGTGCGGGCGTGTTGCGAGCGCGCCGGCTTCCAGGTGCTGTTCATCGAGATCCGCTGTGACGACCCGACCATCATCGAGGCCAACATCCGCAGCACGAAGCTGTCCTCGCCCGACTACGAGGACGCCGATCCCGACGAGGCCACCGCCGATTTCCGCGCCCGCATCGCCCACTACGAGCGGGTGTACCAGCCGCTCGAGGACGACGAGGGGGCCTACCTGCGCGTGACCGGCGCGGGGCGAGGCGTGACCGTCAGCGACGTCGACGGCTACCTGGAGGCGCGCCTGGTGTTCTTCCTGATGAACCTGCACCTGAGCGCGCGGCCGATCTGGCTCACGCGTCACGGCGAGAGCGTGTACAACGCCGCCGGTCTGCTCGGCGGCGATCCCGATCTGACGCCGGCCGGGCACCGCTACGCCCGGTCGCTCGCCGAGTTCCTGGACCAGCGCTACCCGGATCACGGCGACGTCGTGATCTGGACCAGCTCGCTCCAGCGCGCGGTGCAGACCGCGAGGCCCCTCGATCGCACGCCCTGGGCCTGGCGCGCGCTCGACGAGATCGACGCCGGCATCTGCGACGGCATGAGCTACGCGCAGATCCAGGCGCAGATGCCCGAGGAGTACGGGGCGCGCCGGCGCGCCAAGTTCACCTACCGCTATCCGCGGGGCGAGTCGTACCAGGACATCATCCTGCGACTCGATCCGGTGATCATCGAGCTCGAGCGGACGCGCCGGCCGGTGATGGTGATCGCCCACAACGCGGTGCTGCGGGCGCTCTACGCCTATTTTCAGGGCGTGCCGCGCGAGCGGTGCCCGTACCTGCCCATTCCGCTGCACACCGTGATCGAGCTGACGCCGCACGCGTACGGCTGCCACGAGACGCGCGTGCCCCTCGAGCCCAGGCTGGACTCGGGCGAGGCGCTGTAGGGCGTTACGTCTCCGCCTCCACCAGCTCCGGCGTGTCCTGCGACGGCTTGTACCCCATGTGGGTCGGGAACTCGGGGCTCAGCGGCCACCGTTTCGGGAACTTCAGCCACAGCCGCAGCATGTGGCGCTTCTGGTCGGGCTCGGGGCCGTCGACGAAGCGGGTGCGGGAGTGGAGGATCGTGTAGTTGTTGACGAACTGGATGTCGCCCGCCTCCAGGTCCATGTCCAGGCGCAGGTCGGGCCGGCGGGTCTGCTCGTCGAGGAAGTCGAGCGCGGCGCGCTCGAAGGTGGTGAGCGGCACCTCGCGCTTCACCGCCCCCGCGTTGATCTGGTTGCGGATGTAGCGGCAGCTCACCAGGCCGTCCTGGTAGCCGAACACCGGGATCGGGCGCTCGGAGACGCCGCGCTCGGTCAGCGCCGCCTCGCGGCGGATGTAGTAGTAGCCGTTGTAGAGCAGGCCCAGGTACTCGGGGTGCTGGGCCAGGATCTCGTTGTGCACGGTGGTCGAGCTGACGATGCTGCTGAGCCCGCCCTCGAGCGACCGGCGCAGGCAGAGCAGGCCGACCACGTCGCCCGCGTCGGTGTGGTAGGGCAGGTAGGCGTTGGTCTCGTAGCCGCGCACGTCGATGTTGCCGTAGGTCCGCCCGTGGTCGTAGACGTGGCCGAGCAGCTCGCCCTGGGGGTTCTGGTAGAGCGGCGCGCCCATGTAGCGCCCGAAGCCCCAGAAGATGAGCCCCACGTCCTCGTCGCGGTACCGACGGACCGGGAGCCCGCGCAGCACCACGAAGCCGCGGCCCTCGTACATCTCGGCCACCGCCTGCTCGAGCTTGGCGCGCAGGACGGTCAGCGGGAAGTGCTCGCGCTGGATCGACTCGAGCGGCACGCCGGAGGCCTTCGCGGCGGCGAGGGCGCGGTCGACGTCGGCGATCTCCGCGTCGCTCAGCGTGACGATCCATGAGGTCTCGCGGGCGAGGGTCTCGCCGCGCCAGGCCTTCGGGCTGGTGATCGGGGTCATGCACACGTGGCTCACGGGGCTTCCTCCTTGGAATGCTACTGGTGCCGCGGGTCCAGCACGTCGCGCAGGCCGTCGCCCAGCACGTTGAGGGCCATGACGATGCCGAAGATCATGAGGCCGGGATAGAGCGCCATCCAGGGCGCCTGGGAGAGATAGCGCTGGGCCGCGTTGAGCATGCTGCCCCACGACGGCGCGGGCGGCTGCTGGCCCAAGCCCAGGAACGAGAGGCTCGCCTCCGCGATGATGGCGGCGGCCACCGTGATGCTCACCTGCACGAAGAGCGGCGGCAGCGTGTTCGGCAGGATGTGGCGCACCGCCACCCGCGGCCGCGAGCAGCCCAACGCCTGCGCGGCCTCCACGTACTCCTCGGTCTTGATGGCGAGCACGGTGCCCCGCACGAGCCGGACGAAGGTGGGCAGGGCCGCGATCCCGATCGCGATCATGGCATTGCCGAGGCCGGGGCCGAGGAACGCGGCCAGCGCGATGGCCACGATGAGGAACGGGATCGAGAGCATGGCGTCGTTGACGCGCATTATAAGCCCGTCGACCCAGCCCCCGACAGAGCCCGAGAGCAGGCCGAGCGGCACGCTGAGCGCGACCGCGATGCTGACCGGGATGACGCCGGCCAGCAGCGAGGCCCGCGCGCCCCAGAGCAGGCGCGACAGCACGTCGCGGCCCACCTCGTCGGTGCCGAGCAGATGCGCGGCCGACGGGGGCTTGCGCAGCGCGCGGTAGTCGATCGCGTTCGGGTCGTACGGGGCCAGCTGCGGGGCGGCCACCGCCACCACGATGAAGCCGAGCACCACCGCCAGCGCGGCCATCGCCGCGGGCCGGCGCGCCAGCTGCCGCGCTGCCTTGTAGCGTCG
>DATGBR010000228.1:0-9819 GCA_035312605.1 Candidatus Methylomirabilota bacterium
CTATCGCTGGACCGACGGGCAGGGAGTGCTTCACCTGACCGACCGGCTCGACACGGTTCCGGAGCGCTACCGGGCGCAGGCGCGGGCGAGCCGCTCGTCCTAGAGCCGCCCGCGGGCCGCGAGCTAACCGCGGAACTGGCGGCGGTCGCCGGCGCGAAGCCAGAGCCGCACCAGATGGCGGCGCAGCTCGGGCTCGTCCTGGTCCTCGTAGGGGGTGCGACCGTGGACGATCACGCGGTTGTTCAGCACCTGGATCTGACCACGCTCGAGCCATAGATCGAGCCGGTGCGCGGGATCGCCCAGGAACTCGTCCATGAGGCGGACCGCCTGCGTCCCCTCGGGATCGAGCGCGCGCCCGGTCTTCTCGTAGCCCCGCACGATGTGCCGGGCGTTGAAGCGCGTACGCAGCCGGCCGTCCCACGCGAAGACGGGCCGGAAGTTGGTCGCCGCCGCGTCCGCCGCCTGGTATTCCTGGTGATCCCGGTAGAACACGGCGTAGAGGCGGCGCAGAAGGGCCGGCTGCTCGGTCAGGAAGTGGTTGTGGGCCGCGGCCGCGCTCGACACGATGCTCATCCCGCCGCTGCGCGCCGGCTGCAGGCAGAAGAGGCTCACGTAGGTGGGCGGCGCCTCGCCCATGCTGCTGTCGGTGTGCATCTCGAGCCCGGCCGGCGTCAGGGCGCCCCGGGTGTCCTCGGAGTACTCCCGGCCGTCGTGGCGCACGTCGTAGATCACGGTGCCCTTCCACTCCTGGGCCACCGGCGGCTCGAGAAGGCTCATCAGGACCCAGTAGAGCGCGATCGCCTCGTCGCGGCTCATGGCGTCCACCGGGAGCCGGTCCAGCATCACGAAGCCCGGGCCCTCGTCGAGCCGGCGGCGAGCCTCCTCCATGAAGCGCGCGGTCGCTGCGAGGGCGAAGTGCGCCGGCAGGAGCAGGAGCGTCGGCACCGGAGCGCGCCGCAGCTCGGCCAGCGCCGCCTCGAGCTCGGCCTGGACCTGTGCCGGGATCGGCAGCAGGTAGTGGTCGCGCGCGAGAGAGGGGCCGTGCCAGGCCCGGGGCGAGGGGATCAGGGTGCCGAGCGTCGCGGGCGCGGTCGCGGTCGAGGTCGTCACGGGAGTGATTCTACCAGCGCAACCAGGGGTGGCGCGTCCCCCTTTACCTTGAGACGGCCCCGCGCTAGCATGCGGCCCGCGACAGGAGAAGCGCACCCCGCAGGACCCTGGGGAGGGTCGTCATGAGATACGCCCCGATGGCGCGGCGGATCGGATCCCTGATCATCGCCGTTGCCGGCCTCACGCTCTGCGCGTGGCCGGTCATCGCCCAGCAGACCACCACGCCGGCCGAGCCTCCGAAGCAGGAGGAGGAGCCCTTCTGGGCCGTCGGCCGGCCCAAGGCCGGCGCGGGCGCGCAGATGGCGCCGGTGCCCGCATTCCCGATTCCCACTCCCGCCGACAAGCTGCCGATCGCGAAGATGAAGGTGCCGCTCGGCTTCAAGGTCGAGCTCTACGCGGCCAACGTCTTCGACGCCCGCGGGCTCCGGCAGGGGGACAAGGGCACCGTCTTCGTCAGCTCGCTGTTCGGGGCCGGCAAGATCTACGCGCTGGTGGACAAGGGCGGCACCCGCGAGGTGAAGACCATCGCGGAGAAGCTCATGCTGCCGAACGGGATCGAGTTCCACAAGGGCTCGCTCTACGTCGCGACGCCGAAGGACATCACCCGCTACGACGACATCGAGGCCAAGCTCGACAGCCCGCCGACGCCGGTGATGGTCTACGACAAGCTCCCGGGCGACGTGCCGCACGGCTGGAAGTTCATCAAGATTGGCCCCGACGGCAAGCTCTACGTGCCGGTGGGCGCGCCCTGCAACATCTGCGAGCCCGATCCCGAGAAGTACGCGCAGATCCGCCGCATGAACCTCGACGGCAGCGGCGTGGAGATCGTGGCCCGCGGGGTGCGCAACACGGTGGGCTTCGACTTCCACCCGAAGACCGGCGAGCTGTACTTCACCGACAACCAGCGCGACTGGCTCTCGGAGGACCTGCCGCACGACGAGCTGAACCGGGTCACCAAGCTCGGCCAGCACTTCGGCTATCCGTACTGCCATCAGGGCGACCTCGCGGACCCGCAGTTCGGGTGGGGCAAGGCCTGCGACGACTTCGTGAAGCCGGTCCTGCTGCTGGGCCCGCACTCGGCCCCGCTCGGCATGCGCTTCTACACCGGCAAGATGTTCCCGCAGAAGTACCAGAATGCGATCTTCATCGCCCGCCACGGGCCGTGGAACCGCACCAAGAAGTACGCCGCCGACGTGGTGGCGGTGTTCCTGAACGCCAACGGCACCGTGAAGTCGATGGAGCCGTTCCTCACCGGGCTGGTCGAGAACAACGGCTATCTCGGGCGGCCGGTCGACGTGCTCGTCATGAAGGACGGCTCGCTGCTCGTCTCCGACGACCACGCGGGCGCGGTCTACCGGATCAGCTACAAGAAGTGACGTCTCGCCGCGGGCCGGGGACGGTACGATCGTTCCCGGCCCGCGCCGCTCTCGGCTTCCTCACCCTGGCGCTCCTCGTCTCGGGCGGCGTGGCCCACGCCCAGAGCGTCGACGAGCGGTTCACGGTGTGCCTGGCCTGCCACGGCGCCGACGGCCAGTCCCGGATCCCCGAGACGCCGTCCCTCGGAGGCCAGCCCTCGTTCTTCGTGGTCGCCCAGCTCTTCCTGTTCCGTGAAGGCCGGCGGGACAACCCCGCCATGATCGCGGCGGCCAAGGGGCTCACCAACGACGACCTCACGGCCTTCGCCGAGCGGGTCACCAAGCTGCCCCCGCCCCCGCCGCCGGAGGACGCGCCCGATCCCGCCCGCTTCGCGCGGGGGCGGACACTGACCCTGCGGCACCCGTGCGGGGTCTGCCACAACCCGGATTTCTCCGGCCGCGAGCAGATGCCGCGCCTGGCCAATCAGCGGGAGGAGTACCTGCTCAAGGCCATGCGGGAGTACAAGAGCGGCGCCCGGCTCGGCTACGGCGGAGCCATGTCGCAGGAGCTGGCCGGGCTCACTGACCAGGACCTGATCGACCTCGCCCACTTCCTCGCCCACCAGGGTGCAAAGCCCTGAAAGACCGAGGCTCGGACTCAGGAGAGGAGGTCGGTGATCTGGATGCGCCGATCGGGTCGAGCGAGCGGTGATACGGAGGCGCCCGGCTCCAGAACCGTGACCGAGCGGTATCGCCAGCCGAACGGGGCGGTCGCGTCCGGCTCGGGTTCCCGATAGATCTCGAGACGCCGCTCGGGCAGGTTCACGATCCAGTAGTCGGCAAGCGCGGCCCGGGCATAGAGGCTCCCCTTGTGGGCGCGATCCAGCGCCAGGCTGGTCTCGCTGATCTCGATCACGAGGGACGGGCTGGACGGGTGCGCGGCCCGATAGTCGCGAAAGGTCCCGGGCACCACCGCCAGGTCGGGCTCCGGCTCCGACTCCTCGTCGAGCGCGATCGGCCCCTGACCGCGAATCTCCCACCCGTCGCCGAAGGCCGCCCGCAATGCCTCCTGGGCGGCGCGCAGGGCCGCGAAGTGGCGGCTTCCCTGCGGCTCGGCGACGATCATCTGGCCTCCGAGGAGCTCGACGGGATCTCCCGGGCGAAAGAATCCCGCCTCGATCAGGCGGTCGTACTCGATGCGCGTCCACCGTCGCGTCCGTACGTCCGGCCCGGCCATGCGAAGAGCCTAGCGAGCCCGTCGCGACCGGTCAATGTCTCCAGGCAGAGACGCGCGGAGCGCGACCCAGACGCGCGCCGGCGACATCGGCAGGTCGAGCTCGCGCACGCCGCGCGTCCCGAGGGCGTCGAGCACTGCGTTCACCGCCGAGGGGAGCGCGCCGGCCACGCCCGACTCGCCCGCGCCCTTCACCCCGAGGGGGTTGGTGGTGCACGGGACGCCGTGGTGGCCCACCCGCAGCGACGGCAAGTCGTCGGCGCGGGGCAGCATGTAGTCCATGAAGGACGCGGTGAGGAGCTGGCCGTGGTCGTCGTAGACGACGTGCTCGCCCAGCACCTGGCCCAGCCCCTGGGCGATCCCGCCGTGGATCTGCCCCTCCACGATGGTCTCGTGCACGATGCGCCCGACGTCGTCGACCGCCGCGTAGCCGACCACCGCCACCCGGCCGGTCTCGGGGTCGATCTCGACCTCGGTGACGTGGCATCCGTTGGGGAAGCTCATCTGGGGCGAGACGAACTTGGCGGTGGTGTCGAGGCCGTCGGCGAGATCCGCGGGCAGCCCCGGCAGCGCGCGAGCGCGGGCGGCCAGGTCCAGCAGGCCGATCGCGCGGTCGGTGCCACGGACGCGGAAGCGACCGGACGTGAACTCCACGTCGGGCACGGCGGCCTCGAAGTAATGCGCCGCCACGCGGCGCCCTTTGTCGACCGCGCCGTCGCAGGCGAGCGCGGCCGCGCTGCCCGCCATCATCATGGAGCGCGACGCCACGCTCGGGGTGCCGGCCGGGACCAGGTCGCTGTCGCCCTGGACGAGGCGCACCGCCGCGGGATCGATGCCGAGCCGCGCCGCGATCACGGGCGGGAAGGTCGAGAGGTGGCCCTGGCCCATCGGCTGGGCCCCGGTGTGGAGCGCGACGGTCCCGTCGGCGCCGAAGCGCAGATCCACCGTCTCGTCCAGGATGCCGCCCGCCACCTCGAGGAAGCAGCCGAGCCCGATGCCGCGCAGCCGCCCGGCCCGCTCCGAGGCGGCCCGGCGCGCCGGGAAGCCCGTCCAGTCGGCCAGCTCGAGCGCCCGGTCCATCACGGTCTCGAACTCGCCGCTGTCGTAGATCGGCCCGTTGGGCGTGCGGTAGGGCATGGCCGTGGGAGGGATCAGGTTGCGGCGGCGCAGCTCGACGCGGTCGATGCCGAGGGCGACCGCGGCCTGGTCGATCAGCCGCTCGATCACGTAGAGCGCCTCGGGCCGCCCGGCGCCGCGATAGGGGCCGAGCGGCGCCGCGTTGGTGAAGGCGAGGGTCACGTCGATGCCGATGACCGGGATGCGGTAGACGCTCGAGAGGCAGTTCTTCGTGTTGTTGGTGCCGAACACCGCCGCGAACGCGGTGACGTAGGCGCCGAGGCCCACGCGGGTGCGCATGCGGAGGCCCAGGAAGCGCCCGCCCGCGTCCAGCGCCAGCTCCGCCTCGAGCATGCCGTCGCGGCCCGCGGTGTCGGCCAGGAAGCTCTCCACGCGCGTGGCACGCCACTTCACCGGCCGGCCCACCCGGCGGGCCGCGAAGAGCAGGGCCGCGTACTCCGGGTAGGCCTGGACCTTCATGCCGAAGCCGCCGCCCACGTCGGGGGTGAGCACCCGGAGCTGCTGGACGGGGATCTTGAGCACGCCCTCCGCGAGGAGGCGGCGGACGACCGCGACGCCCTGGGTGCTGGCGATGAGGGTGTACCGCCCGTCGGCCGGGTCCCAGCGGCCGATGGCCGCGCGTGGCTCCATCGCGGCGGGCGCCAGGCGCGTGTCGAGCAGCCGGACGCGCGCGACGTGCGCGGCTCCTGCGAAGGCCGCCTCCGCCGCGGCCGCGTCGCCGTCGGCCCAGTCGAAGGCCACGTTGCCCGGGGCGTCGGGCCAGATCGCGCGCGCGCCGGGGGCCAGCGCGGCCTCCACGTCGGCCGCTGCCGGAAGCGGGTCGAGGTCGACCACCACCGCGCCCGCCGCGTCCGCCGCCTGCTCGGGGGTCTCCGCGATCGCGATCGCGACCGCCTCGCCCACGTAGCGGACGCGGTCGATCGCCAGCGGGGGGATGGGCGCCGAGACGAGCGGCGTGCCGCCGCGGCCGGGGAAGGAGGCGGCCGGCGGGATGGCCCCGAGCCCGGCGGCCTGCGCGTCGGCGCCGGTCAGGATCGCCAGGACGCCGGGCAGGGCGAGCGCGCTCGCGACGTCCACGCTCCGGATGACCCCGTGGGCGACCGTCGCGCGCACGAAGGCGGCGTGCGCCTGGCTGGGTACCGCGACGTCGTCGGTGAAGCGGCCGCCCCCGGTGAGGAGCGGTCCGTCCTCGCTGCGCCGCGCGCCGGCCGCGGCGCCGAAGCGCAGCGAGGACTCGGTCAATTCCGGAACGAGGAGTCTGTCCGATCCAGGCGCCGCAGGAGGCCCGGCCACACGAGCCGGCCCTGGCCGCCGTTGCGACGCTGGTTGGCCACCGCGCTGGCGTAGCCCTTGTCCATGACTTCCTTGGGCACCGAGATCAGCTCCCCGCCGCCCGACTGGGCGCGCACCTGGATCTGGCAGGACGCCTCGAGGTAGTACATGTTCACGAACGCGTCCGCCACCGTCTCGCCCACGGTGAGCAAGCCGTGATTGCGCAGGATGAGACAGCGGTTGTCGCCCAGGTCCGCCTGGAGCCGCGGCTTCTCGTCCGCGTCGAGCGCGGGGCCCTCGAAGTCGTGGTAGCCCACGCTGTTGAGCACGAATAGCGAGTGCTGCGAGATCGGCAGGAGGCCGGCTCGCTGGGTGGAGACCGCGACCCCGTTCGCGGTGTGGGTATGCAGCACGCACTTGGCGTCGTGGCGGACCGCGTGGATCGCGCTATGGATGATGAAGCCGGCCGCGTTGACGTTGAACGGCGAGTCCTCGAGCTTATTGCCGGCCTGGTCGATCTTGACCAGGCTCGACGCGGTGATCTCGTCGAAGAAGAGGCCGTAGGGGTTGATCAGGAACTGGTCCTCGGTGCCCGGGACGCGGGCCGAGATGTGGGTGAAGACCAGGTCCTCCCAGCCGTAGCGCGACACCAGCCGGTAGGCGGCGGCCAGGTCCACCCGGACGGCCCACTCCTCGTCCGATACCTTGCCCTTGAGCGACGGAATCTCGAGCGCGGTGCTGGTCATGGGGTCCTTTCGCTCAGCGGAGGTTGTAGAGCTTGACCACGTTGTCGTAGGTGATCTTGCGCTGGACGCGCTCGGGCAGGTTCCCGAGATTCTTCTCGAGGTGCCGGCGTGAGTCCGGCCACACGCAGTCCGGGTGCGGGTAGTCCGCGCCCCAGATGATATTGTCCTCGCCGATCAGCGGGATGATCGGCTCCAGGAACTGGTCTTGCTGGTAGGTGACGTAGCCCTGCCGCCGGAAGTAGTCGCTCGGCTTCATCGAGAAGCCGAGGCCCCGAGCGCGGTCCTCGTACTCGGTATCGAATCGATCGAACACGTAGGGCAGCCAGGTCACCCCGGACTCGCCGAGCACGAACTTGAAGTCGGGATACTTCTCGCACGCCCCGGAGGTGATGATCGAGACCAGCACCTCCATGGTGTCGAGCTGGAAGAGCGACGAGCGCACCAGCCGCCACTGCAGCATGTACTGCTGCTCCATCGCCGGGGAATCGGGAGCGCGCAGGGCCTTGAAGCCGGTGGAGTGGAAGGCGATCGGGAAGTGGCACTCGGCCGCGGCCTCCCAGAGTGGATACCACTCGTGCTGGTAGAGCGGGATGGACATGGACTTGAACCCGAGGTCGCCGCCCTTGAGGCCCATCTTGGCGCACCGCCGGACCTCGGCCGCGGCCACCTGCGGGTCGTTGCTCGGCACGATGGCGAGCGGGTAGATCCGGTTCGGGTCCGACTTCTTGGCGAAGTCGGCCGCCCAGTCGTTGTAGATCGCGTTGGCCCACGCGCGGCGCTCGCCGCTGGCGATCATGTCGTTGATCATCAGGCAGCCGTAGACCACCTCGGCGTCGAGGCCGTCACGGTCGAGGTCGGCCAGCCGGAGCTCGGGCGTGGTCGGCCGGGGCTTGGCGCCAGCGCGGTGATCCCACTCGAAGCCGCAGGAGGCCATCTCGTCGATACGGGCGAAGGAGCCGGGGGTCCGCTTGAGGAAGCCGGGGCCCACCCCGTTCCACATGCCCTTGTCCTGCGCCTCCACGAACCAGTGGCAGCCGTCTTCCAGCTCTTCTACCCGAGGCACCAGGAGCTTCCACTTGGAGGGCGCCTGACTGGACCAGAGGTCGGGCGGGCAATAGGTGAGGTCGATGTGGTTGTCGCCGGAGATGAGCCGCTCGAGCATGACGCCCTCCTTGGCGGTACGGGGGAAGCTCCTCGTGGCGCGATCCTACCCCCAGAGCGGCGGCTAGGACAAGTCTACGTCTACCGTGACCTGGGCCGGCCCGCGCGAGGTGAAGCTCGTCACGACCGAGGGCACCCGGAAGCCGTCGTCGCGGTCGTGAGCCTCCCGCAGACGCGCCCAGTCGGGCTCGGGCGTGGCGGTCAGGGCGGCCACCGCGTCCAGGCGGCGCGCCGTGTCTTCCGGTACCGGCCCGCCGGGGCGGAGCGCGAGCGGGAGGCCCCAGACGTCCCAGGCCAGCATCTCGCGCTTGTTGAGGGCGGCGAGGTCACGGGCCACGCTCGCCGCGATGAACCCGTGGCCGCCGACCCCGATGCTGGAGACCCCGCAGGTCGCCGGGTCGATCGCGCCGGCGCGCACGCGCCGCCAGACTTCCCCGGCCACGAGGAAGGCCTCGCGGGGCACGTCGGCCGGATCGAACGCGATCCCGAAGTGGGCCCGCACGCGGGGGGCCAGCTCGGGATCGAGGAGCTGCCAGCGGTCGTCGGCGTGATACTCGCACACCCAGTGATCCTCGAGATAGCCCGGCGTGAAGTAGGCGGCGAAGCCGACGCGGACGCGCGCGGGGACGCGGTGCTGGCGGAGCGCGGCGCACGCCAGCAGGGCGTAGTCGCGGCAGATGCCGATGAAGCAGCGCTCGGGCGGGCGCGCCACGTCGAGGGGCGCGGCGTCCCGCTCCAGGATGCGGTCGAGGATTCGCGGCACGCTCCGGCTCTCGACGTCGGCCTCGCTGCCCGCGGGCGCGGTGATGCCGAGTGGGCGCACGAAGAGCGTATGCAGGACGAGGCCGGAGATCGCGGGGACGAGGCCCGCGGGCTCGGCGGGCAGGGCGGCGAGGAGCGTGCCCCGATCCTCGGGATCGGAGACCCGGCTCTGGGTCGCGTAGTACCGGCGCTCCTCCGGGGTCATGGGCGGGCTCACCGGGTCGCGCTCACCGGCGACCGGAGAGCATCGTCAGATAGGTCTTGTCCTTCCGCCGGGCCACGAGGTCCAGCGGGCTCTTGCCATCCTTGCTCCGGATCGTCGGGTCCGCGCCGTGGCGCAGGAGCATGGCGACGTGCTGCGGAGCACTGTCCTTCTTGAGCACGAGGTGCAGCGCGGTCACGCCCTTCGAGTCCTGGAAGTTCACGTTGGCGCCGTGGTGGAGCAGCCGCTCCGCCGCGGCGAAGTGGCTCCACTTGATCGCGCTCAGGAACGGGGTCTCGTCCTCGGTGACCGGATCGATGCTCGCGCCGTGCCGCACCAGCAGGTCGATGGTCTCCACGTCGTCCTTGAAGCCGGCCGCCCAGAGGCAGTACTCCGGGGTCGAGCCCTGCTTCAGGAGGAACCGGGCCAGCGGGCCGTTGCCGCCGCGGGAGATCGCATACCAGAGCGGGGTGGCCTGGAACGCGCCCTCGACGAACGCGGGCGCGTCGATGCCGATGCCGGCCGCGAGGAGCTGACGCGCCAGGCGGATCGATCGGTCGGACGTCTTCGGGCTCGCGGGCAGGCTGCAGAGGAAGTGGAGCGGGTTGCGGCGGCGATCGTCGGTGGCCCGCGCCAGCTCCGGCTGGGCCGCGAGGAACTCGGCCACCGCATCAAGGTCGAGCGCCTTGATCGAGCGGAAGAGGCGTGCCCGGCTCATGCCCTTCGTCCCTCAGGGTGCCTTGTGCAGCGCCCCGTCCTTCATGATCATGCGCAGCGCGGAGCGATCCTGCAGGATCGCGATGTCGGCGAGGGGATCGCCGTCCACCAGCAGGAGATCGG
>DATGBR010000229.1:0-8847 GCA_035312605.1 Candidatus Methylomirabilota bacterium
CCCGCGCCCTACCGGGTGGGCGAGCACACCCGGGCGGTGCTGGGCGAACTGCTCGGCTACAAGGATCGCGACATCGACGACCTCGTCCAGGCCGGCGTCATCGAGGCGCCCTGAGACGGGTCGAAGGAGACGACACATGGCGGCGACACCGATGACGGGCGGCGAAGCACTGGTGCGGTCCCTCTACCAGGAAGGCGTGCGGGTGGTCTTCGGCCTGCCCGGCGTCCAGCTCTACGGGGTCATGGCCGCCCTGCGCGACGAGCCGCGGATCCGCTTCGTCAACACGCGCCACGAGCAGGCCACCAGCTTCATGGCCGACGGATACGCGCGCGCGGGCGGCAGCTTCGGCACCGCCCTCGTGGTGCCCGGCCCGGGGCTACTCAACGCCATGTCGGGGCTCAGCACCGCGTATTCCGCGTCGTCGCCGGTGCTGATGCTCTCCGGCCAGATCCCGCGCGACAGCATCGGCCGCGACATCGGGCTCCTGCACGAGGTCAACGATCAGCAGGAGTGCATCCGGCCGGTCACCAAGTGGCGGCGCCGCGTGCTCCAGGTCGCGGACGTGCCGGCCGCGGTGCGCGAGGCGGTGGTGCAGCTCAAGAGCGGCCGGCCCCGACCGGTCGAGATCGAGATGCCACCCGAGACCATGGAGGACGAGGGGCTGGTCGAGCTGCTGCCGCCCGCCGAGATCGCGCGCCAGGCCGCGGCCGCGCGCGACCTCGATCGCGTCGCCGAGCTGCTGCTGGCCTCGCGCGCGCCCCTGATCTACGCGGGCGGCGGGGTGCACCTCTCGGGCGCGCACGACGCGCTCGCCCAGGTCGCCGAGCACCTGCAGGCCGGCGTCGCCCAGTCCGCCGAGGGCAAGGGCGCGGTCAGCGACCACAACACGCTCTCGCTCGGGGCCGCGTTCTGGCGCGACTCCGCGCTGCGCGCCCACATCCACGAGGCGGACGTGGTGCTCGCGGTGGGGAGCCGCCTCGCCGGAGTCTCCTTCAAGCCCGGCACCCGCATCGTCCAGATCGACGCGGATGAGCAGGAGATCGGCCGGAGCCACAAGGACACCGTCGGCCTGGTCGGCGACGCGCGGGCCACGCTGGAAGCTCTCCTGGAGCGCCTGCGCGCGGCGTCCGCGCCGCGGCCCTCGCGCAAGGCCGAGCACGAGGCCCTCCGCGCGAAGATGGCGGGCGAGAACACGATGGAGCCCAACGCGTCGATCATCAAGTCTCTGCGCGCGGGGGCGCCCGAGAACACCATCCTGGTGGCGGGCATGACCCAGATCGGCTACTACTCGCGGCCGTTCTGGCCGGTCTACGAGCCGCGTACGTATCTCTCGTCGTCGTACTCCGGCAACCTGGGCTACGCCTATCCGGTCGCGCTGGGGGCCAAGGTCGCGCGGCCGGACCGGCCGGTGGTCTCCGTCTCGGGCGACGGCGGCTTCCTCTTCAACGCCCAGGAACTCTCCACCGCCGCTCGGCACGGGATCAACGTGGTCGCGGTGGTCTTCAACGACAGCTCGTACGGCAACGTGGCGCGCGATCTCGACGAGTCCTGGGGCGGGGAATACGGCGCCGAGCTCACCAACCCGGACTTCATGAAGCTGGCCGACGCCTACGGGGTGGTCGGGATGCGGGCGAAGGAGCCGACCGAGGTCGGCCGGCTCGTGCGCGACGCGATCGAGAAGGACCGCCCGGCGCTGATCGAGGTACCGGTGGGGCGGATGAGCCGGCCCGCGTTCTTCACCCCGCGGCGGACTCCGGTCAAGCACCCGCGCTAGCGCGGCGACGGAGGAACGGATGGCGGCGCCGGACACGATCGAGCGCGCCCCGACGGAGCGGCTGCAGTTCCTGGACGCGGTGCGGGGATTCGCGCTGCTCCTGATGATCGTGAACCACACCAGCCGCTGGTGGCAGGACGGCACCATGGGCTGGCCCCGCTACAACCTGATCTACGCGAGCATGGCGGTCGGGGCGCCGCTCTTCCTGTTCCTGGTCGGCTTCTGCCTGCCGCTCTCCTTCGCGCGCCGCCGCCCCACCGCGGGCCTCCCCGCGGTGGCGGCCAAGTTCCTGCAGCGCGGCGGCCGCCTGATCCTCGCCTCCTGGCTGCTCAACTTCGTGGTCTTCCGCGACGAGCCCTTCTGGGAAGGCGGGGTGCTCCAGACGATCGGGCTCGGAATCATCCTCGCGCTGCCGCCGATGCTGCTGCTGCACCGGCGCGGCGCCCGCTCCCTGCTCATCGCGATCGCCCTGGGCGCCTACGCGCTCTTCTCGGTCTCCTTCGCGCAAGTCGCCGCCTGGCTGCCCGCTCACCCGACCCTGGGTCGCATCTTCCTGTTCGAGTTCGCGCCGTGGCCCTGGATCTCGCTCGTGTGGATCGGCCTGGCGCTGGGATGGACGTGGGCGCTGCAGGACGCCCCGGCCCGGCGCGCGCGGTACCTCGCGATCATGAGCGCGGTCGGCGTGGCCTTCCTCGCCCTCTTCGTGGCCTGGGACTGGGCCCACGGCACGCCCCCGCACCTGTCGCTCGCCTTCAAGCGCGACTTCATCCTGAACAATCACTGGATCTCGCGCGGGGTCACGAACTTCCTCTGCCTCGGGTCGGTGTTCTGCATTCTCGGGCTCGCGTACTACCTGATCGAGGTCCGGCGCCTGCCGGTGGGCTGGCTGGTGGTGCTGGGCCGCACGTCGCTGATGCTCTACTTCCTCCACCACGTGCTGGTCTACACGATCGCGCACGAGTGGCTCGGCCTCATGCTCGACCGCTGGTGGTGGTTCGTGCTCGCGAACGCACTGCTCACCGTCGTGCTCGTCTACCTGGGACGGCTCTGGCTCGAGATCCGGAGCGTGGCCGCGCGCCGCCGCCTGCAGACCGCCTGAACCGGTCGGCTGCTCATTTCCGGGCCGGCCCACTGACGAATTCCGCCCGCGGGGCGCGAAGAGGGCGCCGAATAGACTGATTTGGCGGTCAATTCCCCGTGGCCCGCCTCTTGCTGTCGTATCTGGTCATGGCTCCCACGGGCGAGCGTCCCCGCGTCCTAGTCGTCGATGACGAGAGCGTCATCGCGCAGCTCATCGCCGACGTGCTGGGCGGCGAGGGCTTCGAGGTCGATACGGCGCCGCACGGCCTGGCGGCGCTCGATCGTCTCGCGAACCGGACCTACGACGTCATCCTGAGCGATCTGCGCATGCCCGAGCTCGACGGGTTCGGCCTGTTCCGCGAGATCGAGCGGCGATATCCCGATCTCCTGGGCCGCTTCGTCTTCATCACCGGCACGTCCGAGCACACCGACTATCAGGGCTTCATCGACGACGTGAAGGTCCCCGTGCTCACCAAGCCGTTCGACATGATGAATCTCGTCCGCGTCGTGCGGGGCCGTCTGGCGGGCTAGTCCGGCTCTCGAGTGCCGTCGGCCGCCTGACGGCGTCCCAGCGCTGACGATGTCCGAGGGCCCCATGGCCGCCGGAAGGTCGCGAATCCCACCGGTTAGCCCGATCCACCGGTGGCACGGGCCGTGCTCTTAGACGTAGCAGGGGACGAGTGGCCGCGTGCCCGCAGCTAAACGCGGCCCCCCGGAGGTTGTCATGCAGAAGGCACTGGCCATGTGGATCCTGCTCGCCGCGGGTGGCGGAGGGCAGCCGGAAGTGAGTCCGACCCAGGTCGTCCAGCAGGCCACCGAGCACGTCTTGCAGGTCCTCCAGGACGCGGAGCTGGCCGCCCCCGCCGTCCAGGAGCGGCGCCGGGTCGAGGTCCAGCGCATCGCCGATCGCCTCTTCGACTTCCCCGAGATGGCCCGCCGCGCCCTCGCGGTCCACTGGCGGGACCGTACCCCGCAGGAGCAGGGCGAGTTCGTGGTGGTGTTCAAGCAGCTGCTCGCGCGCGCCTATCTAGGCAAGCTCGAGAACTACTCCGGCGAGCAGATCGTCTACGTGGGCGAGACCGTGGACGGCGACTTCGCCACCGTGCGCTCGAAGATCGTCACCAGCCGAGGCGCCGAGATCCCGGTGGACTATCGCCTGCACCTGGTCGGCGCGCGCTGGGCCGTCTACGACGTCGCGGTCCAGGGCGTGAGCTTCGTGGCGAACTACCGGGGCCAGTTCGACAAGGTCATCCGGACCTCGTCGTACCCGTCCCTGATGCGCGAGCTGCGGGCCAAGTACGCGCAGGCCACCGGACGGGCGACGGTGGGCGCGACTCCCATCCCGGCCGCCCCCGCCCTCACGCCGATCCCGACCGCGGCACCCGCGACCAAGCCCGAAGAGTAAGCCCCAGGGCCCGGGCCGCGCACTACCTCGCGGCGGCTCAGGCCTTCTTCAGCTCCTCGGGCCGGATCGGCAGCGTCCGGACCCGCTTGCCGGTGAGCGCGAAGATCGCATTGCAGAGCGCCGGCGCCACCGGCGGCACCCCCGGCTCGCCCAGTCCACCCGGCGCTTCCCCCGAGTCCAGGATGAACGTCTCCACCACCGGCATCTCGTTGATCCGCATCATCGGGTAGTCGTGGAAGTTCGACTGCTGCACCGCGCCGCGCTCGACCGTGATCTTCCCGTAGAGTGCCGCGGTGAGCGCGTAGACCGCGCCCCCCTCCATCTGCGCCTTGACCTGATCCGGGTTGACCGCGATGCCGCAGTCGATCGCGCACACCACGCGATGCGCGCGCACCGCCCCGTCCGCGGCCACCGACGCCTCGATCACGTGCGCGGCGTAGCTGCCGTAGGAGAAGGCCACCGCGATGCCGCGCGCGCGGCCCGCGGGCAGCGGGGAGCCCCAGTCGGCGCGCGTCGCGGCCAGCTCGAGCACCGCCTTGTGGCGGGGTGACTTGCCGAGGAGCGCCCGCCGGTACTCGAACGGGTCCTTGCCGGCCGAATGGGCCAGCTCGTCGATGAAGCTCTCGGTGATGAACGCGTTCTGCGAGGAGCCGACCGAGCGCCAGAAGCCGAGCGGCACGCCGAAGTCCTTGTTGAGCCACTCCACCTGAAGATTTGGGATGTCGTACGGAAGGTCGCGCGCTCCGGCGACCGCGGCCGGGTCCACGGTGGTGTTGCCGGGCATGCGGCCCTTCTGGGCCAGGATGCCCGGGCCGACGATGCGATGCGCCCACGCGACCGGCATCCCGCCGCCGTCCAGCGCCGCGCGGAAGACGTTGTAGGTGGCGGGGCGGTAGAACCCGTGCTGGATGTCGTCCTCTCGCGTCCACATGAGCTTGACCGGCGCTCCCGCCGCCTTCGCGGTCTCCACCGCGTCGACGATGAAGTCGATCTCGCCGCGCCGCCCGAAGCCGCCGCCCAGCAGGGTGGTGTTCACGGTGACCTTCTCGGGGGGAACCCCCGCGATACGCGCCGCGGTGGCCTGGGTGCCCCCCGGATTCTGGGTCGGCGCCCACACCACGCAGCCCTCCGGGGTGATCCGCGCGGTCGCGTTCATGGGCTCCATACACGCGTGCTCCAGGTACGGCACCTCGTAGGCCGCCTCGAGCGTCCGGCCGCCCCCCGCGAGCGCCTTCTCGACGTCCCCGTCCTTGCGCGCAACCTGGCCCGGCTGCCGGGAGAGGGCCGCGTACTCGCTCGAGATCTGCGCGCTGCTCACCTGCACCATCGGGCCCAGGTCCCACGTCACCTTGAGCGCGCGGCGCCCCGCCACCGCGGTCGCGAACCGGTCGGCCACCACCGCGACGCCGTTGGTCACTTGGACCACGTGCTTGACGCCGGGGATGGCCTTGGCCGCGGTGGCGTCGAAGCTCTGCACCTTGGCTCCGGAGACGACCGGAGCCCGCTCGATCGAGGCCACCAGCATGCCCGGTACCTGCACGTCCATGCCGTAGATGCCGCGCCCGGTCGCCTTCTCGGGCGCGTCGAGCCGGTGGAGGTTCTTGCCGATGTAGCGGAACTTGTCCGGGGTCTTGAGCTTGGGGCTCTGCGGAACCGGGAGGGCCTGGGCCCGGTCCACGAGCTGGCCGTAGGCGAGCTTGCGGCCGGTCGACCGGTGCACCACCACCCCCGGCTCGGTGTCCACCGAGTCGACCGACACGCCCCACTCGTCGGCGGCGGCCTGCCTGAGCATCTCGCGAGCGGCCGCGGCGGACTTCCGCCACATCTCGATGTGGTCGCGCACCCCGCGGCTGCCGCCGTAGGACTGGGAGCCGGTGACCGGGTTGGCGAAGCGCTTCGGGTCGGCGGGCGCCTGATTCACCCGGATCTTGTTCCAGTCGGCGTCGAGCTCGTCCGCGATGATGATGGTGGTCGTGGTCATCGAACCCTGGCCCATCTCGGGCACCGAGTTGGTGATGGTCACGAGCCCGTCGCGATCGATGCTGAGCCACTGGTTGGGCGCGAAGACGCCCGCGGTCTGCGCGTGGGCCGAGCCGGCCCCGCGCGGGAAGAGCCGGAAGCCGAGGGTGAGGCCGGCTCCGACCGCGGCACTCCCCTTGAGCAGGGCGCGGCGGCTGAACATTGGGGTCTTCATCGCGCGCCTCCCTTCTTGAGCGCGGCGGCTCGGTGGATGGCGGCGCGGATCCGCTGGTAGGTGCCGCAGCGGCAGATGTTGCCGGCCATCGCGGAGTCGATGTCGGCGTCGGTGGGCGAGGCCTTCTGGGCCAGCAGCGCGGCGGCGGACATGATCTGCCCCGACTGGCAGAACCCGCACTGCGGCACGTCCAGCTCCACCCACGCCCGCTGCACCGGGTGCGTCCCCTGGGGCGAGAGCCCCTCGATCGTGGTGACCTTCTTGCCCGCCGCGGCCGAGATCGGCGTCACGCAGGACCGGATCGGCGTGCCGTCGAGGTGAACCGTGCAGGCGCCGCAGAGCGCCATGCCGCAGCCGTACTTGGTGCCGGTCAGGCGCAGATCCTCCCGGATCGCCCAGAGCAAGGGCAGGTCCGGGGCCGCGTCCACGCGCTGTTGCTTGCCGTTGACGACGAGGGTGATCATCGAGGTCTCCTCCACGCTTTCCGGGAGCAGGACGCCTCACTGCGGACGGGAGCCTGGCCCGCGCCTGGTCCCGACCGACGATCCGCCGGAAGTGTAGCACCAGAGTTCTCGCCGCGCCGCTTCCCGCTTCGGGCTCGCGTCACCTCCGCCGGTGCGTGAGAAGTGGGCACTCTGGTAGACTCGGCGGGTTCAATCCGCGTCATGCCGGTCCCGGGAGGAGCGCGCCATGTCTCGAGCGACGACGACGATGCTGGTGTGGCTTCTGGCGGTGGCCCTGCTGGGCGGCTGCAGCCGGAGCAAGGAAGACCTGGTCGAGAAGTCGCGGAGCGCGTCCACGCGCGCGGAGCTAGAGCGCGCGCTCGGCAAGCCGAGCGACATCGCCAAGCTGGGCCCGGTGGAACAGTGGACCTACACGGCCTCGAACGGAACCGTCGTCTTCCTCATCGTGGGTGACAAGGTCACGCTGCAGGCGGCCGGCGGCGGGGCCGACGACCGCAAAGACAAGAAGTAGGAGGATCGACCGTGAGCGACGCCACTCAAGAGCACCTCGCCCGGCGGCTCGACCGTCTCGAGCGCGAGAACCGACGCCTGAAGCGGCTGGGCGCGCTGGCCCTGATCGGCCTCGCCGCCGTCACCATCATGGGCCAGACCGCCTCGGCCCCGGTGGCCAACACCATCGAGGCCGAGCGCTTCGTCCTGCGCGATGCCTCCGGCCACGCGCGCGCGAGCCTCGGGGTCCGGCCGGACGGCACCGCGGCCCTCGCGCTGGCCGACGACACCCAGCAGGAGCGCGCGGTCTTGACCGTCACCGCCCAGGGGCTCGCCGCGGTCGAGCTGTCCGAGCGGAGCGGGCGGCTCCGGGCCGGGCTCGCGGTGCGCCCCGACGGCGCCGCGACGCTGGCGCTGCTCGATCAGGCGGACCACCCCCGCGTCGAGCTCCGCTCGCACGGGGATGGCCGCCCGAGCGTCACCCTCTTCGACCAAGCCGGCCGCCCGCGCTCGTTGCTGGCCTTGACCGCCGAGGGCGCCACCGGTCTCACCCTCTACGATCGCAACGGCCGCCGCCGCAGCGCGATGGGACTCGAGCCGGCGGGCGCGCCCGCGATGTGGCTCTACGACGGCGAGGGCAACGGGCGCGCGATGCTCGCGGTCACCTCTGACGGCCAGCCCACGCTCAACCTCTCCGACGCGGGGGGCAAGGGACGCCTGTGGCTACGGGTCAGCTCGGACTTCCAGCTCCCATTCCTGAGTCTGCACGATCGGGACGGCAAGCAGCGCGTGTCGATCCTCCTGCGCCAGGGTGGGGTGCCCCAGCTGGCGCTCGGAGACGCCAACGAGCGGGTGATCTGGAAGGCGGCGCCGTAGAAGCCGCATGCACGGCACCAACCTCCTGGTGCTGCTCGGGCTCGCCTTCTACCTGGGCGCGAGCTTCGTGCTCTGGCAGCTGCTGCTCAAGGAGACCGCGCCCTCCGCCTCGCGCGGCGGCCGTCCCCGCCCACGCCGCTGGCCGATCCGGCTCGCCAAGGCGGTGATCACCCTGCTGGGCGGCGCCGCCTCCGGCGCGGCCACGCTGCTGGGAGTGGCCACGGTGGTGAACGCGGGCAAGGCGGGAACCCTCGACCGGTGGGGCATGCTCGCGGTGTGGGCGGTCGGGTCGGTCGTGGCCATGCTCTTCATCGGACGGGCGCCGCTGATCCGGCGCGCGGTGACGCGCACCTGTCTCGCCCTGGGCGTGCAGGGCGTGGCGCTGCCGCTGGCCACCCTCGTGTCCTTCGTGGTGGCGGGTACGCGGCTGGCCGGCTCCGCCGGCACCGGCGGCGAGCGCACGGTGGCGATGCTCGGGGTGCAGCTGGCCGGTCACCTGCCCGCGGTGTGGATCGGCCTCGGCGGATTCTGCATCGGCCTGGTGCTCGTGATCCTGGGCGACCGG
>DATGBR010000230.1:0-22086 GCA_035312605.1 Candidatus Methylomirabilota bacterium
CACCAGCGCGTCGGGCCGCTCGATGCCCGCGTCGGCCAGGGCGGCCAGCGCCGCCTCGGCCATGAGGTCGGGGAGATTCTCGTCGCGCCGTCCGAAGCGGGTCATGCCCGCCCCGGCGATCCACACGTCGGTCACGGACCCATTTCAACCGGGCCGCGCGCGAGTGTCAACGGGTTTGCGGGAGGACCGCGCCGGCCTCTCCGCGCCGTGGCGGCACCGACGGCGGCGGGACGTGGATCTCGAACTCGCGGATCAGGCGCAGGAGATAGGTGCGCTGCAGCCCCAGCGCGCGCGCCGCTCGCGTGCGGTTGCCGCCCGCCTGGGTCAGCGTGGCCTCGAGCAGCCGTCGCTTGAAGTCCGAGACGGCGCCGTGGAAGCCGGGCAGCGGACGCGCCGGCGACGCGGGCGGCGCCTCGACGGCGGAGAGGCCCTTCGGCAGGCGCGGGAGGGACGGCCGGGGAGCGGGCTCGGGAGCGGGCATGAGTAGTGTTGTCATGCGGCAAGCCCATCGCAAGGCATGTGCCACGCGGGGCCGGCGTCGGGGCCGCGAATTTCGCGCGCCTCATCATGCTACGTGCACCGGGCCGTGTGCAGCGCCGGGCGCGCCGTGCCGCGGCGCGTGGGCACGGACACGAAAAAACCGGGGACCCGCCGAACGGCGGGTCCCCGGTGACATTGCTCGAGCGGTCGGGAGTCGCCTACGCCTTGGTGGCCGGCTTGACGCCCGGGTTGTCCTTGAAGAACTGCTTGTTCAGATCGATGAAGTTCTTCCAGTTGGCCGGAGTCTCGTCTTCCGCAAAGATCGCCTTCACCGGGCAGACCGGCTCGCAAGCGCCGCAGTCGATGCACTCATCCGGGTGGATGTAGAGCATGGTCTCGCCCTCGTAGATGCAATCCACGGGACAGACCTCGACGCAGGCCTTGTCCTTCACGTTGATGCAGGGCTCAGCGATGATATACGCCATTCCGGCCTCCTGTTAACCGGTCTCCCGGGAAAACTCTCTCGAAACCCCCACACTTCTACCAACTTGCGCGACACGTGTCAAGGCGTTTGACCCCGGCTAGAGCGTGCGCAGCTTCGGGTCGAGCGCGTCCCGGAGCGAGTCGCCGAAGAGGTTGAAGGCGAACACGGCCAGGCTGATCGCGAAGCCGGGGAAGAGCGCCATCCAGGGGGCCGCCTCCGCGAAGTCCACCGCGGCGCCGCGCAGCATCAGGCCCCACGCGGCGGTGGGCTCCTGCACCCCCAGGCCGAGGAACGATAGCGAGGACTCGGCCAGGATGGCCTGGCTCAGGAACGCGGTGAGCATGATCAGATACGGAGCGACCACGTTGGGCAGCATGTGGCGCAGGATGATGCGAACGTGCCCGAAGCCGGCGGCCCGCGCCGCGTCCACGTAGGGCATCTCGCGGATCGTGAGCGCCGAGGAGCGGATGACCAGCGCGGCCCGCGGGATCATCGGGATCGTGATGGCCATGATCACGTTCGGGATGCTGTTGCCGAGGATCGCCACCAGCGCCAGCGCGAGGATGATCAGCGGGAACGAGAGAAAGATGTCCATCAGGCGCTGGAGGTACAGATCGACGCGCCCGCCGAAGTACGCGCTGCCCACTCCGAGGACGGCCCCGACGGTGGCCCCGAACACCGCGGCGCCGAAGCCCACCAGCAGCGCGGTCCGCGAGCCGTAGATCAGGCGCGAGAGCACGTCGCGGCCGAAGGCGTCGGTGCCGAGCCAGTGCGCGGCGTTGGGCTTGGAGAGCATGGCCCCGAAGTCCACCGCGAGCGGGTCGTAGGGCGCGAGCAGGCCCGCGAACACCCCCACCACGATCATCACCACCACCACCGCGGCTCCCACCGCGCCGAGAGTGCGCCGGCGGGCGAAATCGCGGATGACGGCCCAGGTGGCGGCGGTGGCGGTGGGTTCCGGCGCGGTGGTCGTCTGGTCGATCGGGGTGGTTATGGCCATGTCGTTTACGTCGGGTCAGCCGTTGCGCTTGGAGTCATTCTGTTCGTGTGTTCGTCGGGTCAGCCGTTGGGCTTGGAGTCACTCTGTTCCTGTGTTCGTCGGGTCGACGGTCGGGCTTTGGGCCACCGTCTTTATTTGATTTATACGGGCGTCGCAAGCGACGCCCTCTCTAGGGTTGCTTCGCATTTTTTCTTACCGGTACCGGATTCGAGGATCGAGCCAGGCGTACATGATGTCCATCGCGAAGTTCACGAAGATGAAGATGCCGGCCACCAGCATAACCAGCGCCTGGATCAGCGTGTAGTCACGGTGGGCCACCGCCTGCACGAAGAGCAGGCCGATGCCGTTGAGGTTGAAGACCTGCTCGGTGACCACCAGCCCACCGATGAGGAACGCGAACTCGAGCGCGATGACGGTCAGCACCGGGAGCATCGCGTTCTTGAGCGCGTGGCGGACCAGGATCAGGCGCTGCACCAGGCCCTTGGCCCGCGCGGTGCGCACGTAGTCCTCCCGCAGCACCTCGAGCATGGCGGAGCGGGTCATGCGGGTGGCCACCGCGGAATAGCGATAGCCCACCGCGAGCGCCGGCCAGATGAGCTGCTGCAGGTTCTGCCACGGGTTGACCCAGAACGGGGTGTAGACCATCGGAGGCAGCCACTTGAACACGATCAGGAAGGTCAGGATCATCAGGATCCCGAGCCAGAACGAGGGGCACGCCAGGCCCGCGATCGAGAAGATGCGCACCGCGTAGTCGATCCAGCTGTCCTGGCGGAGCGCGGCGAGCAAGCCGAGCGGCACCGCCAGGACCACCGCCACCAGCGTGGCCATGATCGCGACCTGCAGCGACAGGGCGAAGCGCAGCTTGATCTCGTCCCAGATCGGCGACCCGGTCCACATCGAGGTGCCGAAGTCGAGGCGGGCCACCCCCACCATCCACGTCGCGAACTGCTTCCAGACCGGCTGGTCGAGCCCGAAGCGCACGCGCTCGGCGTCGATCGCGGCCTGGGAGGCCGATCCCCGATCGCCGGCCAGCCGCAGCTCCACCACGTCGCCCGGGATCACCCGGATGAGGAAAAAGGTGACCACCGCCACCCCGACGAGGGTGGGAAACATCAGCAGGAAGCGCTTGAGCAGGTACTTCCACATGTGCGGTGGCCGGGCCGGATCGGACTCCGGCGCCGGCCCGGCGGCCTCGCCTACTCCGTCAGCCAGACGGTGTCGAGCTGGTTGTTCAGATAGTGGCTGGGGGTGATCGTCCAGCCCTTCACCTTCACGCTGTGCGGGATGATCCGGTGCCACTGGAGCGTCCAGATGACGTGCGCCTCCTCGTCGAGGAGCCGCTTCTCCAGCGCGCGGACCAGCTTCTTGCGGTCCTCCACGTCAATGGCGCGGGCCTGCTTCTGGTACAGCTCGTCGATCACCTTGTCCTTGTGCTTGCCGTAGTTGGCGTCCGAGGTGGTGACAAAGCGCACCAGGTCAAGGTCCGGCTCGACGATGAAGCCGCACTGGAAGTCCATCGCGACCTCGAAGTCGCCCCGCTTCAGCATCGGATGGTAGGCGGAGGCCTCGATGGTCTCGATCTTCACGTTGAGCCCGATCTGCCGCCACTGGTCCACGAGCCAGATCGCGATCGGCTCATAGGGATGCGGGATCCCGCGGTTCTTGAACGTGAACGAGAAGCCGTCGGGGACCCCGGCCTCACGGAGGAGGCGCTTGGCCTCGGCCCGGTTGGCGTTGATGTCGTGCCCGTAGCCGGCCAGCTTCTCCAGCTCGGCGGGGGGCGTGGCGTAGGGCGTGCCCGGCACCTGGATGCCGCTCACGTCCTTGACGATCGTGATCTTGGACAGCTTCTGCGAGGCCTCGTACCGATCGAGCGCCAGCGACAGGGCCCGGCGCACCCGCTTGTCGTCGAACGGCTTCTTCTCGTGGTGCATCGAGACGAAGTTCAGGCAGTCCCAGGGGCTCTCCTGCACCGTGATCTTGTTGCCGAGCGAGGAGACGAGCTGGTCACGCTCCGGCGGGCTGAAGCCGCGGAACTGGATCTGGGCCCGCTCCCCGCGGATGGCCGCCACCTGCGCGGCGGAGGAGCTCATGAAGGTGGCCCGGAAGCCGTCGAGGTAGGGCTTCCCCTTGTCCCAGTAGTTCGGGTTCTTCTTGCCCACCCAGTGCGAGCCCTTGACGTGCTCGACGAAGATGAAGGGCCCGGTGCCCATGACGTTCTTCTCGTACCAGTGCATGTCCTTGGCGAGGATGTCCGCCTTGTAGATCCAGTTCCACGGCGAGGCCAGGTTCAGGAGGAGCGAGGACTCGGGATACTTGAGGCGGAATCGCACCGTGTGGGGATCGGGCGCCTCCACGACCTCGACCGAGCGGTACGACTCCTTGCGCAGCGACTTCACCCCCGCGGGTGGGAAGATGATCTTGTCGTAGGAAGCCTTGACGTCCTTCGACGTCATCTCGCTGCCGTCGTGGAACTTCACCCCCTGCCGCAGCTTGAAGGTGTAGATCAGGCCGTCCTTGGAGATCGTCCAGGACTCGGCCAGGTCCCCCACCGGCTTGGTGCCGGTCTTGTCGAAGGGATCGACACGCACCAGCAAGCTGTAGTGCGGGGCGATGGGATGGATCACCCCGAAGGTCTCCTCGGCGTGGGCGTCATATGACGGCGGCTCCGAGGGGACCACGAAGTCCAGCTGTCCCCCATACCTGGGCTTGTCCTGCGCGCCGGCCGGGACGGCCCATGTCGTGGTCAGACCAAGAACCAGGGCAACGAAGACAGACACAATCCATCGGCTGCGATGGCGCATGAGCCACCTCCCCACTGAGTTGGGCGGTCGAGTCGTGTGTTGAATCAATCTGTAAAGGCGGGTCCAGGTTCCGTCCGAGTTTCGATACTTTAGCGGCCCCCAACGCTCCATGTCAAGGCGCGGAGCGGCTACAGGCGGATGCAGGCGGCCTGGTGCCCGGGCTTGATCTCCCGGAGCTCGGGAACCGTGGTCCGACATTCGGCCACCGCGATGGGGCACCGGGGATGGAACACGCAGCCCGAGGGCGGGTTGAGCGGGCTCGGCACCTCGCCACCCAGCACCACGTGCTCCCGCTTTGCCTCGACCACGGGGTCCGGGATGGGCACCGCCGAGAGCAGGGCCCTCGTGTACGGGTGCTGGGGGTCCTCGTAGAGCGACTTGCGGTCAGTGATCTCGACGATCTTGCCGAGATACATGACGGCGACCCGGTCCGAGATGTGGCGGACCACCGAGAGGTCGTGGGCCACGAACAGGTAGGTCAGCCCGAACTCGGCCTGTAGGTCCTCGAGCAGGTTGATGATCTGGGCCTGGATCGACACGTCCAGGGCCGAGACCGGCTCGTCGCAGATGATCAGGCTCGGCTCCATGGCCAGCGCACGGGCGATGCCGACCCGCTGGCGCTGGCCCCCGGAGAGCTCGTGGGGGTAGCGGCGTGCCATGGCGGGCAGCAGCCCGGCGTGGCGCAGCAGATCCTGCACCCGCGCGGCCCGGGCGGCGCGGTCCGGCACGATGCCGTGGACGCCGAGGGGCTCCGAGATGATCTGGCCCACCGTCATGCGCGGGTTCAGCGAGGAGTACGGGTCCTGGAAGATCACCTGCATGCGGCGGCGCAGGCCGCGGAGCTCGGCGTCGGAGAGCTTGGACATGTCCCGGCCCTCGAAGACGACCTCCCCGCTGGTGGGCGGCTCGAGGCGGAGGATGCACCGGCCGGTGGTGGTCTTGCCGCAGCCGGACTCGCCGACCAGCCCGAGCGTCTCGCCCCGGTGGATCTCGAAGCTCACGCCGTCGACCGCCTTGACGATCCCGGCCCCGCCGCCGAAGAGGCCACCGCCGACCTGGAAGTGCTTCACCAGGTTCCTGACTTTCAAGATCGGTTCCCGTGAGGAGACCTCGCGTTGCGCCGTGGCCTCTTCGCCCTTCGGGCTCATCGGGGTGTCGACGCGACCGGGAGACATCGTCAGACCGGGACCTGCGTCCGGGTGTCGAGCTCGCTGGCGAGCCAGCAGGCCGAGAGGTGGTCGGCCGCGACTGGATCGAGGCCCGGCTCCTCCACGCGACACCGGTCGATCGCGTAGGCGCAGCGGGGCGCGAACGAGCAGCCGGCGGGCAGCCGCGAGAGATCGGGCGGCTGGCCGGGGATGGGCTGGAGCTTCGCCCGGCGCGGCTCGTCCAGCCGCGGCACCGAGCGCAGCAGGCCGAGCGTGTAGGGATGGCGCGGGTTGGCGTAGATCTCGCGCGCGGTCGCGCGCTCCACGATCTTGCCCGCGTACATGACGTTGACCCGGTCGGCGTAGCGCGCGACGACCCCGAGGTTGTGGGTGATCATCATGATCGCGGCCCCGAGCCGCCGCGAGAGGCTCTTCATCAGCTCGAGGATCTGGGCCTGGATGGTCACGTCGAGCGCGGTGGTGGGCTCGTCGGCCAGAACCAGGGCCGGGTCGCACGCGAGCGCCATCGCGATCATGATCCGCTGGCGCATCCCCCCGCTGAACTGGTGCGGGAACTGTCGGAGCCGGCGCGCGCCCTCCGGGATGCCCACCAGGGAGAGCAGCTCCACCGCCCGCGCCTGGGCCTGCGCGCTCGTCATGGCCAGGTGGGTCTCGACGGTCTCGGTGATCTGGCGACCGATGGTGAGCACCGGGTTGAGCGAGGTCATCGGCTCCTGGAAGATCATGCCGATCTCGCGCCCGCGCACGCGACGCATCTCCTCCTCGGAGAGGGCGAGCAGATTGCGTCCCTTGAAGAGGATCTCGCCGCCCACGATGCGGCCGGCGGGCGCCGAGACCAAGCGCATGACCGAGAGCGCGCTGACCGACTTGCCGCAGCCGGACTCGCCGACGAGGGCCACCGTCTCGCCCTTGCGGACGTCCCACGACACGCCATCCACCGCGCGGATCACGCCGGCCGACGTATGAAAGTGGGTGCGGAGACCGCGGACGTCGAGCAGGACCTCCATGTGGCGGGGAGTCTAACACACCGCCGGAGAGGATCGGGCGAGGCCCGCTTCAGCGCGACCGCAGCGGGGCCCGATCCTCCACACCGGGGAGCGCGGTACGGAACGTGTCGCAGTCCTGGAGCCGCCCCGTCGCGAGGCCGCGGCGGAACCACCCGGACCGCTGGCGGGCCGAGCCGTGGGTCCAGCTCTCCGGGTTGACCCGACCGCCCGCCTGCTTCTGGATCCGGTCGTCGCCGACCGCGGAGGCCGCTCCGAGGGCCTCGTCGACGTCGCCCTCCTCGAGGAGGCGCCGCTCGCCGGTGGAATGCGCCCAGATCCCGGCCAGGCAGTCGGCCTGCAGCTCGAGCCGGACCGAGAGCGCGTTGGCCCGCGACGGGCTGCGCTCCTGCTGGGCGCGCACCTGGTCGGTCAGGCCCAGGAGATGCTGGACGTGGTGGCCGATCTCGTGGGCCAGCACGTACGCCTGCGCGAAGTCCCCGGGCGCGCCGAATCGGCTCCGCAGCTCGTCATAGAACGCGAGGTCGATGTAGACCTTGCGGTCCTCCGGGCAGTAGAAGGGGCCGGCCGCCGTCTCGGCGACCCCGCAGCCGGAGCGCGTGCCTCCGGTGAAGAGCACCAGGTGGGCGCGCTGGTAGTCGCGCCCCATCTGTTGAAACTCCCGCGTCCAGGTGTTCTGCACGTCGTCGAGCACGAACGAGATGAAGTCCGCGCGCTGCTCCTCCGCCGGCGATGCCTTGCGCGGCGGGGCCGACGGCGCGCCTCCGTCCGGCGCGGTGGAGACGTCGCCGCTCCCGTCCAGCAGGGCGAAGAAGTTTTGCCCGAAGACCAGGCTCAGCACCAGCAAGATCACCGCGCCGCCCAGGCCGATGCCGCCGCCGATCCGGAGCCCGCCGCCACCGGTCGGTCCCTCGCCGCGGCGGTCCTCGATGTCGTCGCTCCGGTCCCCTCGCGTCCACCGCATGGCGGCCTCCCTAGCCCTGGCCCGGCGCGCCCGAGGCCACGCCCAGCTCGCCGAGCACGATGCGGATGGCGTCGAGGACCCCGCGCATCTCGCCCTCTCCCAGGGCCCCGATGCAGCCGATGCGGAAGCTGTCGGCCACGGTGAGCTTGCCCGGGTAGATCACGTAGCCGCGCTGGTTGAGGCGCTCGTAGAACGTCTCGAAGTGGAACTTGGGATCGGCCGGCATGCGCACCGTGACGATGATGGGCGCCTGCAGCCGGTCCGGCAGGAGGGTCTCGAAGCCGAGCGCGCGCAGACCGTCCACCAGCCGCGTGCAGTTGCGGCGATAGCGCGCCCCGCGCCCCGCGACGCCGCCCTCGGCGGCGTGCTGGTCGAGCGCCCGGTCGAGCGCGGCGATGACGTGGGTGGGCGGGGTGAAGCGCCACTGCCCGTTCTTCTCCATCGCGGCCCACTGGTCGTGCAGGTCGAGGCTGAGCGACGGGGCCTGGCCGCGCGCTTCCTCGAGGGCCTCGCGGCGCACGATGGCGAAGCCGATGCCGGGCACGCCCTCGAGGCACTTGTTGGCCGAGGCCACCACCGCGTCGAAGGCCACGCGCCGCGCATCGAGCGGGATGGCGCCGAAGGCGCTCATCGCGTCGATCAGGAGACGTCGACCACGCCGCGCGGTCACCTCCGCGACCACCTCCACCGGATTCAGCACGCCGGAGGTGGTCTCGCAGTGCACCACCACCACGTGGGTCACCGCGGGATCCCGCGCGAGCGTGGCGTCGAGAGCGGCCGGGTCGACCGGCTGGTCCTCCGGGGTCTCCTGCACCACGCAGGCGCGACGGTAGTACTCGCACATGCGGACCATGCGGCGGCCGTAGGCGCCGTTGACGAGCACCAGGAGCTTGCCGTCGGGCGGCACCAGGGTGCCGATCATGGCCTCCACGATGAACGTCCCGCTGCCCTGCAGCGGCACGCACACGTGACTGCCGTCGCCCGAGACCATCTCGAGGAGCCGCCGGCGCACCCGCGCGTTCATGGCGATGAACTCGCCGTCCCGCGAGCCCCAGTCGCGGAGCATCGCCTCCTTGGTGGCGCGACTCGTGGTCAGCGGTCCGGGGGTCAGCAGAAACGGCTCGCGGGGCGTCGCATCCATGGCGGTCGATCCTTTCCGGTTGCCCGGCTAGCCCTTGATTCGCAGCCCGCGCGGGTCGTACGGGGCGGCGAGGCTCGCCCGGGCCAGCACCTGCATACCGCCGACGTCGAGGGCGAAAGCGCCGCCCGCGATGTAGGCCTCGTCCACCCCGGCCGGTTCCCGCACGTAGCCCATCGCCACCGCCCGGCCGAGCGTGTGGCCGAAGGCGGCCGAGGTCACCACTCCCACCACGCGCCCGTCGCGGAGGATGGGCTCGTCGCCCCACGGCAGCGCGTCCGGATCCTCGAGCACGAAGGTCAGCAGCCGCTTCGCGAGCGGCTGCCCTCGCCGGCCGATCAGCGCCTCGCGACCGATGAACGGCGCCGCCTTGTCGAGCCGCACCGCGAAGCCCAGTCCCGCCTCCCACGGCGTATCCTCGGTGGTGACCTCCCGGCCCCACGCCCGGTAGGCCTTCTCGCACCGCAGCGAGTCCATCGCGTAGTAGCCGGCGTCGCGCAGCCCGAGGTCCCGACCGTGCTCCTGGAGGACATCGTACACGCCCGGGGCCTGCGCGACCGGCACAGAGAGCTCCCAGCCCAGCTCGCCCACGTAGGTGATGCGCGAGGCCCGCACGGTGGCCGGTCCGATCGCGATCTCCCGAGACGCGCCGAACGGGAACGCGGCGTTGCCGAGGTCGGCCCCGCTCGCGCGCCCGAGCAGCTCGCGGGAGCGCGGGCCCATCACCCCGAGCACCGCCCAGGCGTCGGTCACGTCGGTGACGTTGACCCGCGCGTCGGCGGGCAGGTGGCGGCGGATCCAGTCGAGGTCGCGCGTGCTCTGAGCCGATCCGGTCACCACCAGGTAGGCATCCGCGGCCAGGCGGGTGACGGTGAGGTCGCTCTCGTAGCCCCCCTGCTCGTTCAGCATGCCGGTGTAGACGATGTGGCCCGGCGGGACGGCCACGTCGTTCGCGCAGAGGCGCTGGAGGACCGCCTCCGCATCCGCTCCCTGCACCCGGAGCTTGGCGAACGACGTCTGGTCAAAGACGGCCACCGCCTCGCGCGCGGCCCGGTGCTCGGCCGCCGCGTAGGGAAACCAGTTCTGGCGCCCGAACGAGTAGACCGGCGCGGGCTCGACACCCTCGGGGGCGAACCAGTTGGCGCGCTCCCAGCCCATCTTGGCCCCGAAGGCCGCGCGCCGCGCGCGCAGGCGCTCGTGGAGCGGGGAGCGGCGCAGGTCCCGGCCGCTCGCGAGCTCGCGGTTCGGGAACGCGATGTTGTAGTGGACGCCCACGATCTCGCTGACCCGCTCGCGGAGGAAGCGCGGGTCCGCGTGGAACGGAGCGAAGCGCCGGATGTCGGCCTGCCAGAGATCCATCGGCGGCCGGTCCTCCACGATCCACTCCGCGAGCGCGCGCCCCGCCCCGCCCGCCGCCGCGATGCCGCCCGAGCAGAAGCCGGCGCCCACGTAGTAGCGGCGCACCTCGGGGGCCTCGCCCAGGATGAAGTAGTTGTCGGGGGTGAAGGACTCCGGCCCGTTGAGGAACGTGCGCACCTCCGCGGTCTCGAGGTCGGGCAGCCGCTGCACCGCGTTGGTCATCAGGACCTCGAACTTCTCCCAGTCCTCCTTGAGGGTCTGGAAGGAGAAGCCGTCCGGGATGCGGTCGGTCCCCCACGGCTTGGCCCACGGATCGAAGCCGCCCATCAGGAGACCGCGCACCTCTTCCTTGACGTAGATGTGGCCGTCCGGATCGCGCAGGACCGGCAGGTCGGGCGAGACGCCCGCGATGGGCTGGGTCACGATGTACATGTGCTCGCAGGCGTGGAGCGGGATCGTCACCCCGCTCATGCGGCCGAGCTCCCGCGCCCACATCCCCGCGCAGTTGACCAGGATCGAGGTGGTGATGGGACCCTCGGAGGTCTCGACCGCGGCGACCGCGCCCCGCTCGAGGCGCACCCCGGTGACCTTGACGCCCTCCAGCAGCCGCGCGCCGCCCGCGCGCGCCCCCCGGGCCAGCGCCTGGGTCACGTCGGCCGGGTTGGCCTTGCCGTCGCCCGGGATCCACACCGCGCCGACCAGGTCGTCGGTGCGCATGAGCGGGTAGCGCCGCCCCGCCTCCTCGCGCGAGATCACGTGGGCCTCGACGCCGTAGGCGTTGGCCACCGACGCGTTCCGACGCAACTGGATCATTCGCTCGGCGGTGCGCGCGACGCTGACGCTGCCGCACTGCTTCCAGCCGGTGGACTGGCCGGTCTCGGCCTCGAGCCGGCTGTAGAGATCGACGCTGTAGCGGATGAGCCGAGTGAGGTTGCTCGACGAGCGCAGCTGGCCCACCAGCCCCGCCGCGTGCCAGGTGGTGCCGCCCGAGAGGCTCCCCTGCTCCAGCAGCACCACGTCGCGCCAGCCCAGCCTGGTCAGGTGATACGCGACGCTGGTGCCGACGATGCCGCCCCCGACGATGACCGCGCGAGCGCTATCGGGCACGAGGCGGCGGATTACGGTTTACTTCTTCAAGCCCTTCATCTGCGGGGGCCCAGACATGGCCCCCGCACTCCCCCAGCGGCGGCCGGCCGTTTGCGGCAGCGGCTCTTACCTCACGCCACATGATTCAACGCGAGATCGAACACGTCGAAATTCCGGAGCCGGCGCGTGGCGGGGACGCCGGGGGTGGGGCGGCTCAGCAGGAGCGGCACACGCTGCTCGCTGATGCCGCCGTGCGAGCGCAGCGGAGCGTCGAGCCCGGAGAGGTCGTGGCGCGCCTCGCTGGTGCCGATGACCACGTGCCGCTCGGAGACCGCCACCAGATCGCCCACCCGGTCGGGCGGCAGCTCGAAGCGCCGGCACGCCGCCTCGCGTCCCAGCACCACCTCCATCCCGGGCAGCGCCGCCACCCGCTCCCGCAGCCGCTCCACATCCGCGCCGGCCGGCAGGTAGACGGTCGCGAAGGAGCCGAGGGCTCCGTGGTGGACGACGTAGGGATCGGTGATCGGCAAGATCACCCGCCCCTGGGCCGCACCCAGCCACGCGTCGAGCGCATCCTGGAGGTAGATCACGCGCGGGCGGCCGCTCGCGTCGGTCTTGGCGTTCATGCCGTGGTCGGCGGTGATCGCGAGCGTCGCGCCGAGCCCGGCCAGCTTGGTCAGGTAGCCGTCCATCATGCCGTAGAACGCGTTGGCCTCCCGCGTGCCCGGCGCGTGCTTGTGCTGCACGTAGTCGGTGGTGGAGAGGTACATGATCTCCGGGCGCACCGACTCGAGCAGCTTCACCCCCGCCGCGAACACGAACTCCGACAGCTCCGCGCTGTACACCGACGGCAACGGCATCCCGACCAGCCCCAGGCCGTCCGCGATGCCGTGCTCGGCCACGGTGGTCTCGTCGGCCTTCTCGGCCGAGAAGCAGACTCCCGACATCTCGTGCCCGAGCAACCGGCGCAGCTTGTCCTTGGCGGTGACCACTGCGACCCGGGCGCCCTCGCGGGCGAAGGCGGCCAGGATGGTCCCGCACCGCAGGTAGCGGGGGTCGTTCATCATGACCTCCGCTCCCGCCTCGCGATCGAAGAAGTAGTTGCCGCTGATGCCGTGCGCGGCGGGCGGCACCCCGGTGACGATCGAGAGGTTGTTGGGATTGGTGAAGCTCGGCACCACGCAGTCGGCCAGACGCTCGGTGCCGCCCGGCAACGCCGAGGCCAGGTACGGCATCGCCCCCGCCCCGATGGCCTGCCGCACGTAGTCCGGTTCGCAGCCGTCGATGCACATCACCACCAGCGGGCGATCCGGCCACGCATACGACCGGTCGTTCACGGTCAGGGTGGAGGCTCGTCGAGTCGCCATGTCAGCTCCAGCCCCGGCACTGGGCCTGGGGGAGATGCGGCACCGCTCCCGGGCGCAGCTCCGCGTAGAGCCGGCACACCGCTTCCGCCACGCAGGGCCAGCGGTGCTCGGCCGCCCAGCGCGTGGCCTGCTGGCCGAGCCGGCGCCCCTCGGGGCCGTCGAGCAGCCCGGTGATGGCGGCGGCCAGCGCGGCCGGGTCGCCCTCGGGTACGAGCCGGCCGGTCACCCCGTCCTGCACGGTGGTCGTCAGCCCGCCAACGCGCGAGGCCACCACCGGGCTGCCGCACGCCATCGCCTCGAGCGCGACCATCCCGAACGACTCGTAGTGCGACGGGACCACGGTCGCGTGCGCGGCGGCGTAGAAGAGCCGCAGGCGCCGCTGGGGTTGCGCTCTGAGGAAGCGCACCCGCCGCTCGAGCCCGAGCGCGCTCAGGCGCCGGCGCAGCGCCGCCCCGTGGGCGTTCTCGCGCTCGTCGTGCTCGCCGCCCACGATCAGCAGGTACGCCGGCTCCGGCACCGCGATCATCGCCTCGAGCAGCGTGTCGAGCCCCTTGATCGGTTGCACCCGGCCCACGTAGAGGAGGAGCGGATCCGGCGGCAGCTCGAGCAAGTCCTTGGCCTTCGCGGCGTCCATCGGCTGGAACAGGTCGGTGTCGACGCCGCAGGGGATGACCGCGATGCGATCGGCGCGAGCCCCGTGGTGCCAGACCAGGTGCGCGCGCTCGACGACGTTGGCCGCCACCACTCGATCGGCCTGGGCCACGATGCGGGTCTCCTCGTCGAGGCGCAGCGCGGGCTCGACCTCGGCCGGGCTCTGGGCCACCGTGTTCTTGAGCCGGCCGAGGGTGTGGAACATCTGCACGAGCGGGGCGCCCCACTTCTCCCGGAGCCGCAGCCCGGCCACTCCGGAGAGCCAGTAGTGCGAGTGGATCAGGTCGTAGGCGATGCCGCTCTCCCGCGCGAAGTCCTCGACGCCGGCCGCGAACTGGTCGAGATGGGGGTGGATCGCCTCGCGCGGCATCGGCGCCTCGGGACCCGCCGGCAGGTGCACCACACGGGCGCCGGGACCGAGCTCGACCACCCGGGGAATCGTCGGGTTCTGCGACCGCGTGAAGACGTCGACCTGGAGCCCCATGCGCCCGAGCTCGCGCGCGACCTGCCGGACATAGACGTTCATCCCGCCGGTCTCCTTGCCGCCGAGTGCGGCGAGGGGGCAGGTGTGCACCGAGAGCATCGCGACCGAGAGGTTCACGGGGTCACCTTCACGTTGAGCACGTCCTCCGGCGAGGGGCCGAAGGCGTACTTGTAGGGCTCCTCGCCGCGCAGGAAATCGAAGACCGGAAAGCCGCGGTCGATCGCGTCGCGGATGACGTGGGCCAGCAGCACGATGCCGGGGGCGAGCACCGCCCGCGCGGGATCGAAGCCCGAGTTGTAGAGGCCGACGCTGCCGCCGTACTCGAGGCAGAGGAACGCGGCCACCGCCGCGCCCTCGAACTCGAGGAACCAGAGCCGCGCCCAGCCCGCCGCGGCCAGCCGGCTCGTCGCCGAGCGGAAGAAGCGCTCCATCCGCACGTCCATGAAGCGCGCCTTGCCGACCTTCGAGAGGCGGTGCAGCGTCAGGAAGCGCGTCATCGCCTCGTCCCAGCCGTCCGCCTCCCCGTGCGAGCGGGTGGTCGCGCCCGGCAGCTCGCGCTCGAGCCGGCGGATCTTGCGCCGCAGCTCGTGCCGGTCTTTCCCGGAGAGGCGCGCGAGATACTCGTCCCAGGTCTTCGGCAGGGCCAGCACCGGGCAGCGATCCGCACGCTCCACGCTTGGGGTGAGGCCACACGCGGGCGCGAGCGCGGGCACCAGCGTCGCGGTGGGCGACGCGGCCCGGATACCGTGGAGGTCCCACGCCGCGGTCTGGGTCGCACAGTGCTGGAGCAGCGTCGCCCAGACCTCCTCCTCGCGGCCGTCCGGCGCGATCAGGTCGAGGTAGTCGGAGACGTCGACCCCGCCGACGATGCGCTCTCGCCCCGGGCCATCTTCGTAGAGCGGCAGCAGCCCCGCGAGCTCGCCCGCGGTGTCGGTGGCGGCCAGGATCTGCTTCGGGCGGTCCGCCGTGAAGGCCTGACTCCACTCGGTCTGCCACTGCCAGGTCAGGAAGACCGACGGCAGGCGCGACCGGTCGAGCAGCCCGTTCCAGCGGGTCTCGTCGAGCGCGCGAAGATCCGGGTGCACCTCGATCTTCATGGCTCAGAGCTCTCCCGCGTCGGCGGCGCCGCCACCACCCGCGTCCATGACACTCCCCTCTCCGTCCCCGCCCGTGTCCCCCTCGTCCATCGCCTCGTCCATCGCCGCGTCGAGGTCCGGGCCCAGGTCCTCTCCCATCTCGGAGCCCATCTTCTTGACGAACTGGGCCACGCTGCGGGGGTCGTTCTCGTCGAGGTCTCCGAAGCTGGAGGGATCCGAGAGGGAGTCGAGGCGGGCATCTTCGGACTTCACGGTGGCGAAGCGGGACATCAGGCGGGACAGCTCGGCGCTGTTACATCGCGGACATCGGGGCGCCTCGGCGGGATGGAGGGTGCGGATGAGCAGGCTGACCCGGCGTCGGCAGCCCTGGCACTCGTACTCGTAGATCGGCACCCTGTGCTCCTCCGCCCGATTTAGATGCGTCATTCTAGCACGCGGATTCCGGGGGGCTCGGGGGGGCCCCCGGGCGCGCCCGGCGGCGGCTCCGCCACTCCTGCTCGACCGCCGCACGGTCGGCGGTCTCCTGCCCCAGCAGCTCCTTGATGTCCTCGCCGTTCAGCGCGGGAGCGTCCCCCACGTTGTTGTTGAGCTTGAAGTAGACGCGCCGGGCCCGGCCCTCCAGGGCCCGGCCTCGGGCCACGATCCCGGTCAGCTCCGCGCGATTGTAGAGATAGCCGTACTTCTCGGCCACGCTCGGCTCCTGCCCGCGAAGCTGCTTCATGAAGCCTTCCCGGTTGCGGCCGTGCAGCCGCAGGATCGCGGTGGGAGAGGTCAGCGCGACGGCAGTGTCGACCGAGGCCGGGGTACGCGGGGCGTCCACCGAGACATAGGTGAGATGCCGGTCGCGGAGCAGGGCGAGCGTCTCCTCGGCGTGGCGGGGCAGCCACGAGGCATCGCGAAACTCCACCGCGATGGTCACGCCGGGCAGGCGCGCGGGCAGCGACGCGAGGTACTCCACCGCCCGGTCTCCGTACTTCACCCAGGGCGCCATCTGGAACAGGACGTAGCCGAGCTTTCCCGTGTCCGCGAGCGGCCGGAGGCCCTCGCGGAACGTGGCGAACACCCACTCCCGCGCCTCCTCGCCGAAGACCGCGTTGTCGAGCCGGCCGTGGGCGTCGGGTCGCGCGCGGGCGGGCATCAGGTCGAGCAGCGGCGGCGGCAGGCGGCCCGCATCCAGGTGATGCCCGGTGAGGAGCGCGTACGCTTTGACGCTGAAGAGGAAGCCGGGCGGCGTGCGCTTGGCCCAGAGCATCGCGTTCTGGGCCGGGAGCGGCGCGTAGAAGGTGGAGTTGACCTCGACGCAGTCGAAGAAGCGGCTGTACCACCAGAGCCGCTCCTCCGCCTTCATGCTCTTGATCGGATAGAAGGAGCCCTCCTCCACCATGCTCTTGTCCTGCCAGGCGCAGAGGCCCACCCGGTACTCGGTGGTGACCGGGCCCTCGGCGTGATACCGGATCAGCGGGGGCGGCGGGCTATCGGGGGACGACTTCGGCATTGGAGCTGCGCTCGGCCAGCCCCAGGCGGCGGTGCAGCGACGCCAGGGGCGCGGGCGCCCACCAGTTCCACCGCCCCATCAGGCGCATGGTGGCGGGAACCAGCAGCGCGCGCACGATGGTGGCGTCGATCACCACCGCGAGGCCGATGCCGATGCCCACCGCCTGGATGATCACCGAGCGGGCGGTCGCGAACCCGAAGAACACCGCGGCCATGATCGCGGCCGCGCCGGTGATGAGGCGGCCGGTCGACTCGAGCGCCTCCGCCACCGCGTGGGCGGTGTTGCCGCCGCGCTCGTACTCCTCGCGCACGCGACTCAGGAGCAGGACCTCGTAGTCCATCGAGAGCCCGAACACGAAGCAGAACATGATCAGCGGCGTCGCGGTCTGGATGGGGCCGGGCGTGAAGTTGAGCCAGCCCGAGAGGTGGCCCTCCTGGAAGATCCACACCAGCGCCCCGTAGGAGGCGCTGATGGAGAGGAGATTCATGATCACCGCCTTGAGCGGCAGCAGCACCGAGCCCAGCAGCAGGAACAGCACCACGTAGGTGGCGAGCATGACCAGGCCCACCGTGAGCGGCGCGTGCCGGGTGACCAGGCTGATGATGTCGAGATCGAACGCGGTCTGCCCGGTCACCAGCACCTCGCCCCCGATGGCGGGATGGGAGGCGCGGATCTCCTCGACCAGCGCGCGCGCCTCCGCGCTCGACGGCTTGAGCGGGGTCGCGACCACGAGCAGGGCGAGCCGGCCGCCGACGGTCTGGCGCAGCAGCTGCTGCACGCCGGGCGGCCGCATCTCCGGCGGGGCGGTGGCGAGCTGCTGGTACTGCTCGCGGGTCACCCTCGGGTCGAGGTCGACCAGGCTCTCGACGCGCACCACGTTGGGCCGCTTCGCCAGCCAGCGGCTCAGGTCGTAGAGGCCGCCGATCCGCTCCGCGGTGAGCGGCGAGCCCGCCGGATAGCGCACCACCACCAGGACGCGGTTGCTGTCGCCCCCGGGGAAGTGCTCGCGGAGCGCCTCGTCGCCCCGCCGCGAGAGCGCCTCCGGCGGGAGCGCGTTGACGTCGCCCGAGCCCACCCGCAGGTGGAGGAACGGCAGGCCCAGGACCAGGAGCAGGGCGGAGACCGAGAGGAACACCGGCCAGGGATGCGTCATCACCACCACCGCCACCCGGTGCCAGAGCCCGCGGCCCTTCCGCGAGCGCTCCGGGTGGATGAACGGCAGCCGCAGCGAGTTCACGCGGGGCCCGATGACCGCGAGCAGGGCCGGCAGCAGGGTCAGGGCGTAGAGCACCGCGAGCGAGACCACCACGGTGCCGGCCCAGCCGATCGAGCCGATGTTGCCGAGCCCGAGGAAGACCATGCCGAGGAGCCCGATGGCGACGGTGAGCCCGGAGAAGAGGATCGCCCGGCCCGCGGTGGCCATGGTGCGCGTGAGGGCCTCCGGCGCCGGGTGGCCGCGGATCTCCTCGCGGAACCGGCTCACGATGAACAGCGAGTAGTCGATCGCGACGCCGAGCCCGATCATGGTCACGATGTTGGGCGCGTACACCGAGACCGAGGTGTAGCGGGCCATGAGCAGCGTGCCTCCGATCGCGCCCGCCATCGACAGCGCACCCACCAGGAGCGGCAGCAGCGCGGCCACCGCCGAGCCGAACACGAGCAGGAGCAGGATCACCACCAGGGGCAGGATCACCAGCTCGGCCCGCTGCAGGTCGGTGCGGGTCACCTCGGTGAAGTCGTGGTTGAGCGGGATATTGCCGACCGGCAGCATCTCGAGCGTCTCGGTCTTCACCTTGGCCCGGAGCGACGGGTAGACGTCGGGCGGCAGCACCGAGAACTCGAGCGAGGAGAACGCGGCCGCCTCCCCCTTCAGCTCCACCACCGCGAGCGCGCGCCGGCCGTCGCGCGAGATCATCTCGGCCGCGGGCACCGAGGCGTCGTAGACCGGCGGGTCGTAGGCGGTCACCACCCGGGCCACCCGCTCGTCGCTCCGCAGCGGCGCGATCGCCCGCTCGACCTCCCGCCGGAACGCGGGATCCTTCGCCGGGAGCGTGGCGCTGCTGAAGATGAAGCTGAAGGACGGCGGCCGGCCGGGTAATTCGCGGCCGATCAGGTCCAGCGCGCGCCCCGACTCGGTGGTGGTGGGCACGTCGGTGGTGGCGAGCCGCCCCCCGTGGGCGATCAGCCAGAGCGACGGGATCACGCTCGCGAGCGACAGCGCGATCACCGCGAACCGGAAGCGATGCACGAACCGACCCCAGCCCGCGAGCATAGGGTTCTATCGTAACCCACAAACCGCGATGGGACCCGCGGTCTAGGCGCGGCCGGCGATCTCCTCGACCCGCACCCCGCGGCCGCCGCTCACCGCCACGATCCCACCCACCACCACGAGGGCGCCGGCGAGCGACCAGAAGACCGGGCGGTAGCCGCCGAGCAGCGTGTAGAGCACCGCGGCCCCCACCGGCCCGAGCGCGCGCGCGCCGTTGGCGCCGAAGGCGACCGCGCCGCTGATCGTCGCGTAGTGCGCGGGCCCGAAGACCTCGGCCAGCGTGGTGGCGCGCGCCAGCGTGGCCATGCCGTTGGCCGCGCCGAGCACCGCGACCACGAGGATCAGGCCGCCGGGGAGCGAGGGCGCGAGCGCGACCAGGACGAGCCCGAGCGCCTGGGCGATGAACACCGCCATCGTGACGCCGAGCGCTCCGAAGCGGCCCGCCACCGCGAGGAAGAGGAGTCGCCCTGGGATCTGCATCGCCCCCATCCAGCCGATGGCGATGGCCACCGCGGTCGCGACGTGACCGTGGTCGACCATGTAGGGAATCAGGTGCAGCGTGACCGCCGAGGTGGCGAAGCTCCCGATCGAGAATGCGAGGCCCAGCGCCCAGAAGATGGGCGCGCGGACGGCCACTCCCAGGTCCACCCCGGGGCCTCGGCCCGCGTCGCGGACCTCGCGCGAGGCGCCCTGGACGAAGTGGGGCGGCTGCCGCCGCAGCACGAGGGCGTGGAGCGGGATGGTCAGGATCGCGAGGATCACCGCCAGCCCCAGCAGCGCCGGGCGCCAGCCCCAGTGCTGGAGGAATCCGGCGCTGATCGGCATGAAGATGGTGCTGGCGAGCGCGCCCGCGAGGGTGACGATGGTGAGCGCGGGATCGCGATGGTCGGTGGGGAACCAGCGGACCACCGCGCCGAACGCGGGCTCGTAGAGGGTGGCGGCCAGGGCCAGGCCCATCAGGCTCCAGATCACGTAGAGCCCCACCACCCCGTCCACCTGCGACCAGGCGACCATGAGCGCGGCGCCGAGACACGAGCCCGCCGTCATCGGCCCCCAGGGGCCGCACCGGTCGAGCCAGCGGCCCACCGGCAGTGCGGTGAGCGCGGCCACCGCCAGGCCGACCGTGAAGGCGCCGGTGATCGCGATGCGCGAGGCCCCGAGGTCGGCCTCCATCGACGCCAGGAACACCGGGAAGCCGTAGTACATGATGCCCCACGAGACGATCTCGGTGACGCAGAGGGTGCCGACCACGGTCCAGCCGTAGCTCAGAGCAGACGCTCCATGATCAGCACGTCCACCCAGCGGCCGTCGAGGCGGCCCTGCTCGCGGTAGACCCCGACCGGGCGGAAGCCCACCTTCTGGTAGAGGGCCACCCCCGCCTCGTTGAAGGGGAAGGTGGCCAGCACCATCTTGTGGTAGCCGAGCGTCCGGGCGAGCGGCAGCAGGTGCTGCAGGAGCGCGCGTCCGACCCCGCGGCCGCGCCAGCCGCGCTCCACGTAGACCGAGAGGTCCACCACGTTGTCGTAGGAGGGCCGCGGGTTGAACGCGTTGAGGCTGCCCCAGCCCACCACCTGGCCCCCGGTCACCGCCACCACCACCGGATGGCGCGCGGCGCGGGCGCCCATCCACTGCCGGCGCTCCTCCGGCGTGCGCGGCTCGGTCTCGAGGGTGGCGATGCGGTCCTCGATGCCCTGGTTGTAGATGGTGCAGATGGCCGCCGCGTCGTCCGGGGTCGCGGGGCGGGTCGAGACGTCACCCATGACCATTCGTCCTCCTGTCCCGCAGTGTGTCCCGTGGAGACGCGATAAGGGAAATAGATTGTCCTCATGCAAACGATGAGAAATACTTTCGGTCGAGGATCTCGAACCGAATGGACCTGAATCCGGCCCATGTGCGGACCCTGCGGGAGATCGCCCGCCACGGCAGCTTCTCGCGCGCGGCCGAGAGCCTGCACCTGAGCCAGCCCGCGGTCAGCCTGCACATGCGCCACCTCGAGGCCCGCTGCGGCACCGCCCTGCTCGAGCGGGTGGGCAAGCGCGCGTTCCCCACCCGGGCCGGGACGGTGCTGCTCGAGCACGCCGGCCGCGCCTTCGCCGAGCTCGACCGGGCCCAGGAGGCGCTCCACCACCTCCGCGGGGTGGTGGCGGGCCGGCTCCGCCTGGGCACCGGCGCCACCGCGAGCATCCACCTGCTGCCCCCGCTGCTGCGCCGGCTGCGGACCCGCTACCCCGAGCTGGAGCTGATCGTGGTCACCGGCAACGCGCCCGAGATCGCGGCCGCGGTGGCGGCCAACGAGCTCGACGTGGGGCTCGTCACGCTACCGGTCACCGGCCGTCAGCTCACCGTGACTCCGTTCCGCCGCGACCCGCTGGTCGCGGTGGGGCCGCCGGGGCACCGGTGGCCGGGCCCGGGCGCGCTCACCGCGGCGGAGCTCGCGCAGCAGCCGCTCATCCTCTACGAGCGGGGCGGCACCATCCGGCGCGTGATCGACGGCTGGTTCCGGCGCGGCGGGGCGCGGCCGCGGGTGGTGATGGAGCTGGGCAACGAGGAGGCGATCAAGAAGCTGGTGGGCGCCGGCCTCGGCATCTCGGTGAGCCCGCTGATGGCGGTGCGGGACGAGGTTCGGGCGGGCGCCCTCCGGATGCGCCCGCTGTCCCCCGCCCTGGTGCGACGCCTCGGCCTGGTGCGCCGGCGAGACAAGCCGGAGACGCCGGCCCTGCGCGTGTTCCTGAACGCGGTGGAGAGCCTCAGTGAAAATCGTGGGAAGGCACGCTCGCCAAACGATGGCGCAGGGGAGCGAGCCGCTCGGCGCGCACGGAGGTGACGTTGTCCTGCCGCTGCAGCGTGCCCTCGATCAGCAGGAACGACTCGCTGACCAGGGCCAGCCGGTGCCGGTGGAAGAGTGCCGGGCGCACGATCACGTTGATGAGCCCGGTCTCGTCCTCGAGGTTGAGGAAGACGAAGCCCTTGGCGGTGCCGGGCCGCTGGCGCACCACCACCGCTCCCGCCACCTTCACCCACGCGCCGTGACGGAAGGCGGCCAGATCCGCCGCCCGCGACACGCCCATTCGCAGGAGCCGCCCCCGCCGGAACGCCATCGGATGCGGGCCGAGGGTGAGGCCGGTGCCGTCGTAATCGGCGACCAGCCGCTCCTCGGCGGTCATCGGCCGCAAGGGCGAGGCCTCCGGGGGCGCCACCAGCTCCGCGTAGAGCGCCCCCGCCGGCCGCCCCGCGC
>DATGBR010000231.1:0-38608 GCA_035312605.1 Candidatus Methylomirabilota bacterium
GCAGGCCCAGGACCAGGTCGGAGCCGGCGCCGGGATGCGCGCGAATGCGCTCGTACTCGATGGGATCGAGCGGGCCGGGCTTCAACAGAATGCCGTCGGGCACCGCGATCTTGCCGAGGTCGTGGAGGTAGCCGCCCAGGCGCAGCGAGCGCACCATCTCCGGATCGAGCCCGAGCCCCTCGCCCACCGCCACCGCGTAGCGCGACAGCCGGTCGCAGTGGCCCAGGGTGTACGGATCGCGCGCCTCGATGGTGAGCGCCAGCGTGGTGATCACCGCCTCGGCCCGCTCGAGCTGGCTCAGGAGCAGCCTGACCCGCAACAGGGCGCCCAGCCGGGTCCGCAGCTCCACGAACGCCACCGGCTTGGTGAAGAAGTCGTCCGCCCCCGCCGCGAGCCCGGCCACCCGCGCCTCCAGGTCGCCCACCGCGGTGAGGATCACCACCGGCATCAGCTCGTAGCGCGGGTCGGCCTTGAGCCGCGCGCACAGCTCGATCCCGCTCATCGCGCCGAGGTGCACGTCGGTCAGCACCAGGTCCGGGCTCACCACGTTGAGCACGTCGAGGGCCTGCTCGGCGGAGACCGCCATCAGCAGGCGGTAGCCGAGGGCGCCCAACAGCCCGGCGAGGACGTCGCGGATGTGGGGCTCGTCCTCGACCACCAGGATGGTCGGCCGCTCCGAGATCGCGTCCAGCGAGAGGTCGAGGCTATCGCTCACCGATCACCCGCTCCATCCACGCCAGCACGTCCTTGAAGGGCCGCTCCCAGCCGTCCTCGAGCATGAGCATGTGCCCGTGTCCGGCCGCCTCCTGGTACTCCGACCCGTAGCGCCGCGCGATGCGGCGCTGGAGCGCGGCCGGCGTGATGCGGTCGTGCTCCGCGCCGACCACGAGGGTCGGGCAGCGCACCGCCGCCGCGTCCACCGCGATCCCGCCGAGGGCCAGCTCGCGCGTGGCGCGGCCGGACTCCGGCCCGAAGCGCGGGAAGGCCCACTCCCGCTGCTCGGGGGAGAGCTGGTTCAGGCACAGGAAGTCGGCGTGCGCGCGGGTCATCGTGAACGCGCGGCCGGTCAGGACCGCGGGGAGGTAGCGAGTCGCGCGGACGAGCACCGGCCACTCCAGGGTCACGATCCCCCGCGGGGGCGCGCTGGTCATGAACACCGCGGCCGAGACCCCGCCGCCCTCGACCACTTTCTGTGCGATGAGCCCGCCCATCGAGTGGCCGACCAGCACCGCCTCCCCGAGCCGATCGAGGCACCGGCGGACGTCGTCGACGTAGTCGAGGAAGGAGACCGAGCCGAGCCCGCCCGCGGCGGGGCTCTCTCCGTGACCGCGCAGGTTGACGGCCCAGGCGTCCCAGCCGGACTGGCCGGCGGCGTAGAGATAGTTGCGCAGGTACCAGCTGCCGCCCCACATGCCGTGGACGAAGAGGACAGACCGGGAATGGGCCCGTCCGGCGGGGGCGGCATGCTCGAGGACCAGGTCGCCGATGCGCTCGGTCAAATCGTATCGTCTCGGGGTCGTATCGTCCCGGGGGGGATCCGCCCCGGTATCTTACGCCAGCCGGCCGGCCCGCGCGCGGTGGGGGTCACGGGAGACGGAACGGGTCAGGCCGCGGCGTTGAGGCGGACGGTCTCGACCACCAGGCCGGCGGTGAGCACCAGGTCGCGCACGTCGACCCACTCGTTGACGGTGTGGATCTCGCGCATGCCGCAGGCGAGGTTGGCGACCTCGAGCCCGCGCTCCGCGAAGACGTTGGCGTCCGAGCCGCCCCCGGTGGAGCGCGTGGAACAGGTGCGACCGGTGGCGGTGGCGGCGGCCTGCACCAGGCGGACGATCGAGGCGTCGTTCCGGATGTCGAGCCGCGAGTACTGCCGATCGACCTGGGCCTCGACGCGCGCCTGGTAGCTCCGGTCGCCCACCCGGACCGAGTGCCGCCGGACCGCCTCGTCGAAGCAGCGCCGCATGTGAAGCGTCTGGGCCTCGAGCTTCTCGAGGCTCAGGCTGCGCGCCTCGCCCCGCACCGTCAGCGTCGCGGGCACGATGTTGGTGGCGAGCCCGCCCTGGATGAGGCCGAGGTTCGCGGTGGTCTCCGCGTCGACCCGCCCGAGCTTCATCGCCGCGATGGCCTCCGCCGCGATCTGGATCGCGCTCATCCCCTGCTCCGGACAGATGCCCGCGTGGGCGGGCAGCCCGTGCACGGTGAACGCCATGCGGTTGGCCGCGGGGGCGCGGGTGATCAGCTCGCAGACCCCGTCCACGTCGAGGACGAGGCCGCGCCGCGCCCGGAGCCGGCCGGTGTCGAAGTGCTTGGCGCCGAGCAGGCCGAACTCCTCGCAGATGGTCAGCACCACCTCGATGTCGCCGTGCGGGATCGACTTCTCGCGGAGCACCCGGATCGCCTCCAGGATCGCCACCACGCCCGCCTTGTCGTCGCCCCCCAGCACGCTGGTGCCGTCGGTGCGCACCACGTCGCCCTCCACCACCGGGCGGATCGTCTCGGCCGGCCCTACCGTGTCCATGTGGCCGGAGAGCAGGAACGGCGGCGCGCCCGGGGTGTTGCCGGGGAACCGCGCGAGGAGGTTGCCGGTATTGCCCTCGATCTTCTCGCCCGCGCCGTCGACCTCCACGCTGCCGCCCATGGCCTTGAGGATCGCCTCCAGACGCCGCGCGATCGTGCCCTCGCGCTTCGACGGGCTCGAGATCGAGGCGAGCTCGATGAACTCTTCCTTCAGCCGTGGCGCGTTGATCATGGAGCGGTCCTCTGGGGGACGAGATGGTGGAGCAGGAAGCGCCGGCTCTCCTCGAGCGCGTCCCGGCGGTGGTCCGGATCGGTGAGGCGGTGGTCGGCCCCCGCGATGACGTGCAGCGCCCGCGGTTCGGCGGCCCGCTCGAAGAGCCGCCGGCCGTGGTCGGGCGGCACCACCTCGTCGCGGTCGGCCTGGATCACGAGCACGCGGGAGACGCCGGCGGGCGCGTCGGCCCGCTCCCCGCGCCGGACCTCGGCGACGAGGGCGCGGCCGGCCTGGTCCGGGTCGGCGCCGGGCAGCTCGCGCAGCGACGCGGGGGCATTCCAGGTCACGACCGGCAACGGGGCGCCTCCCGCCCGCGCGGCGGCCACCCAGAGCGCGACGAAGCCGCCGAGGCTCGAGCCGAGCAGCCCGAAGCGGCCGTCCAGCTCGGGCCGCTTGGCCAGGTGGTCGAGCACGCCCTCGAGGTCGGCCATGCGCGTCTCGATGGTGGCGTCCTCGTGGCCGCCGCCTGATTCGCCGCTGCCGCGGAAGTCGAAGCGCGCGAGGGCGAGGCCGGCCGGGGGCAGCTCGCGTCCGAGGAGGAGGTACTTGTCGCTGTCCTTGGAGGCGCCCATGCCGTGGCACGCCACCACGCAGGGCCAGCGGCCGCGCCCGGCTTCCGGGAGATGGAGCACCCCCGCGACCTCGGCGGCGCCGACGGTGACGCGAAAGCGCGACTCGCTCACGCCCAGACGAGGTCGAAGAGGCGGCAGGTATTGACGGTGAGCTGGTACGTCGCTTCGTCCGCGGGCAGCCGCTTGATCTTGGCCACCTCTTCCGCGACCCGCGCGACGAGCCACGGGCCCGAGGTGACGTTCTCGAACTCCCCCTGGTACGGCCAGGGGGCGTCGCTCTCCACCAGCAGCGACTCGATCGGCACCGACTCGACCATCTCGCGGTCCCGGTCGCGGTAGACGAGATCCGGGGTGACCGACACCAGATAGCCCGCGTCGACGATCGCGCGGGTGACCTCCGCGCTCGCCTTGTGCCAGTGGAACACCGCGCGCTCGACGCTCCGGCGCTTGAGCGCGGCCAGCGCGTCCGCCGCCGCGCCGTGGGGCGCGTGCAGGATGATCGGGAGATCGTAGCGGACCGCGAGATCGATCAGGCGCTCGAGGCGCTCGCGGGCCAGCCGGCGAACCGCCTCCGGATCGGTCACCGCGCCGAGGCCGTACCAGGGCAGCCCGACCTCGCCGACCGCGACCAGGCGCGAGTGGCTGAAGTGGATCTGGGCCTCGACCGCCTCCAGGTCCTCCGGGGTGAGGTTCCATTCCGGGTGGAAGCCGAACGCGGGCCAGACTCCCTTGCTGTTGTCGAGCGCGGCCTGGAGCGTGCGCCCGTTGGTCGCCGCGTCGCACCCGACCGCCACCACGCCCCACACGTCGTGCTCGGTGGCGCGGATGACCGTGCCCCGAACGTCCGCGAAGGCCGGGTCGTGCAGGTGGCAGTGACTGTCGATGATCATGCCGCGCGGGGGCTCCTCAGGCACCCGCGACCGTCATGCGGCCGATGAGCAGCGTCGGCGCGGCGGTGCGGTCCCGGAACACGAGGTCGTTCCCCACTCCCTCGACCGCGTGCAGCATGTCAAGCAGGTTGCCGGCCACCGTGATCTCCTCCACCGGGTAGGCCAGCTCGCCGTTCTCGATCCACATCCCCACCGCGCCCCGCGAGTAGTCGCCGGTGACGCCGTTGACCCCGAAGCCGATCAGCTCGGTGACGTAGAGACCGTTCTTCACGCTCCGGATGAGGTCGCCCGGGTCGCGGTCGCCCGCGGCCAGGTAGAGGTTGGTGGTCGACACGCTCACCCCGCTGCCGTCGCGGGCCCCGTGGTGCGTCGACGGCAGCCCGAGCTTGCGGCCGCTGTAGGTGTCGAGCAGGTAGGAGCGCAGCGTGCCCTGGTCCACCACCACGGTGCGGCGCACCGGGAGGCCCTCGCCGTCGAAGGGTCGCGAGCCGAGGGCGCCCGGCACGGTGCCGTCGTCGACGATGGTGACCGCCGGCGACGCGATGCGCTCGCCGAGCTTGCCCACCAGGAAGGACGCGCGGCGGTAGAGCGCGGGCCCCGACGCGGCGCCCGCGATGTGCCGCACCAGCGAGGCGGCCATGTCCGGATCGAAGACCACCGGCACCTCGGCGGTCTTCACCCGGCGCGCGCCCAGGCGGCGCACCGCGCGCTGCGCCGCGATACGGCCGATCGACTCGGGATCGTCGAGACGGGCGCGCCGGCGGGTCACGTGATACCAGGAGTCGCGCTGCATCTCCGCGTCGCGCGTGGCCACCGGGGACACCGCGAGGCTGAACGAGGACGTGGCGTACTCGCCCGCGAAGCCGTGGCTGGTGGCGTAGGCGTAGCGAGCGCGACGGTCGCCGAAGTCGCCGCCCTCCGAGTTGGTGATGCGCGGATCCGCCGCGAGCGCGGCCGCCTCGCAGCGCCGGGCGAGGTCGATCTTCTCCTCGGGCGACAGATCGTGGCCCCGCGGGTCGCGGAGATCCAGATCCGGGATCTCACGCGCGAGCAACGCCGCGTCCGGCAGGCCGGCCAGCTCGTCGGGGCTGGTGACGCGGGCGAGCGACACCGCCTCGTCGACCAGGCGGGTCATGGCCTGAGGCGACAGATCCGAGGTGGAGGCGGCCGCCACCGACTTGCCCACGAACACCCGCAGCGCCATGTGCTGTTCGCGGGCGTGCTTGACGGTGTCCACCTGGCCCAGGCGGACCTGGGCCGAGAACGACTGGTCCTCCACCACGAAGGCGTCGGCCTCGGTGGCGCCCTTGCGGGTCGCCTGCTTCAGGAGATCGGCGAGGAGATCCTGCATGCGGTCGGTCAGACCTGGGTCCCGCCGACGGTCATCCGATCGATGCGGATGGTGGGCAGCCCCACCCCCACCGGCACCGACTGGCCGTCCTTGCCGCAGGTCCCCACGCCTTCGTCGAGCTTGAGATCGTGGCCGACGCGGCTCACCTGGGTGAGCGCCTCCGGGCCGTTGCCGATCAGGGTCGCGCCCTTCACCGGCTTGGTCACGCGGCCGTCCTCGATCAGGTAGGCCTCGCTGGCCGAGAACACGAAGCGGCCGCTCGTGATGTCGACCTGGCCGCCGCCGAAGTTCACCGCGTAGAGGCCCTTCGGCACGCTCCGGATGATGTCGGCGGGCTCGTCTTGCCCCGCGAGCATGAAGGTGTTGGTCATGCGCGGCATCGGCGGGTGCGCGTACGACTCGCGCCGTCCGTTGCCGGTGACCTCCATGCCCATGAGCCGCGAGTTGAGCCGGTCCTGCATGTAGCCGCGCAGGATGCCCTTCTCGATGAGGACGTTGCGTCGGGTCGGCACGCCCTCGTCGTCCACGTTGAGCGAGCCGCGCCGGTTGGCGATCGTGCCGTCGTCGACTACGGTGACCAGCTCGGAGGCGACCGGCTGGCCGAGCCGGCCGGAGAACGCGGAGGTCTTCTTGCGGTTGAAGTCGCCCTCGAGCCCGTGCCCGACCGCCTCGTGGAGCAGGATGCCGGGCCAGCCGGGACCCAGCACCACCGTCATCTCGCCGGCGGGGGCGTCCACCGCCCCGAGCTTCATGATCGCCTGACGCACCGCCTCGGAGGCGAAGCGCTGCCAGCGGTCGTCTTCCAGGAAGAAGTCGAACCCCACTCGGCCGCCGCCGCCGAAGCTGCCGATCTCCCGCTTCGCCCCGTCCTCGACGATCACCGTGATGTTGAGCCGGGTGAGCGGGCGCACGTCCCCCACCGTCCAGCCGGACGGGGTCGCCATCATCACCACCACGTCCTCGCTGCCGAGGGTCGCGATGACCTGCCGCACCCGCGGGTCGAGCGCGCGCGCCGCCGCGTCCATGCGCCCGAGCAGCTTGATCTTGCGATCGAGGTCCGCCGCGATCGGCGGCTCCGCGAGGCTGTAGAGATCGTGCGGGGGCCCGTCGCCGCCCACCGCGACCACCGCGGACTCCGAGGAGCGGTCGGCGATGGCCCGCGCCTGCCGCGCGGCCTCCTCGAGGTTCGGCAGCGCGAGGTCGTCGGTATGCGCATAGCCGGTGCGCTCACCCGACTGGGCCCGGATGCCGGCCCCTTGGCTCACGTGGCGGGCCGCCTTCTTGACCGCGCCTTCCTCCAGCACCAGCTCCTCGCTGACGCGGTACTCGAGGTAGAGGTCGGCGTGGTCGACGCGACCCGCGAGGGTCGAGCCCAGCAGCCGCTCCATGGTCCCGGCGTTCAATCCGAACCGATCAGCGAAGAAGCGCTCCGGGCGCGCTAGCATTGCTCTCTCCTGGGAGTCTCTCGAAAGCGGTTCATCCTAGCATCGGGCTCAGGCTGGGCCGCCATGTTTAGTACACGGTCTCGCGTGCTCCGCGTCATTTTTGATTATCTCAGATATGTCCACGCTTTGCCGGCGCGGCACTCAGGATCGTGTCGAGATTCAGTCGCGGTCGCCGAGGGCCTGCTGCACCAGCTCGTGCACCGTTCGCAGCCCGGTGAGCAGCGCGGGACCCGGACTGAGCAGCGTGGCCGCGTCCACTTCGTGCACGCGGCCCTCGCGCACCGCGCTGATGCGGTCCCAGCCGGGCCGGCCGCGGACCAGGTCGAGGTCGGCGGGCTTGCCGCACCAGGACACCAGGATGATCTGGGGATCCCGCCGCGCCACCTCGGCCGCGTCCACCACCCGTTCCCGCGCGCTCCGGCCATCGCGCAGCTCCGCGAACACGTCGCGGCCGCCGGCCAGCTCGATCACCTCGGACACCCACCGGATGCCGGAGATGAGCGGCTCGTGCCATTCCTCGAAGTACACCCGCGGCCGGTCGGGCCACATGGTGGAGAACTCGCGCACCTGGTTGATCTCGTCGTGCATGTCGGCGACGAGGGCGTGCGCCGCGGCGTCGACCCCGAGGAGACCGCCCACCATCAGGATGGACTGGAGGATCTCGTCCATCGAGCGGGGATTGGTGCAGAAGACGGGCAGGCCGGCCCGGATCAGCTCGGCGGAGATATCGGCCTGGAGGTCGGAGAAGGCCAGGATCAGGTCGGGCTCGAGGGCGAGGATCCGGTCGGCCTTGAAGGTCGTGAAGCCGCCGACCTTGGGCTTGTCGCGGGCCTCGGGCGGCCGGTGCGCGGTGCCGGGCACGCCGACCACGCGGTCCCCCGCCCCGAGCGCGTAGCAGATCTCTACGTGCTCCGCGCTCAGGCAGACGATGCGGCGGGGGAAAGTTACCGGTGACTTGCCGTACATTGCGCGCGGGGTTTCCCCTCACCCTGTCCTCTTCCCCTCACCCTGCCCTCTCCCCGGAGGGGAGAGGGATGTGAGGTTAGAGGTCCTTTGGGTCCTTTGATTGGTAGAGCTCGGTCTTGGAGACGGAGCGCTGGAAGGAGAGGTACGCCTCCTTGGTCATGCGCGGCGTCCACGTCTTCAGGATGTCGCGCGCTCCATCGGCGTCGCCCCACAGCAGGTCGACCGCCATCAGGGCGAGCTGCTTGGCCGGCTCCACGTAGGCCACCTTCGGATCGGCGATCGCGTAGTCGGCGCCGTGCCCGCCGCCCACCGCCCCGCCCATGTACGGATGCAATGTCGGCATCACGTGGGAGATATCGCCCATGTCAGTGGAGCCGCTGCGATGGCCGGACTCGGTGACCTGATCGGCGCCCAGCAGGGCGGCCGCGTTGTCCTTGAACATCCCGGCCATGCCCATGTGGTTGAAGAGCGGCAGGTAGCCGGGCAGCGTCTCGATCTCGACCTGCGCGCCCAGCGCCATGGCGCCGGCCCGGAGCGCGCGGTCCACCTTCCGATTCGCCTCGAGGATGGCCTCGACGGTCTTGCCGCGCACGTAGGTCTCGAGGCGCACCTCGCCCGGGATCACGTTCACCTGGCTGCCCCCGTGGGTGATGATCGGGTGCACCCGGATCGAGTCCTCGTCGCGGAAGGTCTCCCGGATCGCGTTGATCGCGGCGAGGCCGATGTTGGCCGCGTAGAGCGCGTTGATCCCCATGTGCGGGGCCCCGCCCGCGTGCGAGGCGCGGCCGATGTAGCGCACCGTCTTCACGATGCAGCCGTTGTTGGAGGCGGCCACTCCCGCCTTCTTCATGTCGGGCTGCGAGGTGGTGTGGATCATCATCGCGAGGTCGACGTCGTCGAGGTGCCCGAGACGCAGCAGCTCCGGCTTGCCGCCGAGGAACTCGATGCGCCCCGCCCGCGCCTGCTGCACGCGCCACTCCACGTCGCCGTACTCCTCGGCGGGCACCGCGAAGAAGACCACCCGGCCGGCCAGGTGCTCGAAAGCGCGCGCCTCGAGCAGGCCCATCGCGGCCCCGAGCAGCCCCGCCATCTGCGCGTTGTGGCCGCAGGCGTGCGCGGCCCCCGTGTCCGGATCGGCGATCGGGTGACCGGCCACCACCAGGCCGTCCAGCTCGCCGAGCAGGGCGAAGGTCGGGCCGTCCTTGGCCCCCGCCGCCTCCGCGCGTACCCCGGTCAGCGCGAGCCCGCCTCGGGGCTTCAAGCCCAGCTCGCTGAACGTCTCCTCGGCCAGGCGCGCGGTCTTGAACTCCTTGAAGCCGAGCTCGGGATGGCGCCGGATGCGCTCGCCGAGGGTGATGATGCGCTCCGCGTTGCGGTCGATGGCGGCGCAGATGGACTGCTTGAGGCCGGTTTTTGTTTGCACGGGAATCTCCTATGACACGAAGCGCTGGGGAAGGAACGGGGTGATCGAGTCGGGAGTCTTGCCGTCGACGATGCAGTTGGCCATCACCGCCGCGGTGATCGGGGCCAGGAGGATGCCGTTGCGGTAGTGCCCGGTGGCCACGAAGAGACTGGCCACGTCGGGCCACGGCCCCAGCACCGGCAGGCTGTCCGGCGCCGCGGGGCGGAACCCGTACCACGAGCGGGTGATCGCGCGGCGGCCGATCTCGGGCACGAGCGCCACCGCCTGCGCGATGAGCGAACCCAGCCCCTCGGGCGTCACCGCGCGCTCGAAGCCCACGCGCTCGATGGTGGCGCCGATCAGCAGCTCGCCGGATGGCCGCGGGACCAGGTAGACGTCGTCGGCGTGCATCGCGTGGGAGATGAGCGCCGGCACGTTGCTCACCGCCAGCATCTGCCCGCGCACCGGTCCCACCGGGAGCCGGCCCCCCAGCTCGGAGGCGAGCGCGCCCGACCACGCGCCCGCCGCGAGGAGCACCGCGTCGGCGGTGAGCGGCTCGCCGTCGGCGAGCACCCCGACCGCCCGTCCGTGCTCGACCAGGATGCGGCCGACCTCGACCCCGGAGCGCACGGTCGCCCCGCGCGCCGCCGCGGCGAGCGCGTAGGCGGTGACCAGGCGCTGGTTGTTCACCCAGTGGTCGCCGCGCACCAGGAGCGCCGCGGTCACGTCCTTGGCGAGCGCGGGCTCGAGCGCGGCGAGGGCGCCGCCCTCGACCAGCTCGACTCCGAACTCGGCGGCGAGCGGCCAGCCGCATTGTGCGCGCGCGTCCTCGACGTCGGCCGGGCTCGCGAGCGGGTAGAGCGTGCCCGCGGTCATGTGCTCCACGTCGACCCCGGTCGCTTCACGTAGCTCGGCGACGATTCGCGGGTAGAGTCGCCAGCTCTCGATCGCGAGGCGGTTGAACGGGCCCGGATGGGGCGAGTCGCCGAGCGGGGCCAGGAGCCCGGCCGCCGCGCTCGAGGCCTCTCCGCCCGGGGTGCCGCGCTCGAGGACGGTGACGCGGCAGCCGCGCTTGGCCAGCTCGTGCGCGGCGGAGCAGCCGATGATGCCGCCGCCGATCACGAGGACCGAGGGAACCGGCGTCATCACGCGCTGCCCAGCACGTCGAGGAAGGCCTTGGTGGCGTCGGCCGGGCGCGCCGCTCCGTAGATGGCGCCGATCACCGCGACGCCCGCGGCCCCGGCCGCGCGCACCTCCCCCACCCGCTCGGGCGTGATGCCTCCCACCGCGAGCACCGGACGGGTCGCGGCGGCCGCGGCGGCCTCGAGGGCGGCCAGGCCCTGGGGCGGACCGTAGCCGCGCTTCGAGGGCGTGTCGTAGACCGGACCGAACACCACGAAGTCGGCGCCCTGCGCCGCCGCCTCCCGCGCCTCGGCGGTCGAGTGTGCGGAAGCGCCGATGAGGAACCCGGGCGGCGTGATCTCCCGCAGCGCGGCCACCGGCAGCGAGGCGTGGGTGCGCTGCACCCCGTCGGCGCCCACGGCGAGCGCCACGTCGGCCCGGTCGTTGACCAGCAGGCGCGCCGCGTGGTGTCGGGTGGCCTCGCGCAGCGGGGTGGCCAGCGCGAGCAGCTCGCGCACCTCGAGGTCCTTCTCGCGGAGCTGCACCGCGCGGAGTCCGGCGCCGAGGCACTCCTCGACGACCTCCACGGGCGGTCGCGGCGACGTGGCGCGGTCGGTGATCAGGTAGAGACGGAAGCCTAGCTGGTCCACTCGGGCACGCCCTCCAGCGGAGAGGACGCGGTGGCGTAGAGCTTCTTGCCGATGCGGCCGGCCTTGAACGCGAGCCGGCCCGCCTCGACGGCCAGGCGCATGGCGGTGGCCATCGCGACCGGATCCTTGGCGGAGGCGATCGCGGTGTTCATGAGCACGCCGTCACAACCCAGCTCCATGGCGATGGCCGCGTCGGACGCGGTGCCGACCCCGGCGTCCACGATCACCGGGACGGTGACCGCCTCCAGGATGAGCTTGATGTTGTACGGGTTCCGGATGCCGAGCCCGGAGCCGATCGGCGCGCCCAGCGGCATGACCGCGGCGGCCCCGGCGTCCTCGAGCTTCTTGGCCATCACCGGGTCGTCGTTGCTGTAGGGCAGCACCGTGAAGCCCTCCCGCGCCAGCGTGCGGGTGGCCTCGAGCAGGCCCAGGACGTCCGGGAAGAGGGTGCGGGAGTCGCCGATGACCTCCAGCTTCACGAGACTGCCGAGGCCGGCCTCGCGCGCCAGGTAGCAGGTGCGCACCGCCTCGTCCGCCGAGTAGCAGCCCGCGGTGTTGGGCAGCAGGGTGTAGCGCTTGGGGTCGACGTAGTCGAGCAGCGACTCGCCCTGCCCCGGCAGGCTCACCCGGCGCACCGCGACCGTGACGATCTCGGATCCGGAGGCCTCGATGGCCTCGCGCATGCTCTCGAACGACGGGTACTTTCCCGTCCCGACGATGAGACGCGACTTGAACTCTTTTCCGCCCAGCCAGAGTGACGTGTCGTACATGGCTTACCCTCCGCCCATGGGATGAACGATCTCGACCTTGTCCCCGTCCTGTAGCTTCGTCTCGGCGTAGTGGGCGCGCAGCGCGACCTCGCGGTTCAGGGCCACCGCGGTGAACTCGCGCCGCACCTTGAGATGCGCCAGCAGGCCGTCGATCGTGAGGCCCGCGGGCAGCTCCATCGGCTTGCCGTTGACGGTGATGGTCATGAAAAAACCGCACACCTTTCCAGGAAAGGGTGCGGTCCAGTGATGCCTCGCGTCGCATTCCCTTCGCTGGAATTACCCAGTGCAGGTTCGAGGGGTCCCGGGCCGCACCCGGTTCTCAGGAAACCTCCCCCAGCGACGCGATCCGGATTATACCCCAGCGTCGAGCTGGCGTGCGAGCGCGTCCGGCTCCGTCACCGGGAGCTGGCAGACGTAGTGCCGGCACACGTAGGCGGTGGGCCGACCACCCACGGTGGCCCGCTCGGCCAGCAGCGGTAGCCCCGCGGCGGCGGCCTCGCCCTCGGCCGCTCCCACCACGACCCGGTTGGGCTGGTAGCGGCCGAACACGGTGTCGAGGAGGGGGCCCATCGCCCGCTCCTCGCCCGGACGCCACACCAGCGCCACCTCGGCCACCGGGCCCAGGTGGAAGTCGAGCGCGGAGAGGTAGCGACCGAAGCCCGACGGGTAGCGCTGCATCAGATCCGCCATGGGCCGGAGGGCCTTGAGCGCGATCGCCTCGTAGCGCTCCTCGCCCACGATCACGGCGAGCCGCAGCAGCCAGTCGATCGCCACCGAGGTGCCGCTCGGCACCGCGTTGTCGAAGAGGTTGCGCGGCCGCACCACGAGGGCCTCCTGGTCGTGGCCGGTGTCGAAGAACGCGTTCAAGTCGGCGCTCCAGAAGAGCCGGAGGGCCTCCTCCGCGAGCCGCCGCGACTCGTCGAGCCAGCGTCGGTCGAAGGTGGCCTCGTAGAGGGAGAGCAGCCCCGCCCCCACCATCGAGTAGTCCTCGAGATAGCCGGTGATGCGGGCCTGGCCGTCCTTCCAGGAGCGGAGCAGGCGGCCGTCGCGGACCATCTGCTTGCCGAGGAACTCGGCGTTGCGGACCGCGGCGGCCAAATAGTCGGCGCGGCCCAGCACGGAGGCGGCCTCTGCGAACGCGGCGAGCATGAGCCCGTTCCACGACGCGAGCACCTTGTCGTCGAGGGCGGGGTGCACGCGGGGCTCGCGCGCGGCGTGCAGGAGCGCGCGGGCGCGTCCGATCGCGGTCATCAGCTCGTCGACCGTCATGCCGAGCGTTCCCGCGACCTCCTCCGGCTCGCGCGGGACGAACAGGATGCTGTGGCCCTCGAAGTTGGGCCCGTCGTCGACGCCCCAGTAGGCGAGCGCGGCGCGCGCCAGGGCCGGATCGCCCAGGACCGCGCGGATCTCGTCGGCCGACCAGACGAAGAACTTGCCCTCGACGCCCTCCGAGTCGGCGTCCTGGGCCGAGTAGAAGCCGCCGGCCGGGTGAGTCATCTCGCGCCGGACGTAGTCGAGGGTCTCCTCCGCGATGCGCCGGTAGAGCGGGTCCCCGGTGGCGAGCCAGCCGTGCAGGTAGAGCGAGGCCAGCTGGGCGTTGTCGTAGAGCATCTTCTCGAAGTGCGGCACCAGCCACTGGCCGTCCACCGAGTAGCGGTGGAAGCCGCCGCCGAGCTGGTCGTAGATGCCGCCGCGGGCCATGCGGGTGAGCGTGTGGCGGAGCATCCCGAGGCCCCGCGCGTCGCCGGTGCGGCGCGCGACGCGCAGCACCGCCTCCCAGGTCATCGGCTGGGGGAACTTGGGCGCCTGTCCGAGGCCGCCGTCGCGCTCGTCGAACTCGCCGCCGATTCCGAGGTAGGCCCGGGTGAGCACGTCGCGGCCGAGGAGGCTCGTCGATCCGGTCAGCCGCCCCGACTGCCCCATGGTCTCGACGAGCTGGCGGCCCGCCTCGAGCACCTCGCCGCGCCGCGAGTGATAGGCGTCCGCGATCGAGCGCAGGAGCCGCGGGAACGCGGGCATGCCGTGCCGGTCTTCCGGAGGGAAATACGTGCCTCCGTAGAAGGGGACGCCGTCAGGGGTCAGGAAGACGGTCATCGGCCAGCCGCCGCGGCCGGTCATCGACTGCACCGCCTGCATGTAGATCTGGTCGACGTCGGGCCGCTCCTCGCGGTCGACCTTGATCGACACGAAGAGCTGGTTCATGAGGGCCGCGATGTCGTCGTTCTCGAACGACTCGCGCTCCATGACGTGGCACCAGTGGCACGCGGAGTAGCCGACCGACAGCAGCACCGGCTTGTCCTCGCGGCGGGCCAGCTCGAACGCCTCGGGGCTCCAGGGGTACCAGTCCACCGGATTGTGGGCGTGCTGGAGCAGATAGGGGCTCGTCTCCGACGCGAGACGATTGGCGGGACGGGACTGGGACACGCCCAAGGGCCCGGTCAGGCCCCGGTCACGAAGGGCAGCGCGCTCACCCGGGCCGGCTGCTCGCCGCCGGCGTCCGCGATCGTCACCGCGGTTCCCGGCTCGAAGTGCTCGCGGCGCACATAGCCGAGCGCGATCGGCCGGCCGAGCGCGATCGAGCGCGCCGCGGAGGTCACCTTGCCCACCTCCGCGCTCTCCACCACGACCCGCGCGCCCACCTCCGGCACGCGATCGCCCTCCACGACCAGGCCGCTCAGCGCGCGGTTGACGTGCCCGCGGTACTTCACGCGCGCCACCGTCTCCTGCCCGATGTAGCAGCCCTTGGTGTAGCTCACCAGCGCCTCGAGTCGGGTCTCGGGGAGGATCACCGACTGGTCGACGTCCTGGGGGTACCAGGGTTGCCCGGCCTCGATGCGCAGGATCTCGAGGGTGGCCGGCCCCGCAGGCTGAGCGCCCGCCGCGATGACCGCGTTCCGAACGGACTCCGCGCGCGCGGCCTCGGTCCAGCAGTGGAAGCCGGGAGCCGGGCCCTCCGCGCGGTTGATCACCCGCACCGGCGCGCCGCCCACCGTGACCTCGGCGTGGGCGTACGGGGCGAGATCGAGCGTGGCCCCGGCGAGGCCTTCGAGCAGCGCGCGCGCCCCCCGGCCCTGCAGCGAGAGGATCGCGACCGCCTCGTCGACCGCCTCGAACTCCGCCTTCTCCGAGATCAGGAAATGGTCGAGGGTCTCGAGGGTCTTTGCGGTCATCTGCGGCGGCAGCTCGATCAGGACCCGGTCCTGGGCCGCGTAGACCACGAGCAGGACCGTGACCTTGCCGTGGGCGTCGAGGAAGGCGGCCGGCGCGCCCTGCCCGGGCGCGAGGGCCTTCACGTCGTTGGTGAGCATGCCCTGCAGAAAGGCCAGGCGGTCGCGGCCGGTCACGCTCACCTTGCCGAGCGACGAGCGGTCGAACAGCGCGACTCCGTGACGGGCGGCTTCGTACTCGCGGGCTTGGTCGGGCATGGCTCATTGTTGTCGGCCGCCGGGCGGCTGTCAACTTGCGGTGGTCAACTTGCGGGAAGCGGCGGACCTCGTACACAATGGCCGCCGTGCCGATGACCTCCCTGCCCGACCGCCGGACGCGGGTCCGCTTCCGGCGGCGCCTCCTCGCCTGGTACGGCCGGCACCGGCGCGACCTGCCGTGGCGGCGCACCGAGGATCCCTACCACATCCTGGTCTCCGAGATCATGCTGCAGCAGACGCAGGTCGATCGGGTGGTGCCCAAGTACCACGAGTTCCTCGATCGCTACCCGACCCTTGAGGCGCTCGCCGCCTCCGCCCCCGATGACGTGAAGCGGCTCTGGTACCCGCTCGGGTACAACGTCCGACCGCTCAACCTGCACGGCATCGCGTGCGAGGCGGTCGCGACCTACGGCGGACGGCTGCCCGACGACGACGAGGCGCTGCGGGCGATGCGCGGGATCGGCCGCTACACCGCCGGCGCGGTGCGCTGCTTCGCCTACGGGCGACCGGTGCCGATCGTCGACACCAATGTTCGCCGGGTGCTCGGCCGCGTGTTCCTCGGCCCGCGCCGCCTGGCGCGGCTGCGCGGGCAGAAGGCGATGTGGGACCTGGCCGGCGCGCTGGTGCCGCCGCGCAAGGCGTACGACTACAACCAGGCGCTGATGGACTTCGGCGCCACCTGGTGCACCCCGCGGTCGCCTCGCTGTGGTCTCTGCCCGATGCGGCGCTCGTGCGCCACCTACCGCGCGGCGCGCCCCGCCCCCCGAGGAGCCGACGGAAGAGTCGATGGGCGCGCTCGAGGGTAAAGTCGCGATCGTGGCGGGTGGCGGCACCGGCATCGGCCGGGCGGTCGCGCTCTGCTTCGCGCGCGAGGGCGCGCGCGTGGCCGTGTTCGGCCGGCGGCCGGAGCCGCTCCGCGAGGTGGCGCAGGCCATCGCCGCCGCCGGCGGCGTCGGGCACGCCGAGGCCGGCGACGTGGGCGTGGAGGCGGACGTGGCCCGCCTGGTGTCCGAGGCGCGCCGGCTCTGGGGCGGCGTGGACGTCCTGGTGAACTCGGCGGCGATGCGCCTCAATGCTCCGCTCGAGAGGGTGGCGGCGGCCGACTTCGCGGAGGTGCTGCGGATCAACCTGGTCGGCGCCTTCGTGCTCACCAAGATGGTGGCGGGCCCCATGCGCGAGCGCGGCGGGGGATCCATCGTGCACATCGGCTCCGCGCTGGGCGAGGTCGCGGTGCGCGACTTCTCGCCCTACGTCGCCTCCAAGGGCGGGCTGAACGCGCTGGCCCGGGCCGCCGCGATCGAGCTGGTCGGGGACCGCATCCGGGTGAACGTGGTGGCCCCGGGCACCATCGACACCGCCATCAACCCCGGCGTGAGCGAGTTCCGCCGACGCATGCTCGAGCACCGGATCCCCATCGCGCGGCCGGGTCACGTCGACGACATCGCGGCCGCCTGCCTCTACCTGGCGTCCGCCGCGGCGGGATACGTGACCGGGTCGGTGCTGGCGGTGGACGGGGGGTGGACCGCGTCGTGAGCGCGCCGCGCGACCCCGGGCCCCTCACCCTGCCCTCTCCCCAGGGGGGAGAGGGGCTCGTGGAGGTGGTGGCGGCGGTGATCGAGCGGGATGGGCTGATCCTCATCGCGCGCCGGCCCGCGGCCAGCCACCTGGGAGGGTTGTGGGAGTTTCCCGGCGGCAAGCGCGACGTGGGCGAGAGCCCGGAGGCCGCGCTCGCGCGGGAGATCCGCGAGGAGCTGGGCGCGGCGGCCACGGTGGGACCGCTGCTCGAGACGGTGGACTGGACCTATCCCGAGAAGCGGGTCCGCCTCTCCTTCTTCCGCTGCGAGATCGCGGGCGAGCCGCGGCCGCTCGAAGGCCAGGAGATCCTCTGGGTCCGTCCCGCCGAGCTCGGCCGTTACCGGTTTCCGCCCGCCGACGCGACCCTGCTGGAGCGGCTCGGCCGCGGCTGACCGCGGGACGCGAAGCTTGACGCGGCCGGGCCCCGACGCATACGATGCGGCTCTCCTGTCCTTCCACACCCACTCGCTCCTGCGGAGGATGCAAAGCATGAGTAGACGCCTGACTGCCATCGTGCTGGCTTTCTTGACCCTGGCCGTGCTGGCGCCGCCGGCCCTCGCCCAGAAGCCGGTGAAGATCGGCGTGCTGACCCCGCTCTCACCTCCGGGTGATCCCGCCGCCGGCCAGCTGATCGTGCGCGGCGCCAAGATGGCCGCCGACGAGATCAACGCCAAGGGCATCCTGGGCGGCCGCAAGATCGAGCTGGTGATCGAGGACGATTCCGGCACGCCCGAGAAGGGCGCGGCCGGCTTCCGCAAGCTGGCGACCCAGGACGGGGTGGTGGCGGTGCTGGGCCAGTTCCACAGCTCGGTGGCGCTGGCGGTCCAGGATCTGGCCGAGCAGTTCAAGGTGCCGATCTTCGCGACCCAGGCCTCGGCGCGCGCCTTCACCGAGAAGCACCTCAACTACAGCTTCCGCACCCACGTCATCGACACCGACCGGGTGCAGCTCTGGAACCGCTGGATCAAGGAAAAGGGCTTCAAGAAGGTCGCGCTGCTCGCGGAGAACACCGACTACGGGGTGGGGCTCGTCGAGGACACCAAGAAGCTCTTCCCCTCCACCGCGGGGGGAGCGGAGCTGAAGACGATCGTGTTCGATCGCGCGGTGGTGGACCTGACCCCGCAGCTGCTCGAGATCAAGAGCTGGAAGCCGGACGTGGTGATCAACATCGGGGTGGGCACCCCCGCCTATCTGATCATCAAGCAGGCCGCCGACGTCGGCCTCCTGCCCGGCACCCCGATGCTGGTCTCCTACGACATGCCGGCCCGGGCCGAGTTCTGGAAGAACCTCGGCGAGAAGGGCAACTACGTCTCGTTCCTGGTGTACTACCACCCGACCATGAAGCTCACCCCGCGCGGGGAGGCCTTCCGCGCCAAGTACCGCGAGCAGTTCAAGGAGGATCCGGTCTACGCGTCGCTGAACGGCTACGCGCAGGTCGTCCTCATCGCGGACGCGCTGGAGGCGGTCAAGAGCGACACCAGCGAGGCCCTGGTGAAGTCGCTGCTGGCCAACAAGTTCCAGGGCTGGAACGCGACGATCAGCTTCAGCCGCGGCGAGGGACCGTACTGGCAGCAGTGGACGCCCCCGATGCTGATGATGCAGTACACCAAGACCGACATGCCGTTCACCGAGGCCAAGATCATCTATCCGGCCGAGTTCAAGACGGGCGAGCTGGTCGTTCCCCGCTAGGCGACCGCCGGGCCGGGGCGGGAGCGGAAGTCGCACGCTCCCGACCCCGACTCCGGGGCCGCTCGATCGATGGACCTCCACCTCCTCTCCCAGTACCTCCTCTCCGGCCTCGTCATCGGGGTCATCTACAGCCTGATGGCGCTCGGCATCACGTTCATCTACTCGATCATGAAGATGATCAACTGGTCGATGGGCGAGTTCTACATGATCGGCAGCTACGTGCAGTATTTCCTGCTCGCCTCGGTGCTGGGCTGGGACCGCTGGTACGTCGCCCTTCCGCTCGCGATGGCGTCGGTGTTCCTGCTCGGCGTCGTGGTCCAGCGCTTCCTGCTGCGCCCGATGTACGTGGGCGGGGTGGAGCGGCGCGACGAGTACGCGACGGTCATGACCATCGCGCTGATGGTGCTCTTCCGGAACCTCGCGATCGTGCTGGGCGGCCCCAACCAGTACTCGCCGCGCGACTACGCGAAGCCCACGATGCTGCTCACGCTCCCGCTCTCCGGCAACCGCTTCGTGGCCCTCGTCGGCGCCCTGGTGCTGCTCGCGCTCTTCTACCTGCTCGTCACCCGGACGTGGGTGGGACGCGCGCTCCGGGGCGCGGCGCAGAACCGGATCGGCATCCAGACCGCCGGCATCGACGTCCTCCGTCTCGACATGCTGGCCTTCGGGGTGGGCGTGGCGATGGCCGCCGCGGCCGGCGCGCTGCTCGCGCCCGACTTCCTGGTCTACCCGGAGAACGGGGCCATCTCGACCTTCAAGGGCTTCGAGATCATCGTGATCGGGGGCCTCGGGTCGATCCTGGGCAGCGTGGTGGGCGGGGTGCTGCTGGGGGTGATCGAGGCCCTCGGCTCGGTGTTCATCTCACCGGCCTACAAGGACCTCTACGGGTTCCTGCTGCTGATCGCCCTGCTGGTGCTCCGACCCAACGGCCTCTTCGGGGAGCGCGAGCGCACGGTCTGACCCGGCCCGCCCCGGCTCAGTCGGCCGGCCGCCTCACTCCGAGGAGCGGGGCCAGCGCGGGCAGCCGTGCCCCGATGCGCGCGCCCGCCGCGCGCAGCAGCCCGACCAGGCCGGCCGGGTAGAGCCGGATCACCGCGATGACGAGGAGGGCGAAGAGCACCATCCGGATCTCGCCCCAGCGTCGCAGCAGCTCCGAGAGCAGCTCGATGAAGACGGCGCCCAGGGCCGGCCCCGCGAAGGTGCGCAGGCCGCCGCTGATCACCATGATGATGACGGTGGCCATCTCGTTGAACTTCATCGGCGTCGGTGAGAGCAGGCCGATGTAGTGCCCCTGGAAGGCGCCCGCCACCGCCGCGAACACCGCGGAGACGACGAACGCGAAGCGCTTCCACCTGAAGGTGTCCACCCCCATGGTCGCGGCGGCCTCCTCGTCGTCGCGGATGGCTCGCAGGTAGGCGCCGATCCGCGAGTGGACGATCTGCCAGGCCACCAGCAAGGCCCCGAGGGCCAGGCCCAGGAACAGGTAGTAGTAGGGCGTCGCGCGCGGCGTCCCGAAGAGCAGCGGCGCGGCCAGGCCCAGATCCCCGCGCGTGATCTGGTATTCCACCGTGACCAGCAGGCGGACCGACTCCGCGAACGCCCAGGTGGCCAGCGCCAGGTAGATCGCGCGCATCCGCAGGCACAGGCTGCCGAGCCCGTAGCCGACGGCAGCGGCCGCCACCGCCCCGGCCACCACCCCGGCCAGGATCGGGATCCCGGCCCGCTGCACGAGCAGCGCCGACGTGTAGGCGCCGATCCCCGCGAACGTGTGGTGGGCCAGCGAGAACTGCCCGGTGTATCCCGCGAGGAGGTTCCAGCCCACCGCGAGGATCACGTAGTAGAGGCTGATGACCAGGATGTGGGTGTGGTACTCGGAGGTGACGAGCGGCACCCACGCGAGGGCCGCGTAGGCCACCAGGCAGAGGCCCAGGCGCCGGAGCAAGCCCGCCATGCCCTCAGGCTCCGAGGAGCGAGTCGCGGATCAGCTCGCGAAGATGATCCGCGAAGTCGGCCTGCGGACCCTGACGGCGGACCTGTCCCCCCTCGATCACGTAGAGATAGTCCGAGACCTCCACCGCCTTGGTGATGTTCTGGTCCACCAGGAGGATCGTGACGCCGCGGGCGCGCGCCTCCACGAGCCGCGCGTACACCTCGGTCGAGATGCGGGGGGCGAGCCCGGCCGAGGGCTCGTCCACCAGGAGCAGCTTCGGATCGGTCACCAGCTCCTTGGCCAGCGAGAGCATCTTGGCCTCGCCGCCGCTCAGCGAGGTGGCGCGATGCCGCCGCTTCTCCCGGAGCCGGGGGAACGTCGCGTAGGCGCGCTCCAGCATCTGGCCCACGCGCCCGCGGTCGCCGCGCTCCACCCAGGCGCCGAGGAGCAGGTTCTCCTGGACGGTGAGCTGGGCGAAGACGTTCGCGCCCTGGGGCACGTAGCTGACCCCGAGCCGCTTGATCTCGTGGGGCGCCGCCCGCTGGATCTCGCGCCCGTCGTGGACGATGCGGCCCTCGCGGGGGTGGAGGAAGCCGAAGATGGTCTTGAGCAGCGTCGACTTCCCCGCCCCGTTCGGTCCGATGATGCCGGTGACGCTGCCCGCCTCGACGCGCAGGCTGATGCCGGCCAGGATGTCGATGCCCTCGACGTAGCCGGCCGCGACCTGGTCCACCTCGAGCAGCGCCATCTACTTGCCCAGGTACGCTTCGAGGACGACGGGATCGTTCGCCACCTCGGCGAGCGGGCCTTCCGCGACGAGGCGTCCGTCGTGCATGACCGAGACCCGACCGCAGAGCCGCCGCACCTCGGCCATCTCGTGGGAGACGATCAGGAAGGTCACCCCGTGCTCCCGGTTCAGGCGGAGGATCGCCTCCATGATGACCTCCCGGATGGTCGGATGCACGCCCGCGAACGGCTCGTCCATCAGGACCACCTGGAGGGGATGGATCATCAGGGCGCGGGCGATCTGCACCAGCATCGCCTGCCCGCCCGAGAGCTGCTTGGCGAGGGCGTGGCGGTGCCGGTCCATGGCGACGAAATCGAGCTGGCGGCGCGCGCTCGCCTGGATCTCCGCCATCGGGCGCGTGGCGGCGCGGGCCCGCTCCGCGTGGCCCGGGAGCAGGACGTTCTCCAGCACCGTCATGTTCCCGAAGAGCTTCGGGATCTGGAAGGTGCGAGCCACCCCCCGCGCCGCGATCTCGTGGGGCCGCAGGCGGTCAACGCGCCGGCCGTCGAGATGGATCTCGCCCGCGTCGAGCCGATGGAGGCCGGAGAGGATGTTGACGGTGGTGGTCTTGCCGGAGCCGTTGGGGCCGATCAGCCCGCGGATCTCCCCGCGGGCCAGCGCCAGCGAGAGCCCGTTCACCGCGACCAGGCCGCCGAACCGCTTCACGATGCCGCGGGTCTCGAGCACCGGCCCCGTGGCGGCGCGCCCGGGCGGGGCCCCGCTCACCACGCGGCTAGCATCGACGAGACCACTCGGCGAGCGCCTTCTCGTCGACGTCCACGCCCCAGCCGGGGCCGTCCAGCGAGAGGATGCAGCCGTCGGCGTACTGCACCGGCTGTCGTGTGACGTCGCCCGCGAGCAGGAGCGGCCCGAAGAGCTCGCAGCCCCAGGTGACCGGAGCGGCGGCCAGGGCCAGATGGAGGTACGCGGCGGTGCCGAGCGAGGTCTCGATCATGCAGCCCACGTAGCAGCCCATGCCGGCGGCCTCGGCGACCCGCGCGATCGCGAGGCTCCCGAGCAGGCCCCCCGACTTCGTCAGCTTGAGGCTCAGGATCGAGATCGAGCCGCGCCGGGCCAGCGCGAGCGCCTCGTGATCGGTGAAGCAGGACTCGTCGGCCATGATCGGCATCGAGGCTCGCTCGGCGATCAGGGCGAGACCCTCGAGGTCCCAGCGCGGCACCGGCTGCTCCACGAAGTCGAGGGCGTAGGGCTCGAGCGCCCGGACGGCCCGGAGCGCGGTCGGCCGGTCCCAGCCTTGATTGGCGTCCACCCGGAGCGAGATCTCGGGGCCCAGGGCCTCGCGAAGCCGGCGCACGCGCTCGACGTCGTCGGCGAGGGCGCCGGCCCCGGTCTTGATCTTGAAGATGCGGTGGCCCCGCGCGATCCTGGCGTGCGCCTCCTCGATCTCGGCACGCGGGTCCGCCACCGCGAGCGACCAGGAGAGCGGCACGCGATCCCGCACCCTTCCGCCGAGCAGCCGGTACACCGGGACGCCCAGCGCCCGGCCGGCGATGTCCCAGAGCGCCATCTCGACCGCCGCACGGGCGAACGGATTGCCCTGGACCCGTCGGGCCATCTCGATCCGGAGCGCCTCGATCGCGGTCGGGTCGCGGCCGATGAGCCACGGGGCGATGTAGCGCTCGATGGTCGCGACCACCGACTCGGCCGACTCCTCGCTCCAGGTAGGCCCGCCGAGGCAGGCGGCTTCCCCCCAGCCCACGTGGCCGTCGGAGGTTTCGAGGCGGACGAAGACGAAGTTCACGGTCTCGAGGGTGGTGAAGGACATCTTGTGCGGGCGCCGCACCGGGATGTCGGCCCTCACCACGCGGAGGTCGGCGAGCTTCATCGCCTAGAACATGTTGGCTTCGGCGCGCAGTGTCCCCGCGGCGAAGCGCTCGAGGAGATTAACGCGACCGAGCCACCGGTGATGCCGGCGCCCACGATGACGACGTCGGCGGTCTGGCTCACGCGGGCGGCGGGCTCAGGCGGGACGCGGCGCGAGGCCGTGGCACACCGAGTCGTGCACCATCCGGACCAGCGTGGTGATGTCGAAGACGGGCAGGCCGGTGGCGGCCTGGATGTCGGCGCGGTAGGGCGGCATGTTGGTGCACTCGAGCACGATCGCGCCGATCTCGGGATGCTCGGCCACCAGGCGCCCGGCCACCGTGAGGTGCTCCTGCCGGGCCGCCTCCACGTCGAGGATCAGCTGATCGTCGAGCAGCACCCGGGTGAACTCTTTCTCGGTCTCGAGGCCAGCCACCACCACCGGGGCGTCCGCCGCGATGCCCGCGCCCGCCATGTGCTCGCGGTGGAGCGAGGCCGCGTTCACGGTGAGCACGCCCACCGCCCGGCCCGGCGGCAGCATCCGCTGCACGAGCGGCACGAGCATGAGGCTCGAGGTGAAGACGGGCACGCTCACCGAGGCGCCGAGCTCTTGTTGGAACTTGGCCAGGAAACCGCAGTTGGTGGTGATCGCGCGCACCCCTTCGCGCTCCAGAAAGCGCGCGCCCTCCACGAAGGCGGGCAGCAGCTCGCGCTGGCCCTGGCGCACCACCCGGTCCGGCGAGGCGCCGGTCACCCGGTGGTAGCGCACCGGGAAGTCGAAGGTCGTGGCGTTGCCCATGTCGCCCGGGATGCGCGGGAACCTCGTGTCGAGCATGAGGATGCCGACGGTGAAGCCGTAGAGGTTGGTACCACCCTGGACGCGCACGCCGGCCCTAGTTGAGCTGCGCGATCTTCTGCCGCACCCGGCGCAGCTGGCCTCGCACCTGCTCGTGGTCGGCCGCGTCCGGGAACTCGGTCAGGTAGCGCTCCCAGTCGGCGGCCCCGCGCTCGAGCCGCCCCATGTTGCTCCAGGCCGCGCCCCGGTCGCGCCGCTCGCCCGCCGCGGTGGGGTGCAGCGCCAGGGTGCGGTCGATCACCCGCACCACCTTGTCCCAGGCTTCCTGGCGCCAGTAGATGCCCTTCAGGTTGGCGAGCACCCGAACCAGGAACTGCCGGTTGGTCACCGGCGTGAAGTGCTCGGCCTGGAGGCGCACCGGCCGCCCGAGCGCGCGCCGCACCACCTCGCCACAGGATTCCACGGTCAGGAGCGCGCCGCGGTTGAACGGATCGAGCAGCAGGTGCTCGCCTCCGATCCGGATCCCGGTGATGAAGTGACCCGGGAGGCCGACGCCCTCCATGTCGAGGCCGAGGCGCCGCCCGACCTCGATCAGCACCAGCGAGAGCGTGATCGGGATGCCCAGCCGCCGGTCGAGGACGTGGTTGAGGTAGCTGTTGCGCGGATCGAAGTAGTCGCCGCGATCGCCCGCGAAGCCCTGCTCCTCGAAGAGGAACTCCCGGAGGCGATGCAGGCGTCGCAGCTCGTCCTGCCCGTCGCGCCGGGGGGCGGCCGCCTCCGCGAGGTCGTCGAGGCGGGCCAGCTCCTTGTCCACGTCGAGCGCGGGCTGCTCGGCGGCCGCGATCAGGAGGGCCGCGCGGGCCAGCGGGATGTCGGCGTCGGTGCGGGTGACCGCGGCGGCGAAGTCGGCCAGCGAAGGGTCGGGATCCATCAACAGCCGGGCGCGTGGTGGATGCCGGCGGTCCGGAGCGCGGCGCCCTGCAGCTCCTCGGCCAGCGCGAGCGTGCGGGCGGCGGCGCGCCGCGCGGCGTCCTGGGCCTCGGGGGTGGTCGCGAGCTTGAGCAGCAGCGTGCGCCCGAGCTGCTGATGGAAGCTCTCGTCCGGCTCGATGACGTCGCGGTAGAGCGTCGCGGTGATCCGATCGCCGGCCCGGTCGCAGAACTCGATGAACTGGCGGTTCTTCACCACCGCCACCGCCTCGCGGGTGAACTGGCCCGCCGCGACGCGCTCCACGGTGGTCTCGAGCGAGTCGAGGTACTTGAAGAGGGGGCCGAATCCCTGCGCGAGCGGATCGAGGGCGCGCGCGTCCACCCCGAGCTCCCCGAGCCGGTCGGCGATCATGCGGTAGTGCTTGGCCTCGTCTCCCGCCTGGCGGGCGAAGGCCATCTTCACCTCGACGTCGGTGGTGACGACGAGCCAGCGCGCCGCGATCTCGGTGGCCTCGATCTCGTTCTTGAGGGCGACCTTCAGGAGGTTCGTGACGTTGAGCGTCCCGCTCACCTCCGGCTTGAGGGTGGCGTCGGGCTCGAGCCGGCGGAGGACCGCCTGGTTGGCCTTGTCGAGCGCGACCACGAACTCGGCTGCGGTCACGCGGCGAGCCCGTGCTGCAGGAGCCCGGGCAGCTCCTGGGTCAGGGTCTCCTTGGTCACCACCCGCCGGCAGCGGGCGTGTAGCGGCTGGGTCTCACGGGCCAGCGCGTGGGTCGTGAAGCCCAGCACCGGCACGTCGGGGGCGGCCGCGAGGGCGTCGAAGATGGCATCGTAGTCCCAGCCGTTGGTGGTGAGATCGATGATCACCAGCGCGGGCGGCTCGGGCGCGAGCTGGGCCGCGATCTCTTCCGGGGTGCGGGCGAAGACGAGCGGGGTGCCCACCAGGCGCGCGGTCTCCCGGATGCGGGCCACGAAGAAGAGATCGCGGACGACGGCGACGACCTTCATCGGTTGGGCATCGGCTGCCCGCCTAGTCGTCCTGCTCCTGGTTGCCGAGCCAGTAGCGGTTCCACTCGGCCAGATGCGAGAGGGTGGTGAAGTCCCGCATCCGGTCGAGGTAGACCCGGCCGTGCAGGTGGTCGGTCTCGTGCTGGATGACGCGGGCGAAGAACTCCTTGGCCACCACGTCGATCAGGCCGCCCTCGCGGTCGAACGCCTCGAGACGCACGCTGCCGAAGCGCGGGACCACGCCCCGCATGTCGGGCACCGAGAGGCAGCCCTCCCAGCCGTCCTCCATCTCCTCGGTCAGCGGGGTCACCACCGGATTGATCAGCACCGTGAGCGGGATCGCGGGGGCGTCGGGGTAGCGCGGGTTGCCGTGCACCTCGATCACGCAGATCTGCTGGAGCTCGTGCACCTGGGGAGCGGCGAGCCCGGCTCCGTTGTACTCGCGCATGGTCTCGACCATGTCGTCGATCAGGCGCTGGGTCCCGGCCGAGCGGATCTGCTCGATCGGAACGGGCGCCGCGAGCTGGCGAAGTACCGGGTGTCCGAGACGCGCGACCTTCAGGATGGCCATGGGGTGCCCTCGCGGTCGGATTGTAGCACAGGCCCCTGGGCTGACTCGACGCCGGCCAGCACGGTGCGTCGGCGCTCGCGGATGCGGTCTTCGACCTCCTCGATCCGGCCGCTCATCTCGATTTGTTCTCCAGATATATCAGGGTATTGCGGCGGAGCGCCGGAGGCTTGGCTCGAAGCAGCGCGGTGTCGCGGAACACCTCGCGGATCGAGGCGTCGTCCATGCGCGAGAGCGCCTCCGCTCCGGGATATGCCGCCCGGGGGAGGAACTCGGGATGGCGCGTCGCCGGGGTCTTCCGGTTCCACGGGCACACGTCCTGGCAGATATCGCAGCCGAACTGCCAGCCGCTCATGTCGCGGTGCAGGTCGGGCTCGATGTCGCCCCGGTGCTCGATCGTCAGGTACGAGATGCAGCGGCGCGAATCGAGCACGTAGGGGGCGAGGAAGGCCCCGGTCGGACAGGCGTCGAGGCAAGCGCGACAGGAGCCGCAGCGGTCGGCCAGCGGGGCGTCGGAGACGAGCTCCGCGGTGGTCAGGAGCACCCCGATGAAGAACCACGAGCCGAGCGCCGGGTGCAGCAGCATGGTGTTCTTGCCGATCCAGCCGAGCCCGGCCCGCGCGGCGAGATCCCGCTCGAGCACCGGCCCCGTGTCCACGTAGCCGCGGCTCCGCGCGCCCGCGGCCTCCGTCAGGTGCGCCGCGAGGCGCTCGAGCCGCGGCCCGATCACGTCGTGATAGTCGCGGCCCCAGGCGTAGCGGGCGACCGGGCGCCAGGAGGGATCGCCGGGCTCGCCCTGGTAGTAGTTGAGCGCCACGCAGACCGCGGCGCGCGCGCCCGGCAGCACCCGCTCCGGCTCGAGCCGCTCCTCGAGCCTCCGCTCGAGGTAGCCCATGGTGCCGGCGTGGCCCGCCTCGACCCAGCGCCTCAGCGCCGCGCCGTGCTCGGGCGGCGTGGCCGGGCCCACCGCGACCACGTCGAAGCCCAGCTCGAGGGCGAGGGCCTTCACCGACCCGGTGAGCGTCAGCGCCCCCAGGCTCCCGCCGCTCACGCGCGCCGCGCCTTGACCAGCAGGTGGCTGCGCGTGAGCGTGCGGCCGCCGGATTCGAGGAAGGCGATGTAGCGAAACCAGCGACCGTCCGTCCGCCACCGGTCCTCCAGGCCGACCGCGGCGGCCAGGCCTTCCTCGACGGAGGCGAAGCGCCGCACCTCCTGCTCGACCTCGAGCGCCTCGACCGCGAAGCCACGCTCCTCGAGGGCCGCGCGCATGCGCGCCTCGTCGTAGGCGAAGCGGGAGATGCGGCCCGTCTCCTTCCACTGGTCCACGTGGAAGGCGACCATGGCCAGGCAGGCGCCGGGGTGGAGCGCGGCTGCCGCGCGCTCGATGATCGCGTCCGAGGCGCAGAGGTGCGCGGTCACCAGATCGGGGCGCCAGGGCTCGTAGGGCGCGGCCTCGACGTCGGCCTCATGAAACTCCACGTTGGCGAGGTGGGCCGCGGCGGCCCGCCGACGAGCGTCTTCGAGCGCGGCCGCGTCCCGGTCGAGGCCGACGACCGAGCCGCAAGCCGGGGCGAGCGCGAGGGAGAGGCGGCCCGAACCGCAGCCGACGTCGAGCACGCGACCGTCCCCCAACGGCTCCCGGGCGAGGAACTCGAGGAAGCGGGGGCTCACGCCGGCCGCCTGGATCAGGCTCGGCACGCGGCGGCCCCTCGCCTACTCGGCCTTAAAGTACTTGGCTTCCTCAAGGGGGTTTGTCACGTGTTGCCCCGTGTTGGCTCGTCCGACTTCTCGCGGAGTGACGACTACGTCGTGCTGCGTCGTATTGCCTGCTTCCGTGGGAACCGTTGACAAATTGCTTACACGAAGCGCCGCCTCGATGCCCTACACCACGTTCCGGCGCCGGGGGCGGAGGACCTTGACGTAGGTCTGGGCCGTGATGACCGGGCTGGAGTGGCCGACCTGCTGGGCGATGTAGGCGAGGTCGGAGCCCTGCTCGTGCAGCATGCTGACGAAACTGTGCCGAAGGGTGTGCGGGTGCTTGTACGGGAGCCCGGCCGTGCGGAGGGCCCGACTCCACGCGCCCCGCCTGAGCGCTGCGGCTCCGAAGCGCCCGCTGGCAATCTCCGCGCTCGTGCAGGCCGCGGACGAAGACGGCGAGGTCCGACATGTGGCTCGCCGGGATCCCGGGGGCTGGTCGCCAGGTGCTCCAGGCAATAGGTCAGCGGCGTGCCGGGCGAGCTGGTCCACATGAGCGCACGGACGCGAGCTTCCTGGGCCCGGGAGAGCATGCGCCGGGTATCGTAGCCGAACGCGCCCCGCTGAGCCAGCGACGGCTTTTCGGATTCTCTCCAGCGATGCGCGAACGGGATATCGGACCTTGGTCTTACGCCGCTTCGAGAGGGGGACGGGTGCAGCCCGTGTCCTCGTAGGCCCAAGGTCCTATCGCGGCTCCCATCGCGCCGTGCTCAGATGAGCTCTCGATGTCCGACGGGACTGCGCGCAGGGCGCGGACGAAGTGAACACAGGCCGAAAGGAGTCTCGACAATGCGGAAAGATGGCAAGATTCGTTGGGTAACGCCGATTCGTTGGGTGACGCTGCTACTGGCGCTGTCGGTCGCGATGACCGTGGGGGCCCAGGACAAGCCCTCGGGGACGGTCCGGATCGAGAGCAAGTCGATCGCGGTCGGTGTCGGCGTGAGTTGGGGCGACGGCAAGCTGACCTACCAGGGCAAGGACTACGTCTTCTCGGTCAGCGGTCTGAGCGTGGTGGACGTCGGCATCTCCAAGGTGACCGCGACCGGCGAGGTCTTCAATCTCAAGAAGGTGGAGGACTTCTCCGGAAACTACGTCGCCGCGGCGGCGGGAGCCACGGTCGCCGCCGGCGCCGGGGCGATCGCGATGCAGAACCAGAACGGCGTGGTGATGCAGGTCACGGGTACGGCGAAAGGGCTCCAGTTCACGCTCGCTCCGAAGGGCGTGGAGGTCAAGCTCAAGGCGATGTAGTCACGCGCAGGCCCTGGAGGATCGCGTAGTCCTTGTCGCGCAGGGCGCCCCGGCCTTCGGCCGGGGCGCCGTACCCCGTCTGGAAGTGGCCGTTCCGTCGTCGTGTCAGGCGGCCGCATGCGGGCTCGTCCGCGGCGGCGACGTAGGTTTCCCAGTGCCGCGCCCGCAGGCCGAACACGGCCACGTTCAACCGGTGCAGGACTGAGCATGGCGCCGCTGGCGCCACGGTTCGACTACGGATGGCGCAGGGGCTCGAATTCGTAGAGCGACGCGGCCATCCTTTTCAGTCCACGCTCGTGAGCGATGAGGTCGAGATGGAGCGAAGACCAGTCAGCTAGCAAGAGGGTCTCGTTGCCCTGCCCGTCGTATGTCTTGAGGTACCCGCCACAGGACTCGCAGTGGTCGATGCGCAGGCCGGGTTCTCCCTCGATGGCCACACTCGCGAGCTGCTGAGAGTCGGTTTCACAGAATGGGCAGCCGGTTCGCTTGAACTGCCAGCGCGTGCCGCAGCGGCCGCACGAAAGCAGACGCATGCGCCCGGTGTCGACGCCGACCAGCTGGGCCATCGCGGGCAGGGATCCGCACGTCGGGCAATACCGGCGAAGCCACCGCCCGGCCCGACCCCGGAAGGCGACGGGCCCCAGAGGGGCGGTCCGCTACCGGCCCGCTGCGGGTCCGAGGAGGTGGCCGTCTAGCTCGCGAGCTACTCCCGGGGGCGCCCCCGGCCGTCCGGAAGGCCCTGACCTCCCTGCGCCCGCTGGCCCGAGCGAGAAAGCGCTCCGCGAGGCAGGCGTGTCGCCCAGGGACGCCTTCAGCCCGTCGTCCGCGAGGCGGCGCACAGGCAGCACCATGTCCTGCTCGTCTAGCACAGGCGGCGACGCGTGCCGGAGCCACTCGAATCGGGAGACGAGTTGCGCGTCGTACACGGCGACCTCGCCGTCAAGGATGAGCCCCGTGGCGTCCAGCTTGCGGAGCGCGGCCACGATACCTGGGAACCGGCTCGTGTGGTCCCGGCCGTTCCGGCTCACTAGCTTGATGGTCCCGGCGACCTTGTAGGCGAGCATCCGCCAGCCATCGACCTTCTCTTCGTACACCCATCCCTCGCGGTGGAAGGCGCGCGCCACCTGCGTGGCGGCCATAGGCTCTTTGAGGGTCGGGAGCACGCTCCTAGTGTACCTAGGCCGTCGAGATGCCTAGTCGCCGACCGGAAAGCCCCGCTGGTCCATGCATTTCCTGAACTTGAAGACGTCGTCCGGATAGCCGTACCAGCGAATCCGGCCATCCTGTCCGACGTAGGCGTCAAACGGGCTGAGACCGTGCGTGCTTTCCTTCCTGACCTGCTCAATACACGCGCTCACGGCCTTTACTTGAGGCGTAGGGGGCGGCTTGGGGGGGTCAGCGGCAAGGATGGTGGCGGCCATCAAGGCCATGGCGATCATCGCCCGGTGATGCTAGCCGCGATCACGCTCTCAGTCCAGTCTGGGAACGGGCGCGCGCAGTCCGTGCGAGGGAACGGGAGCGGCGGGACGCTTGAAACCGGGGCCACGATCGCTGCACCTGGTGGCTGCCCGCCGGACTCTCCGTCTCGTCTCGTGACACCTCGTCTCGTCCTGTGCTAGGCCGTCCGTCTCTGGGAACTGTTGACATCGCGTTGACACGAGGCCTGTTTTCGAGGCATCGCCAGACGCACGAAGGGCCCGGTCTCTTGCGATTCCGGGCCCTTGTGTGACGCGGGATCAGGCGGTGGTGTCGGATGCTTTAAAGTACTTGGCCTCGGGATGGTGGAAGACCAGCGCCGAGACCGAGGCCTCCGGATCCATCATGAAGCCCTCGGTCAGGCCGAGCCCGATCTGCGCGGGCTCGAGCAGGTCGAACAGGATGCGCTGGTCCGCGAGGTTCGGGCACGCCGGGTAGCCGAAGGAGACGCGGAGGCCGCGGTAGTGGGCCTTGAGCTTCTCGGAAAGCTCGAGCCCGGGCGGATCCGGGAAGCCCCACTGGGTGCGCAGGCGGGCGTGGAGCATCTCCGCGAAGGCCTCCGCGCACTCGATGGCCAGGGCCTGGAGCGCGTGGGAGCGGAGGTACTGGCCCTCCTCCTTCCACTGCTCGGCCAGGTCGCGGACGCCCGCGCCGCAGGTCACCGCGAAGAGCGCGACGTAGTCCTTCTCCCCGCTCCCCTGCTCGCGCACGTAGTCGGAGAGGCACAGGCGCTCGCCCTCCGCCTGGCGCGGGAAGTGGAAGCGCGCGGCCTCGCGGCTGCCGTCCATGAGCACCAGGTCGTCTCCCGCGGCGGCCGCCTCGTAGAACCGGTAGAGCCCGCTCGCGCGGATGATGCGCTGCTCGACGGCCAGGCGCTCGAGGTCCTCCACCACCTGGTTGATCTCGAGCACCTTCGGATCGCGCTGCTCGAGTAGCCGCGCCACCGAGCCCTTCACCCCGAGGTGCTTGCCGAGGAGCATCTGGAGGTTCAGGTACGGGAAGACGTGGGTGAGCGGCACGTCGCGCAGGACGTGGAGCGCGAGGTCGGGCGGCGTGGGCACGGGAACCGTGCGCGACACCGCGGAGCGGCTCGGGCCGACGGCCGGCGCGCGGGCCGGGGCCGCGTCGGCCGCGTCGGCGCCCGCCCGCAGGGCCTCTTGCTCGGCGCGCAGCCGATCGACGAGGGCCTCGCGGGTGGTGGCGCTGAAGAGGCGGTTGGCCAGGTCGAGGCCGTCCATCGCGTCCTTGGCGTAAAGGGTTAGCCCGGTGTACTCGCGGGCGATGCGGGTCGCGGTGAACTTGCGGGTGAGCGCGGCGCCGCCCACGAAGAGCGGGACTTCGATGCCGGCCGCGCGCAGGTCCTGGGCCGTGACCACCATCTGCTGGGCCGATTTCACCAGGAGGCCGGACAGGCCGATCGCGTCGGGCTTGTGGCTATGGTACGCCGCGATCAGGTCCTCGGGCGGCACCTTGATGCCCAGGTTCACGATCCGGTAGCCGTTGTTCTTCAGGATGATCTCGACCAGGTTCTTGCCGATGTCGTGGACGTCGCCCTTCACGGTGGCGAGCACGATGGTGCCGCGCGCCGCGGTCTCGTCCTTCTCCATGAACTGCTCGAGGTAGGCGACGGAGGCCTTCATGGCCTCGGCGGACTGCAGCACCTCGGCCACGATGAGCTGGTTGTCGTTGAAGAGACGCCCGACCTCCTCCATGCCCCGCATGAGCGGCCCGTTGACGATCTCGAGGGCGGTCTGCTCCTTGAGCTTCAGCGCGAGGTCGTCGAGCAGGCCGTCCTTCGAGCCCTCCACGATGTAGCGGGCGAGCCGCTCGTCCAACGGGAGCTGGACCCCGGTGTCCTTCGGGGCCCGCGTGCGCCCCCGGAAGTGCGCCGCGAAGGCGGCCACCGGGTCGCTGCCCCGCCAGTAGATCAGGTCCTGGGCCAGGCGGCGCTCCTCCTCGGGGATCGAGGCGTAGCGCTCGAGCCGCTCGCTGTTGACGATGGCGTAGTCGAGGCCGGCCTTGGTGCACTCGTAGAGGAAGACCGCGTTCAGCACCTCGCGCCCCGCGGTGGGCAGCCCGAACGAGACGTTAGAGATGCCGAGGATGGTCTTGGCGCGCGGGAAGCGGGCCTTGATCGCCCGCACCCCCTCGATGGTCTCGACCGCGGAGCCGATGTAGTTGGCGTCGCCGGTGCCCACCGGGAAGACCAGGGGGTCGAAGATCAGGTCGCGCTCGGGCAGGCCGTACTTGCCGGTGAGCAGGGCGTGCGAGCGCTCCGCGATGGCGAGCTTGCGCTGGCGGGTCACCGCCATGCCCTGCTGCTTGTCCTCGTCGATGCAGCCCACCACCACCGCCCCGCCATAGGCCCGGATGAGCGGCACCACCCGCTCGAACCGCTCCTCCCCGTCCTCGAGGTTGATCGAGTTGACGATGGCCTTGCCCTGGCACTTCATCAGGGCCAGCTCCAGCACGTGCGCGTCGGTCGAGTCGATCATCAGCGGCGCCTTGACCTTGCGGGTGACGAAGTCCATGAAGCGGTCGATGTCGGCGGCCTCGTCGCGGTCCGGGTTGGCCAGGCAGACGTCGAGCACCTGGGCCCCGCCGCGCACCTGCGCCCGGCCGATCTCGGAGGCCTCCTCGAACTTCTCCTCGACGATCAGCTCCTTGAAGCGCCGGGAGCCAATCACGTTCGTCCGCTCGCCCACGATGATCGGGCGCACGTCGTCCGCCGGGTAGACTGCCTCGACGCCGCTCACCGCGGGGGCGAGATCGGCGGCCGGCGCGCGCGGGGGCCGCTCGGCCACCAGGCGGGCCAGCTCGCGGATGTGGGCGGGGGTGGTGCCGCAGCAGCCGCCCACCACGTTCACCCAGCCCTCGTCCACGAAGCGGCGCATCTTGAGCGCGAGGCTATCCGCGGTCTCCTCGTAGTGGCCGTGCTCGTCGGGGAGCCCCGCGTTCGGGTAGACCGAGACGAAACAGGTCGCCAGCTGCGCGAGGGTGCGCAGGTGGTCGGTCATGAACTCGGGGCCGGTCGAGCAGTTGAGCCCGACCGAGAACGGGGCGAGGTGCTCGATCGAGGCGTAGAAGGCGTCGACCCCCTGCCCGGCCAGCATGGTGCCCATCGGCTCGACGGTGCCGCTGATCATGAGGGGCAGCTCGACGCCGGCCTCGGTCAGGGCCTGCTTGACCCCGATCGCGGCCGCCTTGACGTTCAGGGTGTCCTGGCAGGTCTCGAGCAGGAGCGCGTCGACCCGGCCCTCGATGAGGGCGCGCGCCTGGCGGTAGTAGGCGTCGCGCACCTCCTCGAAGGTCACGTTCGCGGTCACCGTGATCGTGCGCGTCCCCGGCCCGATGGCCCCGATGGCGAAGCGTGAGCGCTTGGAGGTGGAGACCCGGTCGACCGCCGCCCGGCAGAGCCGCGCCGCGGCCAGCGTGATCTCGTGGCACCGCTCGGAGAGCCCGTACTCGGCGAGGACGTAGGGCGCGCACCCGAAGGTGTTGGTCGAGATCAGGTCCGCGCCGGCGTCGAGGTAGGCCGCGTGGATGTCGGTGATGACGTCCGGGCGCGTGAGGTTCAGGTTCTCGTTACAGCCCTCGAGCTGGGGTCCCCCGAAGTCGGCCGCCGAGAGGGCGCGGGCCTGGATCATGGTGCCCATCGCGCCGTCCAGGACGAGGATGCGGCGACGCAGCTCCTGGGCCAGACGTGCAGACCGTTCGGGAAGAGCCATGCTGTCGATTGTAACGCATGCGCGCTCGGGCCTGCGCGTGCCGACTCAGCCGCGCTTCTTGCGCCCGCGGAGGTCGAGGACCCCGGGGCGGGCGCGCGGGTCCTCGCCCCGGGGGAAGATCTGGGCCTTCTGGACCTTCTGGGTGCCGGTGGTGGGCAGTCGCTCCACGAAGAGCACCCAGCCGGGCGCCTTGAAGTAGGCGAGGCGCTCCAGGCAGTGGTCGGCGAGGCGCTCGGCCAGCCGGGGGCCCGGCACCACGCCCGGCATCGGGACCACGCAGGCCATGACCTCCTCCTCGCGGATCTCGTCCGGCACCGCGAGCACCGCGACCTGGGCCACCGCCTCGTGGGCCTGGAGCACCGCCTCGACCTCGGCGGCGGCGATGTTCTCGCCCGACCGCCGGATGATGTTCTTCTTGCGGTCCACGAAGACGAGCATGCCGTCGGCCGCTTGCCGGACCACGTCGCCGGTGTGGAACCACTCCCCCCGCCAGGCCTCCGCGGTCGCTTCGTCGTTCCCGAGGTAGCCGGAGAAGAAGCCGTGGCGCGGACCCTCGGGCCCGCCCCACCGCACCAGCAGCTCGCCTTCGGTCTCGCGCGGGACCTCGCGGCCCTGGTCGTCCACCACCCGGGCCTCGAGGCCGCCGTGCGGGCGCCCGAAGGCGCGGGTGTGGATCGAGCGCGGCTCGTGACAGTCGGAGAAGATGCGCCCGGTCTCGGTCATCCCCCACACTTCGACAAGAGGGAAGCCGAAGCGCCGCTCGAAGGCCTCGTGGAGCCCGGGCTCCACGCCCGCGCCCAGGCCCGCCTTCACCCGGTGCGCGGTCTCTTCAGGGATCGGCGCCTGGTTCAGCAGGAGCGGCGGCATCACGCCCAGGTAGTGGATGATCGTCGCGCGCGTGGCGACGACGTCCGGCCACCACCGCCGCGGGCTGAAGCGCTCGGGCAGGATGAGGCAGTTGCCGGTGAGGATGGCGCAGGTCGCGGTCACCGCCTGGCAGTTCATGTGAAAGAGCGGGAGCGGATTGAGGAAGCGCTCGCGTCCCGGCTCGATGGCGAGGCGGCCGCCGAGACCGCGATACCAGGCGCCCGCGTTCAGGTAGTAGAAGTTGCTGAGCACGCAGCCCTTGGGCCGACCGGTGGTGCCGGATGTGTAGAGGAGGCCGCACTCGGTGTGAGGCCCCGGCGCTCCGCGGCGAGGGGCCAGGCCGGGACGCGGGAGCGACGCGGGCCATTCGCCCGCGTCCAGCACCGGGAGCGGCTTGGCCCGCTCGCGGGCCACCGCCTCGAGCGTCCCGACGCGCTCCGGCACCGACACCGCGAGGTCGGCGGCCGAGTGGTCCATCTGATAGGCCAGCTCGTCGTGGCGGTAGTCGGGATTCACCGGGACGACGCCCGCGCCGAGCGCGTTCGCGGCCAGGTAGTGGAAGAAGAACTCGGGGCGGTTCTCGAAGAGGAGCGCGATGCGGTGGCCGTGGCCGTAGCCGGCCTCTGCGTACGCGTCCTTCAGCCGGAGCACCTCCGCGCGCACCGCCGCGTAGGTGAGCTCGACGCCGTCGGGGTGGTAGGCGCGGCCCGGCGCGGGCGTCGCGCAGAGGAACGGCTGGTCCGGGACGGTCGCCGCGGTCGCCATGAAGGCCTCGAAGACGGTCTGCACGGCTCTCGACTCTCGCCCACGCACCGGGCGCTGTCAATCGTGGGGTATACTCTCCGACGCGACGATGGACACTCCGCTCGGCTCCCCGCTGCGCCGCAAGGAAGATCAGCGTCTCGTCACCGGCCGTGGCCGATACGTCGAGGATCTGCGGTTTCCCGGCATGCTGCACGCGGCCTTCGTGCGGAGCCCGCACGCCCACGCGCGCGTGCGCTCGATCGACACCGCCGCCGCGCGCGCCCTGGGCGGAGTGATCGCGGTGTACACCGCGCGCGATCTTCCCGAGTGCGCGCGGCCCATCCCGCCGTCGATCGCGGCCCCCGCCGGCTTCAAGCCGACCGCGCAGCCGGTGTTCGCCGACCCGCTCGTGCGCTACGTGGGCGAGGTGGTGGCCGCGGTGGTGGCGGAGGATTTTTACGTCGCCGCGGACGCGGCAGCCGCGGTGGTGGTCGACTACGAGCCGCTGCCCGCCGCCGGAACCATGGAGCGCGCGCTCGAGCCCGGCGCCCCGCGGGTCTTCGACGGCTGGCCCGACAACGTGGCCGGCCTGTCCACCGCCCGCGTGGGCGACGCGGCCGCCGGCCTCGCCGGCTCCGACGTCGTGGTGGAGGCGCGGCTCAGCATCGCCCGGGTGCACGGGGTCCCGATCGAGACGCGCGGGATCGTGGCCACGCCCGAGGGTCCCGACGGCCGGCTCACCCTGTGGACGTCGAGCCAGAGCCCCTACGGGCTGCGCGCGGTGGTCGCCGGCGCCTTCGGCATCGCCGAGGAGCACGTTCGCGTGGTGGTGGTCGACACCGGCGGCGGGTTCGGCATCAAGGGGCACACCTACTCCGAGGATCTGATCGTCGCGGCGGCGGCCCGGCGGCTGGGGCGGCCGGTGAAGTGGGCCGAGTCGCGGCGCGAGCACTTCCTCACCGCGTCCCCCGACCGCGGCCAGCGGCACGTCGCGCGGCTCGGGCTCACTCGCGAGGGCCGGATCACCGCGGTCGAGACGCGCTTCACCCGCGAGCACGGGGCCTATGTCGCGAGCGGCGAGGTGGTGACGCGAAACACCATCAACCACCTGCCGGGACCGTATCGGATCCCGAGCCTCGACATCAGCGCGTCCAACGTGGTCACGAACGCGGTGTTCGGCGCCGCATATCGCGGCTCGGGCCGGCCGGAGGCCAACTTCGTCCTGGAGCGACTGATCGATCGGGGAGCCCGCGCGCTCGGCATGGATCCCGCCGAGCTGCGGCGCCGCAACATGATCCGCGCCGAGGAGATGCCGTACCGCACCGGCCTGGTCTACCGCGACGGCACGCCGGTCTCCTACGACCCGGCGGACTACGTGGCCAGCTTCGATCGCCTACTGGCCGACTTCGGCTACGAGGAGTGGCGCCGGCGACAGGTCGAGACCGCCGGCGGCGCGCGGCCGATCGGAGTGGGGCTCGCGGCCTACGTCCAGGGCACCGGGGTGGGCCCGTTCGAGAGCGCGGACGTGCGCATCGACTCGGCCGGGACGGTGCACGTCTACATCGGGGTCTCCTCCCAGGGCCAGTCGCACGAGACGACGATGGCCCAGATCGCGGCGGCCGAGCTGGGCGTCGACCCCGAGCGGGTGTTCGTGATCGCGGCCGATACCACGCTGCTCCCGTACGGCAACGGCACCGGCGGTAGCCGGGTGGCCGCCAACGCGGGGCCGTCTGTCGCCCGCACCGCGCGCGAGGTGGCGGGCAAGGCGCGGGTGGTGGCCGCCGAGATGCTCGAGTGCGCGCCCGCCGACGTGGTGCTGGCCGCGGGCCGGGCTCACGTGGCGGGGCTGCCCGAGCGCGGGGTGGCGCTCGGCGACCTCTCGCGCGCCGCGGTGCGGAGCAAGACACTCCTGCGCGAGGCGCGGCCGGGGCTCCAGGCCTGCGGGTACTTCGCGCCTGAGACCGTGACCTTCGCGTTCGGGGCCCAGGCCTGCGCGGTGGAGGTGGACGTGGAGACCGGCCGGGTGCGGATCCTCCGCTACCTGGCGGTGCACGACTGCGGGCGGGCCATCAACCCGATGATCGTGGATGGGCAGCTCCACGGGGGCTTGGCCGGCGGGATCGGCACCGCGCTGATGGAGGACCTGGTCTATGACGCCGACGGCCAGCTGCTGACCGGGAGCCTGATGGACTACGCGATCCCGAGCGCGGCCGACCTGCCCGCGTTCGAGACGCGCTCGCTCGCGTTTCCGTCCACCCGGAACGACCTGGGCATCAAGGGGGTGGGCGAGAGTGCGATCA
>DATGBR010000232.1:0-4887 GCA_035312605.1 Candidatus Methylomirabilota bacterium
CGCCGCGCAGCTTCTCGGCGAGTTGCACTGCGGTCCGCAGCGGCGTGGGCACGCCCACCCGCACCGTCACCCCGGTCCGGCCCACCATGAGCACGCCCTGGGCGTAGCCGTCCTTCTGCAGACGCTCGATCGTCGTCTGCCCCTCCTCCGGGTCCCTGAGCGAGGCGATGAGGACCGCGAAGAGCTTGGCGGGCACCTGCTGCCGGAAGCGGACCGTGGAGAAGCCGGCCTGGTTCAGCTTGGCCTCCACGCGCTCGGCGTCCTCCGGGACCGCGAAGGTGCCGAGGGCCAGGGCGTAGCGCACCGGGGCGGGCGCCGGCGGACCGGGCGCCCCAGGCGCCGCCGCCGCCTCGCGAGGCTCGTCCCGCGCGGGAGCCGGGGCTGCGGGCGGCGCGGTTGCCGGAGGCGAAGCCGACGCGGGCGGGGTGGCCGGCGGAGGCGAGGCCGAGGCGATCGGCGGCGCGGGGGGCGGCTCCGGGCTCACGGCAGCGGCGACCGGCGGGCCGGGCGGGCTCACGGGAGCGTCGGTCACCGGCGACGGAGCGGACGCGATCTGGGGCGCCGCGGCCGATTCGTCGGGCGGGCGCGAAGCGGCCCAGAGCTGCAGCAGGCGGTGGATCCCTCCGCTCGGGCCGGGCGAGAGGAAATGGTCTCCCCAGCGCAGGAGGCCCACCAGCAGCAGCGCCAGGGCCGCGAGCAGGAGGACACCCGGCCAGACGTGTCGGTATCTCACTGGCTTCCTTGACAGTGAAAGACGGCAGTCGCTATCATCCCTTCGCTCTGGCGATCGCTCGGGCCTTCGCTCCAGCAGTCGCTGTCGCGCGGGCCCCCTGCTAGAGTACAGACATGAGCCGCCGCCTGGTACTGATCACCGTGGTCGCCGCGTTGCTGATCGCCGCGGCGGGCGGCGGCTACCTCGTGCGCGGTCACCTGGGGCGACCGAGCGCAGCTCCCGCCCCGACCAGCCCACAGGCGGCGACCGGGGTCGCGCTGGCCGAAGCGCTCCAGATGGGCTTCGTGGACGTGGCGCAGCAGGTGCGGCCGGCGGTCGTCCACCTCGGGACCATCCAGCGCGCGAAGTCCCGGCGCGGCCCCAACCTGCCCCAGGGCAACGACGACCCGTTCTTCCGCGACTTCTTCAATCAGTTCTTCGGCTCCGAGGGTCCCGACTCGCGCTCCGAGTTCCGCCGGCCCGGTCTCGGGTCGGGCGTGATCATCGACAAGCGCGGCCTAGTGCTGACCAACTTCCACGTCGTCAAGGGCGCGGACGAGATCCTGATCCGCCTCTCCGACAAACGAGAATACCGCGGACAGATCCTCGGGACCGACCCGAAAACGGACCTCGCGGTGGTCAAGTTCCAGCCCGACCACGAGGTCACGGTGGCCAGCCTCGGCAATTCCGACGTCCTCCGGGTCGGCGAGTGGGCCATCGCGATCGGCAATCCCTTCGGTCTCGACCAGACGGTCACGGTCGGCGTGATCAGCGCCACCGGCCGCTCGGACGTGGGCATCGCCACCTACGAGAACTTCATCCAGACCGACGCCTCCATCAACCCGGGCAACTCGGGCGGCCCCCTCGTCAACCTCCGGGGCCAGGTCGTCGGGATCAACACCGCCATCGTGGCCGCGGGCCAGGGCATCGGCTTCGCGATCCCGATCAACATGGTCAAGCGGGTGGTGGACCAGCTGGTCGACAAGGGCAAGGTGGTGCGCGGCTGGCTCGGGGTGGCGCTGCAGCCGCTCTCCCTCGACCTCGCGCAGAGCCTCGGGCTCGAAGGCACCAACGGCGCGGTGGTGGGCTCCACCATCACCGGCAGTCCGGCCGCGCAGGCGGGGCTCGAGCAGGGCGACGTCATCGTCGCGTTCGACAAGACCCCGGTGGAAGACTACCGGCATGTGCAGCGGCTGGTCGCGGAGACCCGGGTCGGCAAGAGCGTCACGCTCCAGATCGTCCGCAAGAAGCAGAAGATGGACGTGACCGTCATGATCGCCGAGGTGCCGGAAGACTCCGGCCGACGCCCCGGCCCTCCCCCCAAGAACTGATCGAGCGGTCGGGGCCGCCTACGCCACGAACGGCGGGATCGGCGGGATGTCGACCTGCCGCGCGTTGACGTCCCGCACGCCCTCCACGCTCCGCGCCACGTCCATCGCCTCGTCCATGGCCGCGGTGCCCTCGAGGGTGACCACGCCGCTCCGGGCCTCCACCGTGATGCGGTACTTGCGCGTCTCCGGGTGGGTGGCGAGCGCCACCTGGACCCGCGAGGCGAGCGAGCGGTCGGACACCAGCTGGGCGCTCGCCGGGGTGGTGGCCAGCTCGGGCTGCCCGACCACTCCCGCGAGCAGGCCGACCGCGGCCTCCGTCGAGAGCTTCTCGGTGTTGATCACGAGGTCGTAGAGCGCGGGGTCGGTGATGCTGACCTCGTAGAGGTAGCGCATGCGCCCGGCCTTTTCGGCGTCGTCGCGGCGCACGAGCTCGGTGACGGTGCGCGGGTTCGTCTGCTCCCCCATCGGCCCCGCGAGCTTCTTGGTCAGGCGCTTGACCCGCACGTCGAACGGCGCCATCACCCGCACGCGCAGCACGTGGGGGATGCCCCGCAGCAGCCACTGCCCGCCGCGGCCCATGAGCACCACGTTGTCCTGCTCGGCGAAGTCGTAGAGCGCGGTCTGGATGACCGTGATGTAGCGCCGCGTCTCCGCGTCGAAGCGCTCGAAGAGCGACGGCTTCGATTCGTCGAGGTGCGAGAGCTTCTCCTCGAGCAGGCCGTAGCGGGTGGCCGCGTTGGAGATGAGCTCGTGGTCCACGTAGCGGCAACCCAGCCGCTCGGCCAGCTGCTGGCCGATCTCCGGGCCGCCGGCGCCGATCTCATGGGACATGGTGACGATGGCCATGGCGTGTCACTCCTTCCGGTACTTCGCCTTCAACGCGGCGGGGGCGATGGCGATGCGCTTGCCCCCGACGTCGTCGAGCACGTAGATCTCGTCGGCGAGGCTGCCACTGGCGAAGACCTCGAAGACCTCGAGGGCCTCCTCGAGGGTGCTGCCCGCGGGCCGGCCCTCCATCATCCGCTCCACGTCCTCTCGCTTGAGCCGCACGGATCGAGACTCCCTCCTCGCGGAAGCTGGGCCTTCTTGAGTATCAGGAAACCCCCGACAAGACAAGGGGTCCGGCCCGGCAATCGGTGGTGGCCGGGCGGCCCCCTGGTCCTATCCCGGCCCGGATGGCAGGATAGGAGACGTGACGCACCGTCGCGTTCTCCCGGTCGCTGCACTGTCGCTCCTGGCCCTGGCCGGCTGCTCGACCGCGGTCGTGACGACCCGGCCCCCGGCCGAGCCGCCCGCCGCCGGCGCCGAGGAGGTCGGCTACGCCTCCTGGTACGGATCGCAGCACCAGGGCAAGCGCACCGCCAGTGGTGAGATCTACGACATGAACCAGCTCACCGCCGCCCACCGCACCCTGCCCTTCGGCACGCGCGTGCTCGTGACCAACCGCGACACAAGCCAGTCCGCCGAGGTGCGGGTCAATGATCGGGGGCCCTTCGTGAAGGGCCGGATCCTGGACGTTTCCTACGCGGCGGCCCGGCAGCTAGGCGCGGTGGGCGCGGGGATCTTCCCGGTGCGGCTCCGAGTGATCGCGCTGCCCGGCACCCGGGCGGACCGCCCCGCCGGGGACGGGGGCTTCACGGTCCAGGTCGGCGCGTTCACGAGCCGCGGCCGCGCCGAGGCGCTTCGCGACACCGTCGGCGGCGACGCCGTCATCACCGAATCCATCGTCGCGGGCGAGACCCTCTACGGGGTCCGCATCGGCTCCTTCCCCGACCGCACCCAGGCCACCTCCACCGCCCGCTCCCTCGCCACCCGCGGCTTCCAACCCCTCATCCTCTCCCGCTGACCCCCAGACGAAGAACCGAGAGGAAGGACGGGCGAGCGAGATCGCCCGCCCGAGGAGACGCAGCGCACGAGGGTGGCGCGGCCGGGCGCGGGGCACGCCCTCCCCGGAACCGTGGCTTCTGCGGGAAAGCGAGGCGACACCCGGTCATCTCGTGGCCCGCCCGAGACGGCGCACCGGGTAGCGAGTCAGCGTGTTCCGGGGAGGGCGTGCCTCGCGCCGGGCCCCGCCACCCTCGGTCCCGGGCGACCAACCGTCAACGGCGAGACGGAGGGCTGATGATGCGGTGCACCTCGATCGCCTCGGCGAGGTTCTTCAGCCGCTCGCGCCCCACCCGCTCGAGCCGGTAGCGCCCGCCGAGCCGGCGTACGGTCTCGGGACCCGCGAGAATCTCGCCGTCGCCGGCCGAAGACGCGAGTCGCGCGGCCAGCGTGGTCACGATCCCGCTGGCGATGAACAGCGGGTGCCGCGCCGGCCCTCGAAGCGGGTGGAGCCCACCAGGGCCAGCCCGGAATTGATCCCGATGTGGATGGCGAGCGGATACTCGACCTCCTTCTGGTTCAGCGCCTCGGTCAGGGCCAGCAAACCGGAGCGCCGCGTTCACGGTGCGGGCGGCGTGGGCCGCCGGATCGCCGTCCTGGAAGATCGCCATGAATCCATCGCCGGAGGTCTCGTTGATGTCGCCCCCCGCGCGGTGATACGGTCCAGGAAGCTGCCGAAGTAGCGCTCGACGAGGGCGTTGAGGTCGGCGGGGGCGACGCCGCTCGGCCAGACTACTGTAGCCGCTGATGTCGACGAAGAGCACGGTGACATCGCGCTCCTGCTTGTCGAGGCCGGGCGCGTCCGGGTTCGCGAGCACCAGGCGCCGGACCGCCTCCGGCACGAACTTGGCGAAGTGATCGCGCACCCGGGCCAGCTCGCCCAGGCGATGGTCGAGCTCGCGCTTGCGGGCGAGCGCGCCCTGGACGCGGGCCACCAGCTCGCGCTCGTCCACCGGCTTG
>DATGBR010000233.1:0-11644 GCA_035312605.1 Candidatus Methylomirabilota bacterium
CGGCAGGGCCGCCAGCACCTCCCGGAGGCACTCCCGGACGCGCGCGATGTTGCGCTCCGCCTTCTCGGGGACGCCCCCGCGAGAGACCAGGGCGATGAACTCCTCCCGGCTGGTCGTCATCAGGAGAGACGCGTTGATCTCGAGCTGGATCGCGTGGACGCGCCGGGTGTCGGGCCGGCCGAAGGTGGCCACGATGTTGCCGCCGGTGTAGCCGCTCACGTTGTCGTGCACCTCGAAGCCGTGGCCGGTGAAGATCGCGGCCACCGTCGCGGCGAGCCCCGGCGCGCAGGTGGCGCCGTGGCGGGTGCCGATGATGACCTGGTGGTGCTTCATGCGGCGCGGGCTGCCGGTGTGGGCGTCCAGCAGCAGCGCGTAGCCGTAGGCGTCGCGGAGGTGGCCGAGGAGAGCCTCGCACGCGGTGTAGTAGGGATCGTAGAGCGCCCGCAGGCGCTCTTCCAGATCCGCCGGGGCGAGGGGGCGGGCGAAGATCGGCACCTCGCGCATGGTGTGCGTGCGCACCACCCCGCGGCGGGAGCGCACCTCGCCGTCGTGATGCTCGAAGTCGTCGCGGCGGCGGTTCACGTCCACGAACATGCGGGAGAACGGGGTGGCCAGCAGGGTGGCCCCGTGCTCGTGCAGGTCGTGGTAGAGATCGCTCGCGAAGGTGTCGGCGAAGCCGTAGGCGAAGGTCTCGAACCAGGGCTCCGAGTAGTCGTCGCGGGTGATGTGGGGCAGCGGCTGGGTGCCGTAGTGCGGCACGCTCACCAGGACCGGGATGCGGGCTCCCGCGGCCGGATGCCGGACGATCGGGAAGGGCGGCTCCCGCATGGCCGGATCGTCCCAGAACCGCCGGGAAATCGCAAGGCGCGGGGAGGGGGTGTACCGTGCCCGGTATGCGTCGCCTGCCGCGCGCGGTTCTCGCCGTCAGCGTCGGCCTGGCCCTCTCCGGGCTCGCCGCCTGTGCGACGCCGTCCGCCCCGGTACCGCCGCTCTACACGCCGGCCGAGGAGCGGGCGCAGTGCGAGCGGCACGGCGGGTGGTGGCATCTGGACGACCTGCGCGGCGACTACTGCGAGCCGAACAGCCAGATGTAGAGCGCGACCGCCCCGCCGGCGCCCGGCTAGGCGGCCCGCGTCCGGATGAAGCGGCCGATGCCGTCGACCGCGGTCTCCGCCTCGTCGAGCATCGGCAGGAACCAGTGCCAGACGTGGATCATGCGATCCCACACCTCGAGCGTCGCGTCCACGCCCGCGGCCCGCGCCCGGTCGACCAGCTGGGTCGAGTCGTCCAGCAGCACCTCGTCGCTGCCCACGTGGATGAGCAGCGGCGGCAGGCCGCGCAGGTCGGCGAAGAGCGGGGAGGCCAGCGGCGTCCGCGGCGCGGCAGCGCCGAGGTAGGCGCGCGCCATCTCCTCGACCGCGGCCTGCTGCACGATGGGATCGGCTTCGGCCTTCGTCCGGTAGCTGGCGCCGCTGCAGGTGAGGTCCACCCACGGCGAGATGCAGACGCCGCCCGCCGGCTGGGGCAGGCGCGCGTCGCGGAGGGCCAGCAGGGTGGCCACCGTGAGCCCGCCGCCCGCGGAGTCGCCCGCGATCACGATCTGGCCCGGCGCGATGCCCTGGTCGAGCAGCCAGCGGTAGGCGGCGGCGGCGTCGTCGACCGCCGCCGGGTACGGGTGCTCCGGCGCCAGGCGGTAGTCGAGGAGCAGCGCGGCGGCCTGGCCGGCCGTGGCGATGGCCGCGGCCAGGTGGCGATGCGAGCGTGGCGAGCCGATCACGTAGCCGCCCCCGTGGAGGTACAGGACCACGCGCCCGGCCATCGCGCCCGGGGGCCGCAGCCACTCCGCGGGCGCGACCGGGGCGCTCACGCGCTCCACCTTGACCTCGGCCGGGGTCGGGAAGGCCTTCTCGGCGCGCTCGTACTGGGCGCGGCGCTCGGCCACCGTGAGCGAGTCGGACGGGGGAAGCTTTGCCAGGTGCGCACGCACGACGTCGATGCCGCGGTCGGCCATGTCGATCCTCCTGGACGCCGAGCTTAGTCGCGACCGATCTGCGATACAAGACCGGCAAGCGGTGGCCGTGGCAGAATGGCGCGATGTCACCGAACCCGGCCCCGTCCGCGCCCGCCCTTCTCTACGGGACCGCCTGGAAGGAGGACCGCACCCCGGCCCTGGTCGAGCTCGCCCTGCGGACGGGCTTCCGCGGCATCGACACCGCGAACCAGCGGCGGCACTACTTCGAGGCCGGCGTCGGGCAGGGGCTCGCCGCGGCCTACCGCGCGGCGGTGGTCACGCGGGACGACCTGTTCCTCCAGACCAAGTTCACCTACCAGCCGGGGCAGGACCACCGGCTGCCCTATAACCCGGCCGCCGAGCTCTCCACCCAGGTTGCCCAGTCGATGGCCAGCTCCCTCGAGCACCTGGCCACCGACCACGTGGACAGCTTCGTCCTGCACGGCCCCGCCTCGGGGTACGGCTGGAGCGACTACGACGTCGAGGTGTGGGGCGCCATGCTGGCCGAGCGCGACGCGGGACGCGCCCGCCTCGTGGGCCTGAGCAACGTATCGCTGCTCCATCTGCGACAGCTTGCGGCCAGCGGCGCGCCGATGCCGGCCTTCGTGCAGAACCGCTGCTTCGCCCGCCGCGGCTGGGACCGCGACGTGCGCTCGTTCTGCACGGAGCGCCGCATCGTCTACCAGGGCTTCTCGCTGCTGACCGCCAACCCGGAGGTGGTCGGCCATCCCCTGATCGCGCGCATCGCGGCCCGGGAGCGGGCCACCCCGGCGCAGGTGGTCTTCCGCTTCGCCCTCGCGGTGGGGATGCTACCCCTCACCGGGACCTCCGACCGCGAGCACATGGCGCAGGACCTGGCGAGCGCGGCACTGACGCTCTCCCCCGACGAGGTGGAGACGATCGAGTCGATGGTCGGCTGACCCGAGCGGAGGACCGACAATGCGATACCGCAGGCGAGCGATGATCGTGGCCCCGCAGCCGGAGGCGGCCGAGGCCGGCGCCGACATCCTGAGGTCGGGCGGCAATGCGGTGGACGCCGCGATGGCTTGCGCGCTGGTGCAGGGGGTGGTGGATCCGATGATGTGCGGCCTGGCCGGCTTCGGCAGCTGCGGCATCGTGATGCCCGGCGCCGGCTTTCACGGCTACATCGATTTCCACGCCCCCGCGCCGCTCGCGGTCCGGCCCGACATGTGGGCCGACCGCATCGAGTCGGAGGCGCGTGACGGCTACGGCTTCATCCTGCGCGGGCGCGTCAACGACATCGGCTACCAGTCGATCTGCGTGCCGGCCAGCCTGCGGGCCTACCGGGACGCGCACCGGGAGCACGGCCGGCTGCCGTGGGAGCAGATCGTGGAGCCCGCCGTCGGCTGGGCCGAGGGCGGCTGGACGGTGCGCCCGCACGTGGGCTCGTGGTGGGCGGAGGACGGGCAGATGGGCCGGGCCGGCAATCACGAGCGGCTCGGATTCACCGCGGCCTCGCGCGCGCTCTACTGCCGGCCCGACGGCACGCCCAAGCGGGTGGGCGATCGCGTGGTCAACCGCGACCTCGGCCAGACCCTGCGCCTGATCGCCAAGCACGGCGACCAGGTCTTCTACGAGGGCGAGATCGCGCACGCCATCGTGGAGGACATGCGCGGGCACGGAGGCCTGCTCGCGGCGGCGGATCTCGCCGGGTGGCGCACCGTCCGCAACGCGCCGCTCTGGGGCACCTACCGCGGCTACCGGGTGTCGAGCAACCAGCCGCCCGGAGGCGGAGTGATGCTGATCGAGATGCTGAACGTCCTGGAGCGCTTCGCCCTGGGCCAGCTCGAGCACAACTCGGCCGAGTACGTGCGGATCGTGGCGGAGACGATGAAGCGCGCGACCACCGACAAGGACCGGCACGTCGGCGATCCGCGCTTCGTGGACGTGCCGGTGGAGCGGCTCACCGGCAAGGAGTACGCGGCGGGGCTCGCGGAGGACATCCGCGCCGGCAAGAAGGCGCAGGTGCCGCGCTTCAACGCGGGCGCGCCGCGGCCCGATACCACCCACGTTTCGGTGGTCGACGCAGACGGCGGTTGCGTGACCATGACCCACTCGCTCGGCATGCCGTCCGGGGTGATCACCGACGGGCTCGGCTTCATGTACAACGGCTGCATGGGCGTTTTCGACCCGCGGCCGGGCCACGCGGGGAGCCTGGCCCCCGGCAAGGCCCGCTTCAGCTCGGTGGTCCCGTCCATCGTGTTCGAGGGCGAGCGGCCGCACATCGTCATCGGCGCGCCCGGGGCGACCCAGATCGCGATGGGCGTGCTGCAGGTGCTGCTGAACGTCATCGACTTCGACATGACGATGGTCGAGGCGGTGAGCGCGCCGCGGTTCTCCGCGACGAGCGACGCGATCGACGTCTCCAATCGCATCCCGCGCGGCGTGGAGCGCGCGCTCGCCGCCCAGGGCTACGAGGTGGTGCGCAGCCCCAACACGTTCGGCTTCGCGGCGGTCCACGGGATCCGGGTGCATCCGGACGGGCTCGACGGGGGCGCCGACCCGGGCCACGACGGCATCGTGCTGGCGGTGTGATCGGCGGCCGTCCCGTGCCCCATCCCTTCGCCTGGGCCGCCTTCGGCCTGACCGGCGTCTCGCGCTGAGCGGCGCCGATCCCTCGAGCATCTTCGGGGCGCCGCTGCCCCGCAAGGAGGATGCGCGGCTCGTTGCCGGTCAGGGGCGCTACGTGACCGACGTGGAGCTGCCGCGCATGCTCCACGTGGCCTTCGTCCGGAGCCCGCACGCCCACGCGCGGATCCGCCGGATCGACACGGATGCGGCGCGCGCGGCGGCCGGCGTGGCCGCGGTCGCCGTCGGCGCCGACCTGGACGTGGCGCCGCACCGCATCGAGGCCCGCTCGGCCCTGCCGGGCTACGTGATGACCGGCCAGCCGATCCTGGCCTGGCCGGAAGCGCGCTTCGGGGGCGAGGCGGTCGCCGCGGTGGTCGCCCGTGATCGCTACGCGGCGGAGGACGCGGCCGCGCTGGTCTCGGTGGACTGGGAGCCGCTCCCGGCCGCGCTCGACCTCGTCGATCCGGCCCGGAGCGGCGCGGTCGTGCACGCGGCCGCGCCCGGCAACGTGCTGCTGGCGCGCCGGTTCGAGAGCGGCCAGGTGGAGGCGACGCTCGCCTCGGCAGCCGCGGTGATCGAGCGCGTCTTCCGGACGAACCGGCAGACCGCGGCACCGCTCGAGGGGCGCGCCGGGGTGGCCGACTGGAGTGCGGGCGAGGGCAAGCTCACCCTGTGGCTCGGCACCCAGGTGCCGCACCTCGTGCGGCACGCGTTGGCCGAGATGCTGGCGCTGCCCGAGAATCGCATCCGGGTGGTGGCTCCCGACGTAGGGGGCGGCTTCGGGGTGAAGGCGGTGCTCTACCCGGAGGACGTGGCCCTCTGTCTGCTGGCCATGCGCCTGGGCCGCCCGGTGAAGTGGGTGGAGCAGCGGCGCGAGGGGTTCCTCGCCTCCGTGCACGCGCGCGACCACCACTACGCGGTGCGGGCCGGCTTCGATCGCGACGGCCGCCTGCTGGCCCTCGACGCGCGGATCGCGTGCAACGCGGGCGCTTACTCGGTCTTCCCGTGGACCGCGGGCATCGAGGCCCTGATGGCGGGCGGCCTTCTCGCCGGGCCCTACAAGGTCCCGCACTACCGCTGCGAAGTGACCGCGGTGGCCACGCACACGACACCCGCGGGCCCCTACCGCGGCGTGGCACGCCCGGCCACCACGTTCGTGATGGAGCGGCTGCTCGACCTGGGCGCCCGGGCTCTCGGCCTCGACCCGGTCGCGATGCGCCGGGTGAACCTGATCGAGCCCGCGGATTTGCCGTATACGTCCGCGACCCGTCTCGTCCACGATTGCGGCAGCTATCCGCTCTGCTTCGAGAAGGCGGTGGAGGCGATCGACTACGCGGCCTTCCGCGCCGAGCAGGCCCGCCTGAGGCGGGAGGGCCGCTATCTCGGCATCGGCCTCGCCAGCTACAACGAGCTGACCGGGCTCGGCCAGGCCGCCTCCGCGGGGCCACGCATGCCGTTTCGCACCGGCCACGAGGGCGCCACGGTGCGGATGGATCCCTCCGGGGCGGTGACGGTGCTGGCCGGGGTCACCTCGCAGGGCCAGGGGCTCGAGACCACGATGGCGCAGCTCGTGGCCGCCGAGCTCGGGCTGCCGCTCGACGCGGTGCGGGTGATCTTCGGCGACACCGACGCGACGCCGTTCGGGCTCGGCGCCTTCGCGTCACGCCAGGCGGTGATCGGCGGCGGGGCGGTCACGCGCGCGGCGCGCGCGCTGCGCGAGCGGATCACCGCCATCGCCGCGCATCTCCTCGAGGCGGCCGCCGCCGATCTCGAGGTGGCCGGCGGCCGGATCGCGGTGCGTGGGATGCCCGGCCGGGGCGTGTCGATGCTCGACGTCGCGCGGGTCGCGCATCTCGAGACGCACCGGCTCCCCCCCGAGACCGAGCCCGGCCTCGAGGCCACGCGCTTCTACGATCCGATCCGCGGCACCTTCGCGGCCGGGGCCCAGGCCGCGGTGGTCGAGGTCGACGTGGCGACCGGCCGCGTTCACATCCGCCGCTACATCTGCGTCGAGGACACCGGGCGGGTGATCAACCCGCTCATCGTCGAGGGACAGGTCCAGGGCGCGATCGCCCAGGGTATCGGCGGCGCGCTCCTGGAGCACTTGATCTACGACGACGCCGGGCAGCTCCTGACCGGCACGCTGATGGAGTACGCGCTGCCCGCCGCGGCGGACCTGCCCGCCTTCGAGCTGGCTCACGTGGAGGTGCCGGCGGAGAATCTGCTGGGCGTGCGGGGGGTGGGTGAGGGCGGCACCCTCGGCCCGCCCGCAGTGCTGGCCAACGCGGTCGCCGACGCCCTGGCGCCGTTCGGGATCGAGGTGAACGAGCTGCCGATCACGCCCGCTCGACTCTGGGCCGCCGCGCGCGCGGGGCGCACGGGTCGCCTCGGTTGACACTCCGCAGCACGCTTGCTAACCTCGCCGCCGATGGCGTCCGCCCCGGTAGTGGCCGAGCTCGAGTGTCTTCGGTGTCACGCGGTCTACGATGATCAGCGGCTTTTCACCGGGTGTCCTCGCTGCGCGCAGCAGTCGGTCAACGTCAACCTCACCGTCCGCGTCCCCGCCGCCGCGCGTGGCCCGCTGACCCCGGAGAGCTTCCCGGCCGCGCCGCGCAGCCTCTGGCGCTTCCGTCGGCTGCTCCCGCTGCCGGACGCGGAGCCGGTCTCGCTGGGCGAGGGCGCCACCCCGCTGGTGCCCCTCGAGCGGCTCGGGCGCCGCCTCGGCGTCCCGCACCTCTACGCCAAGGACGAGAGCCAGAACCCGACGTGGTCCTACAAGGACCGCCTCTGCTCGCTCGCGGTGACGCACGCGGTGGCCACCGGGGCCCGGGTGATCACGATCGCGTCGACCGGCAACCACGGGGCCTCCACCGCGGCCTACGCGGCGCGGGCGGGGCTGCCGTGCGTCATCTTCACGCTCGCCTCGGTGCCGGACACTATGAAGACGCTGATGCAGTCCTACGGTGCGGCGGTGGTGGCCTGCGCCACCTCCGAGCAGCGCTGGACGCTGATGCGCGAGGGCATCGAGCGCTGCGGCTGGTATCCCACCAGCGGCTGGGTGGTGCCGCCGATCGGCTCGAACCCGTTCGGGGTGGAGGGCTACAAGACCATCGCCTACGAGATCGCGGAGGACCTCGGCTGGACCGCGCCCGACGTGGTGGCGGTACCGAGCTGCTACAGCGACGGCCTCTTCGGGATCTGGAAGGGCTGGGTGGAGCTCGAGCGCCTGGGTCTCGTGAAGGCGCGGCCCCGCATGCTCGCGGCGGAGCCGTTCGGGCCCCTCGCGCACGCGCTCGAGCGAAAGCTCGAGACGCCCGCGAAGGTGGTGGCGGGCTCCTCGGTCGCGTTCTCGATCGCCTCGCCGTACGGGACCTACCAGGGGCTCACCGCATTGCGCGATTCGGACGGGCTCGGCGTGCCGATCACCGACGAGGGGATCTTCGAGGCCCAGCGGGCGCTCGCGAGCGAGGAGGGGCTCTATGCCGAGCCCTCCGCGGTGGTCGGGCTGACCGCGGTGATGCAGCAGGTCCGCGCGCGCAACCTGCGCCCCGATCAACGTATCGTCGTCGTGCTCACCTCGGGCGGGCTCAAGGACTACGGGGCGAGCCGCGCCTGGCTGCCCGACGTGCCCGCCGCCGGGAGCGACTTCGTGTCCACCCTGACCGTGCTCGAGGAGCGCTATGGGCTTCGGCTCCGGCCCTAGCCTGGGCGCGGTGCTGCTGGGCGAGGGGACGCCCGGCCACGTCGTCGAGCGGGCCCGGGCCGCCGAGCGGGGCGGCCTCGACAGCCTCTGGTTCATCGAGGACTACTTCCAGACTGGCGCCTTCGCGGTGGCGGGGGCCGCCGCCGCGGTGACCACCCGGCTCGGGATCGGCCTGGGCGTGGTCAATCCGTACACCCGGCACCCGGCGCTGCTCGCCATGGAGACGGCCACCCTGGCCGGCATCGCGCCGGGACGCGTCGTGCTCGGGCTCGGCGCCGGGGTGCGGCGGTGGATCGAGGAGCAGATGGCGATCCCGGCGCCGCGGCCTCTCGCCACGCTCGCCGAGTGCGTCGACGTCGTGCGCCGGCTCTGGGCCGGCGAGCGGGTGAGCCACGAGGGCGCCGCGTTCTCTCTGCGAGACGTCGCGCTCGAGTTCAAACCGGCGCAGGCCACCCTGCCGATCGTGCTGGGCGTGAAGGGGCCGCGGGCGCTCGCCCTCGCGGGCGCGGTCGCGGACGGGGTGGTGTGCTCGATCATGTCGTCGCCCGCCCACGTCCGCCGCGTGTGCGACACCGCGGCCGCGGCCCGGCGCAGGGCCGGCCACGCGGGACGGTTCCCGGTGCTCGCCTACGTGCCGACCGCGATCGGCCGCGACGCGGCCGCGGCGCGCCGGGCGGTCCGGCCGCTGCTCGCGCGGTACCTGGCGCACCTGCACGGCCAGTCCATCCTGGCCGACGCGGGCGTCACCGCCGCGGAGACGCTCGCCGTCCGCGCCGCGCGCGCCGGCGGCGAGTCGGGGGCGCGCTGCGTGACCGACGCGCACGTCGACGCCCTCGCGCTCGCGGGCACGCCGGACCAGGTGCGGGCGCGGCTCTGCGAGTGGCGCGACGCGGGGCTCGACACCCCGATCGCCCTGCCCGCCGGGGAGGCGGACCCGGTGGAGCAGCTGGGCGTCATCGGCGCCGAGCTGGGGCCGTGGTGGAGGAGCCGCGCGTGAGGTTCGGCGTCCACATCCCGACCTGCATCGAGGGCATGATGTACCCGGTGCCGTTCGCGGCGCCGGCCGACATCCTGCCCATCGCGCTGCTCTGCGAGCGGCTCGGGTTCGACTCGGTGTGGGGCAACGACCACATGACGACCCAGCGGTACGTCCAGCGCGAGTTCCCGGACCCGCCCAACTTCTTCGAGCCGCTCATCACCTTCAGCTACTGCGCGGCCCGCACCACCCGGCTCCGATTCGCCACCGGGATCATCGTGCTGCCGATGCGCAACATGCCGGTGCTCGCCAAGCAGGTGGCCACGCTCGACCAGCTCTCCGGCGGCCGGGTCATCCTGGGGGTGGGCACCGGGGCCTACCGCGAGGAGTACGAGGCGCTCTTCCCGAACGCGCGCGGGGTGCGCCGCGGGACCATCGTCGACGAGGGGATGCAGGCGCTGCGGCTGCTCTTCACCGAGCGGCGGGCGACCTTTCGCGGCCAGGCGGTGCAGTTCGAGGAAGTCGAATGCTTCCCGAAGCCGGTGCAGCGGCCCATGCCGATCTACGCGGGCGGCAACCACCCCGAGGTGCGGCGTCGCGCCGGGCAGTACGCGCAGGGCTGGATGCCCGCGGTGCTCTTGCCCGAGGAGATCGCGCGCGGGATCGACGACATCCATCGCGCCGCCGCGGGGGCGGGCCGCGACGGGTCGGCCATCGACATCGCGCCGCAGTTCGCGGTGTCGATCGGACGCACCCACGACGAGGCGGTGGCCCGCTTCCGCGGCTCGCAGCTCTTCCAGCACCTGGAGTCGCTCAAGAAGTCGACCCTGCGCGAGCAAACCGGGGGCTTCGACGCGCGCAATTTGATCGGCAGCCCGGCCGAGATCTCGGAGCGCATCCGCGCCTACGCGCGGGTGGGGGTCACCACCTTCGCGGGCATGCTGTTCGTGGCCAACACGGTGACCGAGATGCAGGAGGCCATCGAGCTGTTCGGCCAGGAAGTCCTCCCCAATTTCCGCTAGGCTCAGACGTCCGAGGAGATCGTCATGGATCAGCACGTGAAGGCACGGCTCACGAAGGTGCTGGACGCGGAGGGGCTCGACGCCCTCGTGGCCACCACTCCCGAGAATCTGCAGTACCTCACCGGCTTCCGCTCGATCGCTCACGCGCTCTTCCGCGGCCTCGAGCTCTACGGGGTGTTCACGCGCCAGGGGGTTGGGCTCGTGATCCCGTTCATCGATTCGACCGGCGTCTCGGCCGACGGCATCGAGGTGGACCGCATCGCCTGCTACGGCAACTTCTTCTTCAACTACACCGACGAGCCGGGGCCGATCGCCACGCGGGTGCGGGAGATCACGAGTCGGCCCGCCGCCGGGCCCGGCGAGGCGCTGCGCGAGGTGCTGGGGGCCTTCGGGGTCACCGGGCGGCGGATCGCCGTCGACGAGGCGGGTGTCTTTCCCGCCACGTGGCAGCGCCTCGGCGAGCAGCTCGCGGGCACCACGATCACGCCGGCCTACGCCCACTTCCGAATTGCCAGAATGGTCAAGAGTCCGGTGGAGGTCACCCGGCTCGAGAAGGCGGCCCGGATCGCCGAGGACGGGATCGCCGCGATCTGGGGCATGCTCAAGGCGGGCGTCACCGAGCGCGAGGCGGCGATCGCGTTCGAGCAGGAAGTGATCCGCCGCGGGGCCCAGACCTTCTTCACGGTGGTGACCATCGGTCCCCACCGGGCCGCGCTCGCCGACGTGTACGCCTCCGAGACCGCGCTCAAGGCGGGTGACCTGGTCCGTCTCGACCTCGGCTGCGTGTACCAGGGCTACCGCTCCGACATCTCGCGCACCGCGGTGCTGGGGACGCCCACCGAGAAGCAGCGGCGCTACTACGACGCGATCCGCGACGGGGAGATCGCGGCCATCGCGGCCATGAAGCCCGGGGTGCCGGTGAGCCAGATCTTCGAGATCGGGATGAAGATCACCCGCGAGGCCGGCATGCCGCACTACCAGCGCAACCACGTGGGCCACGGGATCGGGCTCGAACCCTACGATCCGCCCACCATCAACGCGGCGGGGCAGACGGTGCTGGAGCCGGGCATGGTCTTCTGCGTGGAGACCCCGTACTACGAGCACGGGTGGGGCGGGATCCAGGTGGAGGACGCGGTCGAGATCACCGCCGCCGGAGTCCGGCGGCTCACCCAGTCGAGCCAGGAACTGCAGATCCTCGGCTGAGGCCGAGCGAGGAGAGCGCGATGACACGCACCGGATACCGGGCAATCGGGGTCGCAATCGCAGTGGGGCTGGCCTGGGGGCTCGCCGCGGAGGCGCCGCCGGCGGGGGCGCAGACCGCGCCGGCGATCCGGGTGGGG
>DATGBR010000234.1:0-17908 GCA_035312605.1 Candidatus Methylomirabilota bacterium
CCCGGTCGAGATCACGTCGCCCGCGCGCAGCGACATGAAGCGGCTCACGTAGGCGAGCAGGGACGCGCACGAGAAGATCATCCTGCCGGTGTCGCCGTCCTGCCGCCGCTCGCCGTTGACCGTCGTCCACACCGAGAGCGCCTGGGGGTCGCCGACCTCGTCCGCGGTGACGAGCCACGGGCCCGTCGGGCCGAACGTGTCGGCGCTCTTGCCCTTGGTCGTCGTGCCGCCGTGCTCCATCTGGAACTCGCGCTCGGAGACGTCGTTCAGCAGGCAGTAGGCGGCCACGTGGCCGAGCGCGCGCGCCTCGTCCACCGAGCGCGCCGCGCGCCCGATGACGGCGGCCAGCTCCACCTCGTAGTCGAGCTTGACCGCGCCCGGGGGCCGCGCGATCGCGTCGTCGGGCCCGCTGATCGCGCTGTTGGCCTTGATGAAGATGGTCGGCTCCTTCGGCAGCGGCAGCGAGACCTCCTGGGCGTGGTCGGTGTAGTTGAGCCCGATGCAGACGATCTTGCCGATGGACGCGAGCGGGCAGCCAAGCCGCGGCTTGCCCTTCACCGCCGGCAGCCGATCCGCTTTCACCGCCCGCAGCCGTCTGAGCCCGGCGGGCGTCAGCACCTCCGGGGTGATGTCCTCCACCACCCGCGAGAGGTCACGCAGACGACCCGCCCCATCGACCAGCCCCGGGCGCTCGGCGCCCGCACGGCCATACCGGACGAGCTTCATGGGCGGGCTCCTAGTGCGCGGCCAGGCCGGGGACCGACATCACGAGGTGGAGATAGCCGCCCAGCTCGTTGATCCGGCGCATATCGTGGGCCACGAAGGCGGCCCGCTCGGCCTCGGTCAGGTCGAGGCCGGCCAGCGCGGCCGCCGCGTCGGACTCGAAGCGGGCGCGGAACTCCGGCTCCTTCTTGAGGCGGTAGAGCAGGCTGTTGACCGCGTAGCGGCTCACCGGAGGCTCCACTCGACCGCGGCCAGGTTGATCCGCCGCAGCTCCCCGAAGTAGCGCACCTGGGCCCGGGCCGGGGTGATCGCGCCGATCAGCACCATCCAGTTGAGGAACTCGTGCTCGCCGGTCTTGTGCAGCTCGCCGACGGTCAGCTCCTGCAACGGCTCGTGCTCGCCCCGCTCCATCCAGTGGACGAGCTTGCGGTCGAAGACGGTGTCGGTCTCGCCCACCCGCGGCAGCGACAGCTCCGGGAAGTGCGAGAGGCCGCCGGTGGCGATGATCCCCACGTTCCACGGCGAGGCCGCGACCACCCGGGCGATGTGCCGGCCGAAGTCGAAGCAGCGCCTGGGGGTCGGCTGGGGCGCCACGAAGCAGTTCACCCAGATCGGCACCAGCGGCGGGATCGGTCGCGTCCCGTGCATGGTGTTGACCGGGCTCAGGAACGCGTGGTCGACGGGGGCCTCCCAGGACATCGCGAGGTCGAACCCGGACCCGAGCCCCTTCTCCAAGATCTGGTTGGCCAGGTCCTCGTGGAGCGGGTACTGCTCCGGCATGTGGTCGAGGACCGCGTCGAAGGCCTCGGCGTGATCCTGCTTCATGCGCTGCACGGTCCGGCCGATGCGGACGCAGAGGGCCGGCACCGCGTTGAACGAGAACGCGTTCAGGTGGTCGTCGGCCACCACGATCAGCGCGTCGGCGCCGGTGGCCGAGAAGCGCTCGCCCATCCGGGCGATCTCGGTCATGCAGTCGGTGACCATCCGGCGCCCCTCGTCGCCGCAGGCGCGCTGGTAGTAGTCGGGATCGAGCACGTGCGACATCGCGCCCGCGAAGACGATCTTGCCCATTGGACGAGCCTCCCGGCCGGGTCGACAGCCGCGCCCCCGGCGCAGCGCGGATCGTAACGGATGGGCGCGGTGGACGCAAGGCGCGGCCGCGCGTCTTGCGGGCCCGGGGGCGACCGACTAGACTGTAGTCCCCGGGAGGACACCGACATGACCCAGACCGCTCAGTCCCTCGACGAGACGCTGCGCACGCACGTGGCCCGGTTCACCGAGCGCCGCGCCGACTGGGACGCGTTCGCCGACGCCCGCGTGGAAGGCTTCAAGCGCGCCCAGCACCGCTTCATCGGCTCGGGCGCCTCCGGCAAAACGGACGCCTCGGTGATCCCCGCCCAGCACTTCACGCTCTCGGTCATGTTCATCCCGCCCGGCCAGGGCAACGCCCCGCACACCCACGAGGTGGAAGAGGTCTTCTTCATCCTCACGGGCAAGGTGCTGGTCTTCATCGAGGACGGGGCCGGCCACCGCGCCGAGACGGTGCTCGGGCCGTGGGACTGCGTCTCCTGCCCGGCCAACGTGATCCACGGCTTCACCAACGTGGGCCTCGAGCCCGCGTACCTCCAGGTGATGCTGGGCAAGGCCCGGCCCGAGCTGATGACCTACACCGACGGCGATCTCCAGTCCCGACGCGACGAGCACCTGCGCGCGGCGGGCGCTCGCTAGCCCGCGCCCCCGGTCCCGACCCCGGTGCTGGTCGGCGCCTCGCCGAAGCGGAAGGAAGACGGCCGCTTCGTTGTCGGCAGCGGCCGCTATCTCGACGACGTCCGGGTGGCCGGCCTGCTCCACCTGGCCCTCGTGCGCAGCCCGCACGCCCACGCGCGCGTCCGCGCCATCGACGCCGCGGCCGCGCGCGCGGTCCCCGGAGTCGTCGTGGTGCTCACCCTGGACGAGCTGCCGGAGCTGGCCACCGCCACCGTTCCCCCGCTGGTGCCGGAGCCCAAGGGCCGGCCGTACGTCCACCCGGTCCTGGCCGGCGCGCGCGTCCGCCACGTGGGCGAGCCGGTGGGGGTCGTGGTGGCGAGCGATCCGTACGCGGCCGCCGACGGTGTCGAGCGCGTGATCGTCACGTACGACCCGCTGCCCGCCGCGACGTCGCCCGCCGCCGCCATCGCGCCCGGCGCGCCGCGCGTCAACGAGGCGTGGCCGGACAATCTCGCCTCGGTCACCGCCAGCGCCAAGGGCCAGCCCGAGGAGGCGCTCGCCCGTGCCCCGGTCGTGGTGGCCGCGCGTCTCGCCTACCCGCGCGTGGCCGGCATGCCGCTCGAGACCCGCGGCGTCCTGGCCGCGCCCGATCCCATCGGGGGTGGGCTCACGGTGTGGACGTCGACGCAGGTGCCGTTCGCGGTGCGGAGCGCGATCGCCCCGGTGGTCCGCCTGGCGGAGGAGCGCATCCGCGTGATCGTCCCCGACGTGGGCGGCGGCTTCGGGGTCAAGGGCCACGTCTATCCCGAGGAGATCCTGGTGGCGGTGGTGGCCCGCCGCCTCGGCCGGCCGGTGAAGTGGGCCGAGACGCGCAGCGAGCACTGCCTCACCGCGGCGGGCGACCGCGACCAGGTCCACGAGGCGCGCATCGGCCTCGAGCGCGACGGGCACATCATTGCCATCGAGACCGCGTTCACGCGCGATCACGGGGTGGCGCCGACGCTCGGCGAGGCCATCACGCTGAACACCATCAACCACCTGCCCGGGCCGTACCACGTGCCGCACTACCGCGGGACCGGGCAGAACGTCCTCACCCACAAGACCTTCGCGGCGGCCTATCGCGGGGCGGGCCGGCCCGAGGCCGCGTTCGTCCTGGACCGGCTGCTCGACCGCGCGGCACGCGAGATCGGGATGGATCCGGCCGCGCTCCGGCGCCTCAACCTCATCCGGCCGGACGAGATGCCGGTCCCGACCGGCCTCACCTATCGCGACGGCGCGCCCATCGTCTACGATCCGGCCGACTACCCCGCCGCCTTCGACCGTCTGCTCGCGACCCTCGACTACGACGGCTGGCGCGCCCGCCAGGCGGAGCGGCGCGGCGGCCCGCGGCCGATCGGCATCGGCCTCTGCGCCTACGTCGAGGGCACCGGCATCGGCCCGTTCGAGGGCGCCGACATCCGGGTGGACCCCGACGGCACCGTGTTCGTGCATCTCGGGGTCTGCGCCCAGGGCCAGGGCCACGAGACCACGCTGGCCCAGATCGCGGCCGACGAGCTCGGGGTCGCGCTCGAGTCGGTGGCGGTGGTGGGCGGCGACACGAGCCTGGTAGGCTACGGCATGGGCACGATCGCAAGCCGGGTGGCCGCGGTGGGCGGGCCCGCGGTGCAGCGCTCCGCCGCGCAGGTGGCGCACAAGGCGCGCCTCGTGGGGGCCGAGATCTTCGAGTGCGCGCCGGAGGACGTGGTGCTGGCCGAGGGGCGCGTGGGCGTCCGCGGCGTGCCGGGCAAGAGCGTGCCGCTCGGCCAGGTCGCGCGCGCCGCGGTGCGGACCCGCGCGGTCGCGGAGGCGGGCGGGCCGGGGCTCAGCGCCTGCGCCTTCTTCTACCCGGACACCGTCACGTGGGCCTTCGGCGTGCAGGGCATCGTGCTCGAGGTGGACCTCGAGGCGTGCGCGATCACGCTGCTCCGGCTGGCCGCGATGCACGACTGCGGGCGGCCCATCAACCCGGTGATCGTGGAGGGCCAGCTCCACGGCGGCATCGCCCAGGGCCTCGGCAGCGCGCTCGGCGAGGCGCTGATCTACGACGACGCGGGCCAGCTGCTGACCGGCACCCTGATGGACTACCCGCTCCCCCGCGCCGACGACATGCCGCCGCTCGACGTGGTCCACATGGACTTCCCGTCCGCGATCAATCCCCTGGGCATCAAGGGCGTGGGCGAGAGCGGGGTCATCTCGCCGGCCGCCGCGGTGGCCAACGCGGTGGAGGACGCCCTCGCGGACTACGGCGTCTTGGTGGACCGGCCGCCGGTCACCTCGGCCCGCGTGTTCGAGCTGCTGCGGGCGACCGGCCGCTGGCCCGTCCGCCGGTAGGACTCCGCTCCGAACAAGGAGGAGGTCGCCATGATCGAGCGTCGACCGTTCGGCCGCACCGGGCACCAGTCCACCGTCACCCTCTTCGGCGCCGCCGCGCTGGCCCGCGCCAGCCAGGACGAGGCCGACCGCGCACTCGAGGTGTTGCTCCGCCACGGAGTCAACCACATCGACACCGCCGCCCGCTACGGCGACTCCGAGCTGCGCATCGGGCCGTGGATGGCCCGTCACCGCAAGGACTTCTTCCTCGCCACCAAGACCGGCTCGCGCGGCGGGCGCGAGGCGCGCGAGGATCTGCACCGCTCGCTCGAGCGGCTGCGCGTCGACTCGGTCGACCTGATCCAGATGCACTCGCTCGGCCATCCCGACGACTGGGACCAGGCCATGGGCCCGGGCGGCGCGCTCGAAGCCCTCGTCGAGGCCAAGCAGCAGGGGCTCGCGCGGGCCATCGGAGTGACCGGCCACGGCTGGACCATCGCCGCCATGCATCGCCGGAGCCTCGCGCGCTTCGACTTCGACTCGATCCTGCTGCCCTACAACTTCTTCATGATCCAGAACGAGCGCTACCGTCAGGCCTTCGAGGAGGTCGCCACCATCTGCCGCGAGCGGGGCACCGCGGTGCAGACCATCAAGGCCATCGCGCGCGGGCCGTGGGCCGCCGCCGACCGCAGCCACGCCACCTGGTATCAGCCCCTCGAGCGCCAGGAGGACATCGACCGCGCGGTCCACTGGGTGGTGGGCCGACCCGGGATCTTCCTGAACACCGCGGGCGACCTCGGCCTGCTCCCGAAGGTCCTCGACGCGGCGAGCCGCTTCACCCGCCGTCCCTCCGACGAGGAGATGACGGCCCTGCACGACGCCACCCGGATGTCGTCACTGTTCGGACTGCCGACCTGACCCCGAGAGGAGACCGACGCTCCATGCGCAAAGCCGCCATCGTCCTCGCCGTGCTCGTCCTGTGGGCGCCCGCCGCGGCGCGCGCCCAGACCACCAAGCTGCGGGTGGCCATCTGCGCCCGGACGATCAGCATGGGCGTCGGATCCCCGTTCGCCGTGGCCATGAAGATGGGCTGGTTCAAGCAGGAGGGGCTCGACATCGAGATCGTCCCGCTGCCCGGCTCCACCGACTGTGTGAAGGCGGTGGCCACCGGCGAGGTGCCGATCTCGCTCCCGAGCGTGGAGCCCCTCGCCAACGGCCGGCCCCAGGGAGTCCGAGCCAAGATCTACTACACCGCGTACCAGACCAACGGCTACGGCATCGCGGTGCCCGCGGACAGCCCGATCCAGAGCCCGAGCGAGCTGCGCGGCAAGTCCATCGGGGTCACCAGCCTCGCTTCCGCCGGCGTGGTGGTGGCGCGGGCCCAGGTGGCGGCGGCCGGCCTCGACCCCGCGCGCGACGTGCAGATCGTGGTGGCGGGCGAGGGCGCGCAGACCGCGGCGATGGTGCGCAACAAGCAGGTGGAGGCGCTCAGCCAGTTCGACACCCAGTACGCGATGGTGGAGAACGCGGGCGTCCGCATGCGCTACCTCGACCGGCGCGACATCGAGAAGTTCCCCGGCAACGGCTTCCTCGCCTCCGAGGAGACGCTCAGGACGCGGCGCAAGGAGCTGATCGGCATGGCCCGCGCCTACGCCAAGGGCACGATCTTCACCATCGCCAACCCGGAGGCGGCGGTGCACATCGTCTACGAGCTGTTCCCGCAGACCAAGCCCACCGGCAAGGACGAGGCCACCGCGGTGCGCGAGGACATCAAGGTGCTCGAGGCCCGCATGCCCCACTACAAGCTCGAGCCGGCCGGGGTGAAGCGCTGGGGCGAGAACTCCGAGGTCAACTACCGCGACTACGTGGACTTCCTCGTGAAGTGGAGCGTGATCACCCAGAAGGTGCCGACCTCCGACCTGATCACCAACGACCTCATCGAGGACATCAACCGGATGGACGTGGGCAAGATCGCCGCGGAGGCGGCGGCCTACCGGTACCGCCGGTAGACGGGGACGCCCGGGCCGAGTGGAGAGCTGGGAGCGCAACGTCTGGGCCCTGGCCCTCGTCGTCTTCATCGCGTTCGTCGGCTTCCAGTTCTTCTCGCCCTTCCTGCCGCTCTACGTGATGGAGCTGGGGGTCACCGACCCCACCCGGGTCGCCCTCTGGTCGGGGGTGCTCACCGCGGTGACCCCCGCGGTCTCGGGGCTGCTGGGCCCGCTCTGGGGCAGCTTCGCGGACCGGGTCGGCCGCAAGATGATGATGGTCCGCTCGCTCGTCGGCTTCGTGATCATCGTGGCCGCGATGGGGCTCGTCACCTCGGTCACTCAGCTCCTGATCCTGCGCGTTCTCCAGGGCGTGATCGCCGGTTTTTCCATCTTCGCGATGGCCCTGGCCAGCGTGTCGTGCCCCAAGGAGCGCGTGCCGGTGGCCATCGGGCGCGTGCAGGGCGCGCAGCTCCTGAGCGTGGCCATCGGGCCCGCCGCGGGCGGCTACGTCGCCTCCCACTTCGGGCTCCGCTACGCGTTCTTCGTCACCGCCGGCATGTGCGCCCTCGCCCTCGTCGGCCTGCTGGTGCTCTTCACCGAGAACCGGGCCCCGGGCGACGCGGGGCCCGCCGCGGCCACCTCCGACACCAGCTTCACCCTCCGCCAGGTGTGGACCTCGCGCGGGTTCCCGCTGGTGCTGGTCCTCCTGTTCGTCGCCCAGTTCATCGACCGCGGGCTCTCGCTGCTCGTCCCGCTCAAGGTCGGGACCCTGCTCGACGTCACGCGCATCGCCGCGACCTCGGGCGAGATCATCTCGCTGGCCGCCATCTGCGCCACCGGGTCGGCCCTGCTCGCGGGCCGGCTCGCCCAGCGCTGGCCGGCGGAGCGCCTGCTCCTGATCGGCCTGGTCGCGGGCGGGCTGCCCTGCGCCCTCATGGCCTTCACGACCGGGTGGCAGAGCCTGATGCTCTTCCGCTGCCTCACCGGGCTCTTCCTGGGCGGCGCGCTGACCCTCGCCTACTCGATCGGCGGCAGCCTCGTGACCGGCGAGCGCCGCGGGGCCGCGTTCGGCTGGCTCGCCCTGAGCGTGCAGATCGGCACCGCGGCGAGCCCGCTGGTGAGCGGGGGGCTGGCCGCGATCAGCCTGCCCGGGGCCTTCGTGATGGACGGCACGCTCGCGTGGCTGGCCGCGGGAACCTTGCTGCTGGGCGCGCGCCACCTGCGGCGGGGCGCGGCGCCCTGAGACGATCCGGACCGCGACGACCCCGCGGGGGCGCCGCTTGACGTCGGGAGCGCGAGCGCCTAGTGTCTGCGCATATCTCGCGGGACCGTCCAGGAGGCGCATATGCCACTCGATCCGCAGGCCCAGAGGGTCGTCGACGCGCTCGCCGCGCTCAACCTGAAGCCGATCAAGGACTCCACCCCGACGGAAGCCCGCGAGTCCATGCGCACGCGCACCGCCGCGCTCGGCCCGTTCGAGGAGGTGGCCGCGGTGGCCGACCATCGCGTGCCGGTCACCGGCGGCGAGATCACGGTGCGGCTGTACCGGCCCGCCGGGGTCGGCCCGCATCCGGTACTGGTCTTCTACCACGGCGGCGGCTGGGTCATCGGCGACCTCTACACCCACGACGGCATCTGTCGGTCCATCGTCAACGCGGCCGGCTGCGCGGTCGCCTCCGTGGACTACCGGCTCGCGCCCGAGTTCAAGTACCCGACGCCGGTCGAGGACTCCTACGCCGGGCTCCTGTGGGTGGCGGCCAACGCCACGCGCCTCGGGCTCGACCCGGCGCGCATCGCGGTCGGCGGCGACAGCGCGGGCGGCAACCTGGCCGCGGTGATGGCGCTGCTAGCCCGCGACCGCCACGGGCCGCGGATCCTGCTGCAGGTGCTGATCTACCCGGTCACCAACCACGACTTCGGCACCGTCTCGTATCGCGAGAACGCCACCGGGTTCGTGCTGGGCACCGACGAGATGCGCTGGTTCTGGCGCCACTACCTGGCGCGCGAGGAGCAGGGTCGCGAGCCGCTGGCCTCCCCGCTCCTGGCCAAGAGCCTGGCCGATCTGCCGCCCGCGCTCGTGGTCACCGCGGGCTGCGATCCGCTGCGGGACGAGGGCGAGGCCTACGCGGTGCGACTGCGCGACGCGGGGGTGGCGGTGACGCTCACCCAGTACGCCGGGATGTTCCACGGCTTTTTACGAATGACGCGCATCCTCGACCAGTCGCGCGTCCTGCTCGACGAGGTCGCGGGGGCCCTGCGGAAGGCCCTCTCCTAGGGCACTAGAGCAGGAACGGGACCTTCGCGGAGGCCGCCACCCCGCGCAACTGCTCCATCAGGTCGTCCGGGATCGGGACGCCCTGCTCGAGTCGCTCGGCGCGGGTGAGGCGCTCGGGGTCGCCCGCCACCAGCACCGGCTGCGCCGGGTCCGCGCGCTTGGCTCCGTGCAGCACGTCGATCACGTCGTCGAGATCGCTCTCGAACTCGCCCTCGTCGCGGAAGGCGCCCGGGTCGATGGCCATGAAGAAGTGGCCGATGTTGTGCGGATCCGAGTCGCGCTGGGTCCGGTTGCGCAGCGGCGAGAACGACGCGCCCGCGAGCGTGCCGCCCAGGATGTGCACCATCACCGCGAGGCCGTAGCCCTTGTGCCCGCCCAGCTCGCGGCCGCCGCCGAGCGGGGTGATGCCGCCCTCCGGCCGCTCGAACACGTGGCGGAAGGCCTCCGTCTCGTCGGTCACCGCGCGCCCGTCGCCGTCCACCACCCAGCCCGACGGCACCGGCTTGTGGTTCAGCTTGTAGACCTTCACCTTGCCGGCGGCCACCGTCGTCGTCGCCATGTCGAGCTGGAACGGGGCGTTCCGCCGCGCGGGCGCCGCGAAGGCGAGCGGGTTCGTGCCCATGACCGGCTCCGCCGCGAAGGTCGGCACCAGCGTGACCCCCCGGGTGGCCGAGGTGACCATGCCGATCACCCCGCGGTCCGCCGCGATCTTCGCGTAGCAGCCGGCCGCGCCGAAGTGGTGCGAGTTGAACACCGCGACCACGCCGACCCCGGTGGCGCGGCACTTGTCCACCGCCAGGTTCATCGCGTGGGCCGAGATCGGATGGCCGAGCGAGCGGTCCGCGTCGATGCGCGCCATCGAGGGCCGGTCGCGCACGACCTTCCACTGGGGCCGCATGTTCAGCCGGCCGGCGCGGAACTCCTTGTCATAGGTCGGCAGCATCGAGATGCCGTGCGAGTCCACCCCGCGCAGATCGGTCTCGACCATCATCTGGGCCGTGACCGCCGCGTGCTCCGCCGACATCCCCCACGCCCCGAGCACCGTCACCAGCTGCGCCTCGATCTTCCCAGCCGCCACACGCATGCGTGCGCTCCTTTTCGGCGGCCCGGCTAGGCCGCGGTACGGCGACGGACTTCGGAAAGGACCCGGCGACCCAGGAGCTCGATGCCGGCGAGGACGTCCGCCTGCGGCATCCCCGGCCAGCTCACACGCATCGTCAGGTGGGTGGCGCCGGCCGCGTGCTGGGCCAGCAGCGCGTCGATGACCTGGGCGGGCGAGCCGATCGCGAAGCGATTGGCCGCGAGGCCGCGGAGCTGCGCTTCCGGTGAGGCGCCCGGGTCGAGGGTCACGCCCTCGAGGCCCCAGGAGAAGTAGGCCGCGTACTTGTCGAGCAGATAGGGCGCGGCCCGCCGGATCGCGCTCTCCTCGTCGGGCGCGCAGACCACCTCGAGCAATCGGCAGATCTGCGCGGCACCGGTCCGCCCCTCGGCGGCCCGTGCCGCGGTGAAGGCCCGTGCCTGCGCGGCGAACTCGTCGACGCGCGGCAGCGGCACCACGAGCCAGCCGTCGGCGATGCGCGCGGCGCGCGCGATGCCCGCCGACACCTGCGAGCCGACCAGGATCGGCGGACGCGGTGACTGGATCGGGCGCGGCCGGATCGTGAGGTTCTCGAAGGTCCAGTGCCGGCCGCGGTGGGTGACCTTGTCCTCGGTCCAGAGCCGCCGGATGATCTCCACGCCCTCCGCGAGCCGGCTCACCCGCTCCGCCATCGGCACACCGAAGATGGCGAACTCCTCGGGCCGGTAGCCGAGCCCCACGCCCAGCAGGAAGCGCCCGCCGGTGAGTACGTCGAGGAAGGCGCCCACCTCCGCGATCTCCACCGGATTGTGGAGCGGCAGCAGCACGAGGTTGGTGCCGATCTCGAGCCCCGGCACCTCCGCGGCCAATCGCTGCAGCATCGGCAGCAGCGGGAAGTAGTGGAAGCCCGGCGTGGCGTGGTGCTCCCCACCCCAGATCGAGTCGAACCCGAGCGAGCGGATCAGGCGCGCCTGCTCGAGGGTCTCCGCGAAGCGGCGCGCCGGATCATCCCCCGCCGGGTGCTGCGCGTTGAGATAGATCCCGAGCTTCATGGCTGGCGTGGATGGCGGATGGGGTCAGGTCTTACATCGCGACGATGTCGGCCCACATTGTCGGAATGAAAGACCTGACCCCGGATGGCGCTTAGCCGGGGGCGGCGCCCTGCGTGGCGGTGTAGACCGCGTAGAGCGACTGGCTCGCGGCCATGAACAGGCGGTTGCGCTTGGGCCCGCCGAAGCAGACGTTGCCGCAGATCTCGGGCAGCCGGATGCGCCCGATGAGCTGGCCCTGCGGCGTCCACACCGTGACTCCGCTGTAGCCCACCGCGCGCCCCGCGTTGCTGGAGCACCACAGGTTGCCGTCCACGTCGGCGCGCACGCCGTCCGGCCCGCACTTCACTCCGTCGATCATGAAGTCGCTGAAGAGCTTGCGATTGGAGAGCTTGTTGTCCGAGCCCACGTCGAAGACCGTCATGTCGCCTTTACCGCCGGGTCCCGTGTCGCCGGGGCCCTTGCCGGTGCTGATCACGTAGAGCTTCTTGTAGTCGGGCGAGAAGCAGAGCCCGTTGGGATCCGGCACCTGGTCTTCGCCCACCACCTGGGTGAGCGTGCCGCTCTTGTCGACGCGGTACACCGCGGTGGGCAGCTCGCGCTTGTAGGAGCCGAGCTCGAGCGGCTGCCCGAGCTTCGGGTTGAGGCGGCCGCCGGTGTTCGCGGGCCCGCCCGCCGCGTCCACCGTGCCCTCGTAGAGCTGGGCCCCATAGGGTGGATCGGTGAACCAGTAGCTGCCGTCCGGATGCGGCGCCACGTCGTTAGGCGAGTTGAGCCGCTTGCCGTTGTACATCCCCGCGATGAGGCTCACCGAGCCGTCCAGCGCGTAGCGTACGACGCGTCGAGTGACGTGCTCGCACGAGAGCTGCCGCCCCTGGAAGTCGAAGGTGTTGCCGTTGCTGTTATTCGACGGCATCCGGAACACGCTGACGTGCCCGTTGTCCTCGATCCACCGGAGCTGGCGGTTGTTGGGGATGTCGCTCCACACGAGATAGCGGCCCTGCGCGTTCCACGCGGGCCCCTCGGCCCAGAGCGCACCGGTCCACAGGCGCTGGATCGGCGCGTTGGGCTGCCGGAGCCCGTTGAAGGCCGGCTCCACGGTGAGCACGTCGGGATCGGTGAAGTACGTGGTGGGCGCGCCGCGCGGGCTGAAGTCGCGGGGCGGCTGGGTGACGGTGCTGGGCGGCCCCACCGGCGGGGTCTGCGCGCCCGCGAGGCGCGGGGCCAGGACCGCGGCGCCAACCGCAGCGCCCACGCTGCGAAGCATCGTGCGCCGCGACATCCCACTGTGTTCCGGATCGTACGCTTCTTGCGCCATTGCCACCTCCCTGACCGCGTCGTTCGAGAGGAATGAGAGAAGCGATTCGCGCGGCAACCGTAGCAGACGGCCCGGAGGCCGTCAACGCGTCTCGGGCTTGAGCACGCGGCGCAGGAAGGCCGCGACGTCCTCCGGGGCCCGGCGCCGCGCCTCGGCGTCTCCGCCGATGGTGGCCCCACGGGCCAGGCAGTCGCGTCCGTACCGGCCCGCGATCGCGGTGATGTCCTCCCCGGTCCCACGACGCGCGACCGTGAAGTGATCCAGGTCCACCGCCATGTCGCAGCCGCGCCCGGTGACGAGCCCGCGCTCGAAGCGCGGCCACCGCTCCGAGTCGAAGTCGTGGTAGGCATTCGGGTAGGTGACGACGGTAGTCTCCGTCCCCGCGCCCTTGAACCACTCCGCGTAGCCGCGACAGGCGTCGGCGGGCGTGTAGTCGTCGCGGCCCCCCAGCAGGAGCAGCAGCGGCGCGCCGGTCACCCGGGCCGCGGTGTACCAGTCGCTGCAGTACGGGTAGAGCGCCACGTGCGCGGCGAAGCGACGGTCGTCGTCGAGGACCCCGCGCCGGAACGGCTCGAGCGCGGTGTAGAGCGCGACCTGGCCGCCCTTGGAGAACCCGATGACCCCGATGCGATCCGGGTCGATGCGCGGATGCGTGGCGAGCAGGCGGAGCGCGGCCAGCGCATCGGCCACGTTCGCGGCGGTGGGGAGGCGTCCCTGGTCGGTCGCGGTCTCGCGGATGTTGCGCGGCGTGAAACTGTCGGCCACGAATGTGGCCAGGCCGAGGGCGCCGAGGCGGTCCGCCCAGGCCGCCTCCCGCGCGTCCACCCCGGCGCTGCCGTGGGCGATCACCATGGCGGGCACGCGGCCGGCGGCATCCTTCGGCAGCCGGAGCGTGCCGACCACCACCGCGCCCGGCGTCGCCTCGCGCCGGACGAGGGCGAAGTAGCCGGCGGGGGTCCGGCTCTCGAAGTGGATCTGGCCCACCCGGCCGTCCGCCAGGGTGGCGACCGGCGCGCTTCCCTGCCCCGCCACGGCAGCCGGGAGCCCCCCGACCAGACCGGGGGCCACCAGCAGCCACGCCAGCACGATTCGTGAGACCATGCGGACGATTCTCTATCACAGAAGGAGCCGTCGGGGTCGCCCAACCCGGGAGGTGGATCATGAGCAAGCGCAAGGCCAGGCCGAGACGAGCGACCGCGAAACGGGCGGCGAGAAAGCGCACCCCGACGAGACGCGCCGGCACGAAGCGTCCGCAGACGAAGCAGGCCCGGACGAAGCGCGTCCCGACGAAGCGCGCGGCAGCCTCCCCCAGAAGAGCGCGCAGCCGCACGCGCAAGCGCTCCCCGGCCACCCGGCGTGGGCGAGAGGGCGGCGAGGACCGCGGCCAGACGGTCGGGCTCCTGCGCGATCTGAGCGAGCACCACGAGACGGGCCCCGGGGCCAGCGCCGGCGACATCGACGCGGACTGGCAGCGCGCGCAGAGCTCGGGCGAGGAGGCGGTGGGGGGCAGCGTGTCCACCCCGGACCAGGACATCGTCGACGAGATCGGCCACGCGCTGGGCGTGGAACAGCCGCCCTCGGCGCCGCTGCGGGCCTCGGAGGAGATCCTGGCCGATCGCGATCGGCGCTACTGGGATCTGGAGCGACGCGCCAACCGGAAGGCGGTCAAGCGCCAGGAGCCGTGAGCGCGCCCGTCGTGTGAGCTATACTGCTCGTCAGCGACACACGCTCTTTGATTGCGTCAGAGAAGGCTGGATGATCGCCGGTGCGGGCGACCGCACGGGAGGAAAGTCCGGGCTCCGCAGGGCAGGGTGCTGGCTAACGGCCAGGGGGGGCGACCCCACGGATCAGTGCCACAGAGAACAGACCGCCGCCTTCACGGGCGGTAAGGGTGAAACGGTGAGGTAAGAGCTCACCAGCGACCCGGGTGACCGGGTCGGCTCGGTAAACCCCACCCGGAGCAAGGCCAAATAGGAGAGCGATCCTGCTCGCAAGAGCAGGTGAAGCGCGGCCCGCGTGGGGCTCTCGGGTATGGCCGCTCGAGGCGCCGGGCAACCGGCGTCCTAGAGAAATGATCATCTCGCCGACGGGGGAAACCTCGGCGGTCAGACAGAACCCGGCTTATCGGTCTTTCTCTGACGCATTTAAAGATTCCATCCTCGCCCACCTTCGCCGCTCTGGGGCTCCCGAGCCGCCCGGCCCTGCCCACCTAGCCTCGGCCGCAATCGCGTAGACTCCCCGCTCGATCAGGCCCTCGAAGCCTCACTCTCGCCCCCCTGCATCCTGACATGATCGGTGGCCACACCGAGATGAGTGGCGCCTTTCTCGATCATCTCGAGCACGGTATTCAGCACACCGACGACCGCGCCGAGGGGACGATCCTTTCCCTTGTCGAAGCGGCGCGCTCCGTAGAAGTGACGGAACAGGTCGTAGGTGCCATCGATCAGGTGGACGATCATGCGGGCCTCGGCCGCCTGTGGCCCCGCACGACTCTCTTGCGAAGGTCGTCAATGCGTTCAGGTCGCCAGCAGCCGGCCAGCCGCCCATGGTGCAACAACAGCCACAGCGAGCGCGCGAGCGATGGCGGGAGCAGCGCCTTCAGCAGGCAGCCGGGGCCACGCTTCTATTCGTAGATAACGAAGCCGGCCGCGGGAACCGTGAGCAACACGGACTTGCCGTTGCGCGCTTCGACGGATGTTGTGGTGCCGATCTGAGGCGCGATGGTCGAGTATCGGCAGGTGAGAACGCCACCCGTGCTGTGCAGCCCGGCGTCAATTGTGACCCAGCACGTGCGCTCAGTCGCGAAGTCAGTGTTCACGGCCAGAACAACTTCCCGGTCGTCGAGGATCCGGGCCCAGGGAACCACGAACCGGATGACACCGCCAACCATCTCAGGCAGGCCGAAGTCCACGCCGTTGCCGGAGACCTCCCGCAGGAACTGCCGCCCCCGGCGAATCGCCAGATTCTGTCGGCGCACCTTGAGGATCTTCGCAAGCTCCACATAGACAGGGTGGTCTTCGTTGAAGAAATGCCGGCTGCGGGACTCGAAAGCGCCGAACCCGCCGCCGAACATGGCTTCACGGATGAAGCGGTCGCTGTCGCCGTGCCCGTCAAACTGCTGCTCGCTCCCGTAGTAGATGCAGGGAATGCCCATGGTCGTGAGCAAGAACGCGAGCACGGCGAGCGAGCCGCGCTCGCTGCCCGACTGCCCCGGGCCCTCATCGTGCGCGAACCGCGACTTGTTCTTGCCTTTGCGCACCTGGTCGTGATCATCGAACGTCGTCACGACCTTGTTGCGGAACCAGACGTGCGAGTCCTTGCGAACGAGGAGCGAGTTCCGAAACAGATCGAAGTACTCACGAGGCTGACGACAGCCCTTCAGGACGTACTCGATCTTGTCTTGCACGTCGTCGATGCCGAGCGCGGCGTCTATTCCTGTTGTCTCGAGTGTGTCGAACGCGCGCTGCCGCCCGCCGGTGATCTCGCCGATGAGGTAGAAATTCTCCTTGCCGATCCTTTGGGCAAACTCGTGCATGACCGACGCGAAGTAACGGCTGGCTCCATCGTCCATGTGCTTGACGGTGTCGATACGCAAGCCGTCGATGTCGGCCAGCGCGATCCAGAACTTGAAAGCCTTGCACAGCACGTGGAATGCGTCGGAGGCCTGGTACTCGTCGATGGGGCCCGCGCCCTGATGAACGTCCTTGAGGCCCTCGAAATCGCCTTCGCGGAATTCCGGGGGGAAGTCCCAGTTGCGGATCTTCCCTTTGCGCGTAAACGTCTCGGGCGGCTGCAACTCGGCGGGCCAGATCGCGCCATCCGGGAAGTGGCTTGCCGGGACGGGACCGAACGGGAGCGTGGGACTGCCCGAAGCATCGCGGTAGCCGATCACCCCGTAGACCGTGCCGTCAGCCTGCCAGCACGCTTCCTTTCCGAGGAAATTGCCGCGGTCATCGAATACGTCGCAGCGCATTTGCGCGGACTTGTATGCGAAGACGTCCCCGGTGTGATTGAGGATCACGTCGAGAATGACGCGAATGCCGTGTTGATGGGCAGTCTTCACTACGGAGACGAGGTCGTCTCGAGTTCCGAAGTGAGGGTCCACATCCAGGAAGTTCTGAATGCCGTAGCCGTGGTAGGACTGCTGGGAGGGAACCTGCTTGAAGACGGGGCTGATCCAGATGGCGGTGATGCCGAGGCGCTGCAGGTAACCGATTTTGGACTCCAGGCCCTTCAGCGTGCCGCCAACAAAAACATTGCCTGCATCCGACCACTGCGTGCGGTCCGCCGGTGTCGTGGTCGCATTGCCGCGGTCGGTGGATTTGAAGAGCGGCGTAGTGCCAGTTGTCACGAGCGCGCCGCTGTTGTCGCGGTAGCCGGCTTCGTTTCCGTCTGAGAACCGGTCGAGCATCAGGAAATAGAGTACTTCGTCTTCCCACGCCGCAGGGGATGGGAAGAAGGTGCGGCCGGCAATCAGGGCGTTCAGGTCAATGTCCGCGATGCGCTGTTCCATCACGCGAGCTCCGTGTTGTTCTGCGCAGACGCGGCCTGCGCTGAGCGGATGAGTGAGCTTGCGTCAGTGTAGCGCTCTTCGCATCCACGCTGCCGCCTCGATGCAGCGCCCCAACTTGGATCACGAGCACCGAATTAGAGCCCGGACCGATGGCCCGGGCCCCAAGCACAATGCTCGGGCGCTTGCGCCGAGGAGCCGATGCCACAGTGCACATCAGCGGCGTCCTCCCGGGTCGAGCGAGCTGGCTCACGTGAGCGACATGCTAGACCTCCGGCGGACGGCCGCGAGGAATCTGCTGGCCAAAGGTGTCCACGAGACGGTGGCCATGAAGATGCTTTTCTGCGGCCTTGCGGCCGGGCCGGTGGAGACCGAGCCTCTAATGTGCTCCCGAACCGGCACTTCGACCGGCCGTGCACGCAGACGCCGGCCGGGCTCAGTGACCCCGCTCCATCTACCGCGCGGTGCTAGTCCTTAAGCGCCGCGTGGCTACTTCTGCGGCTCAGGCCAGGCTGGGACCGCCCTGGCACAACACGTCGGCTAAACCGCCTGAGGGCCGCTAGGCTGCGACCCAGAATCCTACACGGCGCCCTCTTCGCGTTGGATTGATCCGGTCTGATGCGCACTTAGCCGGGTCAGTCTACATGTCGCGGTGGTCCTCAACTCACCGCCGAATCCCCGAGATCCGGGCCTTGCTCGCCCCGAGCGCCCAGACTACCCTCGTACCACCGGTCCGGCCGTTCCCAGACCGGCCAGGAGGAATCGCATGCCAACCCCCCAAAATGGCTTCGAAGAACCTGGAGATGGACAGGATATTCGCCTTGTCGTCGACACCATCCCTACGTTGGCATGGTCCGCTGGTCCAGACGGCTCCGCAGACTTCTTCAATCAGCGCTGGCTGGACTATACGG
>DATGBR010000235.1:0-2690 GCA_035312605.1 Candidatus Methylomirabilota bacterium
CAGGTAGACGAGATCGGCGCCGGAGGCGCGCACCTTGGTCAGGATCGGCTTCTGGTCGGGCTGCTTCCAGTCGATGCCCTCGTTGGCGACCACCGCGAGCCCGATCTTCTTGGCGGTGGCCTCGAAGACGTCGGCGATGCCCTTGCCGTACAGCTCCTGGTCGTTGAGGATGAACGCCTTCTTGATGCCGAGCCGCTTGGCCCACTTGGCCCCCACCGCGCCCTGGATGTCGTCGGCCGGGATCGGGCGGAAGTAGTTCACGAAGCCGAGCGGGCGATAGATCTCCGGCTCGCCGGGCGCGGCGCCCTGCTTCTTGGTGAGCCCGGGATAGGTATTGGCGGGGGTGATCTGGGCCATGTGGGCGCGGTTGTTGATCGGGATCGAGACCTTGGCCGCGCCCGAGTTGTAGGTGCCGACGTAGAGGACCGCGAGGGGATCCGCGACCGCCTTGTTGGCGTTCTCGGCCTCCACCGCGCCGTCCCACTTGCCGGTCTGCGGGGACGCGTCGTCGAGGTTGACGATCTCCAGGCAGTACCCGCCGGCGACTCCCCCGGCCTCGGCGATGGCCATGTCCAGGCCGTTCTTCATGCCGGTGCCCTCGGGAATCATCGCGCCCTGCATCGGCCAGGAGGTGTAGATGCGGAGCTTGCCCTTCGGACACTGCTGGGCGGTCGCGTCCATCGTGACTGCCAGGGCGAGCACCACGCTGAAGAGGATTCCGAGCATCGTCCGTCCGCGCATGAGGTCCTCCTTCCGCTTGACTACCACGTGAGCACCGGTCACGGATCAGCCCTGATCCTGGCCGGATGCTGGAGATTCGAGCGCCGGCTGTCAAGGGGTTTCTTGAGCGCGGGATTGGGCTATCCTGTGGGCCACTCACGGAGGGCGATATGCCGGAGCCACGTGTCATCTACGAACCGAAGCCGGGCTCGCCGATCGCGGTCGACCGTCCGTTCTACGACCGCCTGGCCGCCGAGACCCGGTCCCGGACCCTGGTCGAGCGGTTCGTGGTCCCGATGCGGTCGGGCCGCGCGTGGCCGGTGCGGGCGGGCCACCTCTTCCGCATAATCGCGGTGGAGGGGCCGCAGGTCGCCGACTTCAACGCGTGGAGCCTCGACAACCCGCGCGAGCGCTTCTGGGCCGCCCGCACCAAGCAGCTTCACCGCGCGCACGTCACCACCCACGATCGCCTCTGGTCCTGCCTGCCGTACCTCCGGCCGATGCTCACGATCACCAACGACAGCATCCGCTACGGGCGCGACGAGGACGGGGCGGGCTGCCACGATCTCCTCGGGACCCGCTGCGACCCCTACGTGCACAAGATGCTCAACGGCGAGGACTTCGACCTCTGCTGCCACTCGAACCTGGTGCGCGCGGTCGCCCCGTACCGTCTCAACGAGTTGGATATCCACGACGTGCTGAACGTCTTCCAGGTCACCGGGCTGACCGCGGACGATCGCTACTTCGTCAAGGCCAGCCCGGCCAAGAAGGGGGATTTCCTCGAGTTCTTCGCCGAGATCGACGTGCTGTGCGCGATATCGACGTGCCCCCATGGCGATCTGTCGGTGCAGATGTGGGGTGCCGACGCGGGGGATCCCCTCGCGACCTGTCGGCCGCTCGGGGTGGAGATCTGGCAACCGGATCCGGCGCTGCTCGCGGGCTGGCGGCCGCCCGCCCCCTCCGACTATCGCGGAGACCACGGGCTGCGGCGCGGCTAGCGAGAGGGGACCAGGGGAGCGAGACATGGCGACGACACAGATCCAGACGATCCCGGCCCGCCGCGGCGTGGCCGCGCGGGTGGCGAAGGGCCAGCGCGTCACGGTGATCAACACGCACGGCTCGCAGGTGGTGGACACCTGGGCGTTCAGCGCGAGCGACGTGACCGAGTGGATGTCGATGGAGTGTAGCCGCGCCTGGTTCATGAAGCTCCGCGCCGCCCTCGGCGACACGTTCCTCACGAACCAGCGGCGGCCGATCCTGACCCTGGTGGAGGACACCTCGGGCGGGGCCCACGACACCCTCATGGCCGCCTGCGACGCCCCGCGCTATCGCCTGCTCGGGGTCGAGGGCCACCACGACAACTGCCGCGACAACCTGCACGCGGGGCTGTCCGCGCTCGGCATCAAGGTCCCGGCCACCCCGTCGCCGCTCAACCTGTTCATGAACATCCCGTGGACGCCCGACGGCACGCTCGCCTGGGCCGAGCCGGTGTCCACCGCGGGGAGCTACGCGGTACTGCGCGCGGAAATGGACCTGGTGATCGCCTTCTCCGCCTGCCCACAGGACGTCCTGCCCATCAACGGCCGCACCGGGCACACCACCGAGGCGCACTTCCGCATCGAGTAGCGGGGCGCGGAGAGGTCAGGGCCCCGGGCGGTCCGCGGCCGGCGCGCCCAGGCCGAGCGCCGCTTCCCACGCCTGCTGGGTGGCGATCTCCTGGGTCCATGGGCGCATCAGCGCGCCCGCCCTCGCGTCGCGCGCGTAGCGCTCGATCGGATAGCGCTTGAGGAGGCCCCGCCCCCCGCAGACGCGAATCGCCTCCTGGGTGACGGTGACCGCGGAGCGCTGCACGGTGACGTGCGCCGCCCGCGCGCGCTGCACCACGTCCGGTGCGCAGTCGACACGGGCCTCCGAGATGGCGCGGTAGTAGAGGGCGCGCGTGGCCTCGAGGGTGAAGAGCATCTCGGCCA
>DATGBR010000236.1:0-5734 GCA_035312605.1 Candidatus Methylomirabilota bacterium
TCGGCCGGTACTGCCCGCTCAGCAGGTTGAAGAAGGTGGTCTTGCCCGCGCCGTTGGGGCCGATGATGGACTTGAGCGTGAACGGCGCCACGTCGAGGGTGACGTGGTCCACCGCGACGTGGCCTCCGAAGCGGATGGTGAGGTCGCGGGTGGAGAGGACCGGGGCCGACGCCGTGCTAGGTCCCCTTCAGGAAGGTTCGCAGGGCGTTCTTCACCTTCGGGTGCTGCCCGAGCAGGACGGTGTAGTGGTTGGTGCCGGGCACCACCACCAGCTTGGCGCGCGGGATCGCGGCGGCCATCGCCTCCGCCTCGTCCTGCGTCATCAGGCAGTCGGTGGGGGTGAGCAGCCCGTCGGGGGCGCGGAAGATCAGGGTAGGCGCCTTGATCTGGTGGTGATACACCCACAGCCGCTCCCGCTCGAGGTTGCCGATCTCCTCCTCGATGGCGTGGCGCGCCGCCTTCGAGCGAACGGTGCCCGCGGCCAATTCCTCGACGTCGTAGCGGAAGTACCGCTCGAGGTAGTCGTTCCAGCGCCCCTCGAACATCGGCAGGGCCCGCACGAAGCCCATGAACAGCTCGAGCGAGGGGAACTCGACCCCCAGGCGATTGATCGCGGGCCGCAGCGACTCGATCACCTCGTGGCGCACGTCGAGGCCGCCGTCGACCAGCACGAGCTTGGCCACCCGCTGGGGCCGCGTCGCCGCGAAGCGCACCGCGATGTGGGCCCCCAGCGAGTGGCCGATCAGCACCGCCTTCTCGAGGCCGAAGTGGTCGAGCAGCCCCTCCAGGTCGTCGCCGTGGAGCGCCAGGCTGTAGCCCTTGTCGGGCTTGTCGCTCTCGCCCCGCCCGCGCAGGTCGTAGGCGATCAGGCGATGGGCGGGCGAGAGCACGTCGGCCACGCTCGCCCAGCAGGTGTGGTTGGCGGTGAGGCCGTGGATGCACACGATGGCCGGCCCCTTCGCGGGCCCCGGCCACTCCGCGACCGCGAGCGAGACGGAGCCGACCGCCACACGAGCCATGGCGGTCAGCGCTTGTTGGTGATCGCGGGCGCCGTCTCCTGGAGCGAGAGCTCGCGGGTCAGGGTCGGCACCAGCCAGGCCACGTCGGGCTTGGACGTCATCTTGAACGCGTACATCGCCTGGAGCGCCTGGTGGTCCTCCTTGCGGAAGACCATCTTGCCCTTCGGGGTCTGGAACTCGAGCCCTTCCATCGCGGCGATCAGCTTCTCGGTGTCGGTCCCGCCCGCCTTCTGGATGCCGGCCGCCACCGCCATCGCGGCCGCGAAGCCGCCGCAGGTGAAGAAGTCGGGGGGCTCGTTGAAGCGCTTGGTGTGCTCGCGGACCAGCCAGTCGTTGACCGGGTTCTTGGGGATCTCGTAGTAGTAGTAGGCCCCGCCCACCATGCCCTCGAGCTTCATGCTCTTCATCGCCCTCAGCACGTCGAGCACGTTGCTGCCGCTGGTGATCGTGATGCCGTACTTGTCGAGACGGTTGTCGACCAGCTGCGGGAACGGCCCGCCCTTGCCGGCCCAGATCACGAAGACGTACTTGGGGCCGGACCGGTCCTTGAGCGCGCCGATGACCTTCTGGATGGGCGCGGTGAAGTCGGTGGCGGTGGCGGGCGCGTACTCCTCGTGGACGACCTGCGCCCCCGCCTTCTCCACCGCGGTCTTGTAGGCGGCCACCCCGTCGCGCCCGAACGCGTAGTCCTGGCCGATGGTGGCGATCGAGACACCGGGTCGGGCCACCGCCAGCGCGTTGGCGATGGCGTCCTGGGTCGAGTTGCGGCCGGTGCGGAAGACGTAGCGGTTCCAGTTCTCGCCCGTGATGCTGTCGGCCACCGCCGGCTCCACGATCAAAACCTTCTTGAACTCGGCGGCCACCGGCAGCACCGCGAGGGCCGCCGCGCTCGAGGTGGTGCCCACGATGAGGTCGACCTTGTCGTCGGCGTAGAGCTTGGTGACCTTCTGCTTGGCCACGTCCGGCTTGAGCTGATCGTCCTCCTCGAGGATCTCGATCTTGCGCCCCAGCAGCTCCTTCTTGCCCGCCGTCGCGTACTCGAGCCCCAGCTCGAAGCCGCGCTTGGCCTGCTTGGCGTAGACCTCGAACGGTCCGGTGAACCCCTGCACCAGGCCGATCTTGATCGGGGCCTGGGCGAAGGCGGCGGTCGGGTTGGTCACCGCGGCGAGGGCCAGGGCGAGGACGACGGCGCGGCGAAGCAACGTGCGCATCTGCATGGATGGTCTCCCGTTCGAGGTCTGTGGTCGCGCGGCTACGCTAGCAAGCGGCCGCCGAGGGGTCAAGGTCGCTCGCCCAGGTACCAGCGGCGGCGGGGCCGCGGACCGTAGCCGAGGCCGAAGCGACGCATCCCCACCGCGGCGACCCACGCGACCGCCTCCTCGGCGGAGTCGGTGGTCATCAGGAGCTGCTCGTCGCCCGGATCGATCGTGCCCTCCACCAGCAGGCGGTTGCGCACGAAGTCGGTGAGGGGGCGCCAGTAGTCGCGCCCCATGAGCACGATGGGGAACTCCCTGACCTTGCCGGTCTGCACGAGGGTCGTGATCTCGAACATCTCGTCGAGGGTCCCGAAGCCGCCCGGGAGCGCGATGAAGGCATAGGAGTACTTCACGAGCATCACCTTGCGCACGAAGAAGTGGCGGAAGGTGACCCAGTGGTCGAGGTACGGATTCGGCTGCTGCTCCTTCGGCAGCTCGATGTTGCAGCCCACCGAGCGGCCTCCCGCCTCCTTCGCCCCGCGGTTGACCGCCTCCATGAGGCCGGGGCCGCCGCCGGTCATGACCGTGAAGCCCACGCGGGCCAGCCGCGCCCCCAGGTCGCGACCGAGCGCGTAGTACGGATGGTCGGCCTTGAAGCGGGCCGAACCGAACACGGTCACGCAGGGCCCCACGAAATGCAGCGCGCGGAAGCCGCGCATGAACTCGATGAAGATGCGCACCGCGCGGCCGAGCTCGAAGGAGCGGGTCTGCGGTCCCTCGAGGAACCGGATCTCCTCGGGGGCGGCTCCTTCCTTGCCCCACTGGGAGCGGTCGGACGCCGGCGGCGCGGCCGGTCTCGACGCCGGCTCCGGACGATCCGGGCTCGTCAGGCGCTACTCGGGACCGCGGGACGACTGGACCGCGACCACCGAGACGCTGTCCGGAGCCGAGTCCTCCCGGGGACGATGGCTGGCGGTGTAGCCGAGGGTCAGCGAGAACTGCCCGGGGCTGGCCTCGTCGGAGGCGCGCGTCGCGGGCTGTCGCGCCGCATCCTCGGACTCGGCGAGCGCGTTGACGTGGAACAGCACCGCGGTCAGGTCCAGGCCGTTCTGGCCCGCGAAATCGCCGACGGTGAGGCCGGGGAAGCGCGCGTAGAGATCGTGGAGCTGGTCCACGTACAGGCGCCGCCCCTGGGTGAACACGGGAGCGGTGGCGGGGTACCGGGCGAGCACGTCGTTGACCTGGGTCTCGGCGGTGATCCGGGACGGCGTCGCCGCGTCCATCGCCTACCGGCCCCGCACCGTCAGCACCGGGCAGGGCGCCACCGCCACCAGGCGGCCCGCCACGCTGCCGAGGAACAGCTTCGCGAGGCCGCTGCGGCCGTGGGTGCCGATCACGAGAAGGTCCGCCTTCCTCGCAGCCCGGGTGATCAGCTCGTGGGGCACGCCTTCGAGCAGGAGCACGCTCGCGCGCACGCCCGCCGCCCTGGCCCGGGCCACCACCACCTTGAGCCGCTTCTGGGCGGCGGCGCGGGCCGAGCTCTCGAGGCTCTCGTAGAGCGTGGGCGACACGTAGCCCTCGCCGGGCAGGGCCAGCGCGGGCGGCGCCATCACATGCACCACCGTGAGGCGCGCGCGATTGGCCTTGGCCATCGCGATCGCCCATCTCAGCGCGGGGGTGGAGGCGCGGGAGAAATCGGTCGCGTGGAGGATCCGACGAACCTGTCGCATGCCGGTATCTTACCCCATGCCGGACGCCTAGAAGTGGAAGTGCGCCCCGAGGCCCAGATACTCGACGCGGCGCTTGAAGAACTGCCCGTCCGGGGAGTTGCCGTGGAAGTACTCGACCAGGAGCTGCAGGTTGCGGTCGAGCACGCGAACATTCTCGAACTGGATGCCGCCGCGCAGCGAGACGTCCACGTTCCACCCGTTCTGCTCGCGGCTCTGCAGATCGAGCGCGGCCACCGGGCGGATGTGGCCGGAGGCCACCGTCCACGGGCTGCGGAACTCGACGCCGCCCTGCACCGACCACGGCTGGAGATCCGCTGGCTCCTGGTCGAACAGGTAGCCGCCACCGCCGTAGACGCGGAACCCCCACGGCAGGTCGTAGGAGAGCTTGAGGTCCACGCTCTCGTAGGTCAGGTTGACGCGCTCGATCCGCGAGCGCAGCAAGAACTCGTCGCCCAGATGCGAGCTCTGGTGGAACACCCGGCCCAGCATCGAGACCGGGCCGCTACGCCAGGCGCCGTAGAGCGCGGCGAAGTAGTCGGCGTTGAACAGGTCCTTGGACGGCTGATCCATCTGGAACACCGCGAACACGCCGGCCTGGATGCCCGCCTCCCACTGGCTCGCCCCGAGGCCGCCGCCCCGGAAGATGGGGATGGTCTCGCCGAAGCTGACCGCCCCCACGTGCTTGAGATCTCGATCGCCGAAGTAGTAGCGGTAGGCGGCCGAGAAATGCGGCCAGCGGGGATCCGCGAGCAGCGGCTGGAAGAGATGGCCGACCGGGAGCAGGCCGGTGGGCAGCGCGGAGACGTCGGCCGCGATCGGGTCGCGGCCCGGCGGGACCGGTGCGGCGGGCTCCCGCACCTCCACGCGGCTCACCCCGGGCAGCGCGGCGAGCACGGTCAGGATGCGGGCGCGGTCGGCCCCCGCCAGCTGCGCGGCGTCGAGCGTCAGCACCCCGTTCTCGACGGTCACCGCGCGGCGGTTCACCTTGAACTCGCGCTCGAGCACGGCGCCCGCGTAGCCGGCCACGTAGGGGTCGTCCGGCGCCGGAGCGGCGGTCGCGGGACCGGGCCACCCGCTGCCGGCGAGCGACGACGCGACGAGAAACAGCACGATGAGCCGTGACATCGATCGGAGCCGCATGCGCTAGCCTCCTCCCGCCCCGTAGCCACGCCAGGAGAACCCCTGGACCGTGACCCGGTAGCTCGCCGCTTTCGCGGGCGCCTTGATCTCGAAGTAGGAGCGGCCGGACGGCGGCACGTCGCCGAAGACGAAGCCGGTCGTCGACCCCACCGCCTGACCGGAGGCGTCGAGGGCCTCCACCTGGAGCCGCATCGAGGTCGCGTAGGTCCCCGCGCGCTGGTTATACACGTAGCCGCTCACGATCGGCCGCCCGCGGCGGTCTTCCGCGGCGGTCCACTCGAGACGCAGGTCCTCGTCCACGGCACGGCCCGACACCTGGGCCCCTGCGACCCCGGCGGTCGAGCAGATCAGCAGCGTGACGAGCGCGACCGCGCGACGAATCGCGGGCTCGATGCTCCCGGTGGCCCCTACTCCCTCCATCGTCCGATCTCCCCGCGCTCTCTGGCCATTCTCCCCCCGCCCGCAAGCGCGGGGCGCGGCCCGGCCTTGCTATCATACGAGCCATGACGCGGTCGTCCGGTCCGCGGCGGGTCCTCCAGGGCCTGGCCCTCGTGGTGATCGTGCTGGTCGCGTTCTTCGCCGGCATGCTCGCGGAGCGCCTGCAGTCCCACGCCCAGCGCGACGACATGCTCCGCCGCTACGACCGCGC
>DATGBR010000237.1:0-9321 GCA_035312605.1 Candidatus Methylomirabilota bacterium
GAGCCGCATCGAGGAGGACGTGCCGGAGACGCCACCGACCGAGCAGGTCTCCACGCTCGGAGACGAGATCCTCGACTTCTACGAGCCGGACGAGGACCTGAAGCTCGAGGATGTCATCGCCGACATGAGCGTGGCGACCCCGGAGGAGGAGGACGAATCCCGCGAGCTCCGGTGGTGCGTGGACGCCGCGCTGGCCGGGATGCCGGTGGTCTGGCGACGAGCCGTCCGGCTCCGGCACGTCGACGGGCTCCAGGTCGCCGAGATCGCGCGGACCCTCGGCACCTCCGAGGCGGAGGTCGGGCGCACGCTCGAGCATGCGAGCCAGTACCTGCGCCAGAAGCTGGTGGAGTGGGGCTGCGCCGAGAAGGTCGGAAGAGAGAACACCGATGGCTGACCCCCTGATGATCCGCTGCCCGGCCTGTGGCGCGACCAACCGTGTCCCACCGGACAAGGTCGCGCGCGGCCTGGAGCCCGTCTGCGGCCGGTGCAAGGCACCGCTTCCGCTGGCCGCCGCGCCCTCGGGCGGCGGAGCCCCGATTGTCGTGACCGACGCCACCTTCGCCTCGGACGTCGAGGCCTCGCCGCTGCCAGTGCTAATGGACGCGTGGGCCCCGTGGTGCGGGCCGTGCCGGATGATCGCGCCGGTGATCGACGAGCTGGCCACCGAGATGGCGGGGCGCGTGCGCGTGGTGAAGCTCAACGTGGACGACAATCCGCGGACGGCGGCGCGGTTCGACCTGCGCAGCATCCCGACCCTGCTCGTGCTCAGGGGGGGTCGCGAGGTCGATCGTCTCGTGGGGGTGCAGCCCAAGCACGAGATCGCACGGCGGCTCGAGAAGGTCATGGGCTGATTCGTGATCGCCACGCCGTGATGGCCGGCGGTCGACGCCGGCGGGAGCCCCGCGCTCGGGGGGCGCCGCCACCGGGCGGACGGCGGCTCGCGGCCCTCGCGCTGACCGCGCTCGGCGTCGTCTACGGCGACATCGGGACGAGCCCGCTCTACGCCTTTCGCGAGTGCTTCAAGCCGGCCTACGGTCTGCCGCCGACGGAGGAGACCATCCACGGCGTCCTGTCCCTGATCACCTGGTCGCTGATCCTGATCGTTAGCGTCAAGTACCTCACCGTCGTCATCCGCCTCGACAACCGGGGGGAGGGCGGGATCATGGCGCTGCTCGCGATGGTGCCCCGCATCGGGACCCGGCGCGTCTTCGTCGGCCTCGGCCTCTTCGGCGCGGCGCTCCTCTACGGTGACGGCATCATCACCCCCGCCATCTCGGTCCTGAGCGCCGCCGAGGGCCTCGAGATCGCCGCCCCGGGTTTCGCACCCTACGTGCTGCCCACGGCGCTGCTGGTGCTATTCCTCCTCTTCCGGTTCCAGCACTACGGCACCGCGCGGGTCGGCGGCGTCTTCGGCCCCGTCATGCTGATCTGGTTTGCGACCATCGGCGCGCTCGGGACCGTCGAGATCGTGCGCCGGCCGGCGATTCTCCTGGCGCTGGCCCCGTGGCCCGGCGCCCGGCTCTTCTGGGACCACGGCTGGTCGGCGTTCCTGGTGCTGGGCGGGGTGGTCCTGACCGTCACCGGGGCCGAGGCGTTGTACGCGGACCTGGGGCATTTCGGCCGCCGGCCCATCCGGCTCGCCTGGTTCGCGCTGGTCTTTCCCGCCCTGCTGCTCAACTACTTCGGCCAGGGGGCGCTCGTGCTCGGGCAGCCGGAGGCGATCGCAAGCCCGTTCTACCTGCTCGCCCCTCGCGCGCTGCTCTACCCCCTGGTCGGGATCGCGACGGCCGCGACGGTGGTGGCCTCGCAGGCGCTGATCTCGGGGGTCTTCTCGCTCACCCAGCAGGGCATCAGCCTCCGGTACATCCCACGCATGTCCATCATCCATACGTCCCGCTTCGAAGCCGGGCAGGTCTATCTCCCCGCGGTCAACACCGCCCTGATGGTGGGCTGTCTCCTCCTCGTCATCGGCTTTCGCTCGTCGGCCGCCCTCGGCGGGGCTTACGGCGTCGCGGTCACCGGCACCATGGCCACCACCACCGTGCTCTTCTACGCGATCGCCCGCTACCGCTGGCGCTGGTCCGGATGGTCGGCGGGCGCCCTCACCGTCGTGTTCCTGGCGGTGGATCTCGCGTTCCTCGCGGCGAACGTCGGAAAGATCGCGGCCGGCGCGTGGGTGCCCCTGGTCGTCGCGGGAGCCATCGTCCTCGTGATGACCACGTGGCACCGCGGCAGCGATCTCGTGATGAGCACCCTGTCGCGCCTCTCGATGCCGCTCGACGTCTTCCTCAGGACGGCGGAGGAGCAGAAGCCGCCCCGTGTGCCGGGCACCGCCGTCTTCCTCACGCCGACCCTGCAGGGGGCACCCTTGAGCCTGGTGCGTCATTTCCGGCACAACAAGGTCCTGCACGAGGAGGTCATCCTGGTGTCCATCGTGACGGAGGAGGTTCCGGAGGTCGAGGAGGCCCGGCGGATGGAGAGCGAGCCCCTGGGCTTCGGATTCTGGCGCGTCCGGGCCCACTACGGGTTCCTGGAGCGGCCCGACGTCCAGTGGGTGGTCGCGCGCTGCTGCGATCGAGGCATGAGCGCGGCGCCCGAAGAGACCACGTTCTTCCTCGGGCGCGCGTCGCTTCTGCCGGTGGGGTCGGCGCCGATGCCGCGCTGGCGGAAGCGCCTGTTCGCGCTCATGTCGTGGAACGCGAGCTCGGCCACCGATTTCTTCCAGGTCCCGCCCGACCAGGTCCTGGAGGTGGGCGCTCGGATCGAGTTCTAGCGTCTAGGACGCGCTTCAGACATGGGCGGCCAAGGTCGCCAGGCAAGCCTCGGTCAAGGTGTCGGCGTCCCATGGACCGTCGTGCCGGACGCCGTTGATGAAGAACGTCGGGGTGCCGTTCACGCCGCTACGGACCCCGCTCATGAAATCGCTCCGCACCTTCATCTCGTAGGTGCCGTCGGCCAGGTCGGCGACGAATCGCGGCAGATCGAGCCTCAGGTACTCGGCATAGCTCATCAGATCGGTGTCCTCGAGCGCCTGCTGGCGCTCGAACTGCATGTCGTGCATGGGCCAGAACTTCCGCCGGGCCCCCGCGGCTTCCGCGGCCTCCGCGGCGCGGAAGGCGCGAGGATGCATCTCGGCGAGCGGGAAATGCCGGTAGACGAAGCGCAGCCGCCGGCCGAGACGATGCTGCACGCTCTTGATGATCGGATGGGCCCGTCCACAGAAGGGGCACTCGTAGTCCCCGTATTCGACGAGCGTGACCGGCGCATCCACCGCCCCCTGGACGTGGTCGTGCAGGCTGATCGGCAGGATGAGGCGGGCAACGCGGGACTGGCCGACGTGCGGTCCGATGACCATGGGTGCCTCCTTCGATTCAGGCGCGCCGCGACCTGGTCGGAAGCGACTCGAGCGCCTCGAGGATGCCGTCGGCGCCCGGGTTCACTCCGATCGGCGACAGGTAGCTCCACACGATGGTCCCTTCGCCGTCGAGCACGAAGAGCGCCCGCGACGCCTTCGCGCGCGCGGTACGCTCCGTAGCTCCGGGCGACCGCTCCCTTGGGCTCGAAGTCGGCCAGGAGGGGGAAATGCAGGCGGCTGGTCGCCGCAGACCGGACTCCAGTCGGCCGGATAGAACGCGAGGATCACCGGCTGCCCGCCGAAGTCGGAAAGGGCGACGGTCTGGTCGGGTGTGGAATTGAGGGTGAACCCGGGCTCGCTGATGCCGGGCTTCAGGATGCCCGGGGCCCGGCCAGCCGGCGCGGTCGACGACGTGCCCTTGCTCACGCTTCGGTCCCCGATCGGCCTCCGCCATGTGGTGGGCCTCAGGCAAGAACGACGCCACGCGCCTCGTCGTGGCGATGGGCTCCCCGAGTGGCAGATTCTCCGAAGGTCGGAGTGGGGACGCGGGGGAGATCGGGTGACCTCACACCCAAGCGATCGAGGGGGCGGTACTGCCGGAGGGCGCGGCCGGCCCCGGATTCCGCGGGATTGGCCGCGGGTGCGACCGCACCCGTCGCCCGCGTGTCTCCCGGGGTCCGGCCACCCGCCTCACCTACACAGACGGATGGGGATTCACCCGGCTCGTCGAGGTCCGGCGGCGCGGCCGACGCGATCCGGCGCTCGACCTCTCGGAAAGCCACCGCTCTACACGCTGGCGTCGGTCTTGCTTGCCGCGTCAACCGCAGGACACCGTCGAGAACGGGCGCTGACCGATATGTAGCGAGAAAGGAGAGCCGCCATGGCAACCATGACCGCCACTCAGACCAGAACCGACGAGGAGATCCAGCACGACGTCCTCGCCGAGCTTCGATGGGACGCCCGGGTGAGGCCCAACGAGATCGGGGTGGTCGTGAAGGACGGGGTGGTCGCTCTCACCGGCTGGGTCGACTCCTACATGAAGAAGTGGTCGGCGGACGAGGCGGCCCACCGGGTGAAGGGTGTGAAGGCGGTCGCCAACGACATCGAGGTGCGGTTGCCCGGCGACCAGCAGCGGATCGACTCGGATATCGCCGCGGAGGTGGTGCGAGCCCTGCAGTCCGATGCCGCCCTACGGCAGGAGAAGGTGGAGGTCACGGTGTCGAAGGGCTGGGTGACGCTGGAGGGCGAAGTCGAGTGGAAGTACCAGAAGGAGGACGCCGAGCGCGTGGTGCGCCGCATCCTGGGCGTCAAGGGTGTGAGCAACTACCTCGTGGTGAAGCCGCGCGTCACACCGGGCGAGCTGAAGCAGAAGATCGAGCAGGCCCTGATCCGCGACGCGGAGACCGACGCCGAGCGCATCACGGTGGAGGTGCAGGGCGCCAAGGTCATCTTGAAGGGGGCGGTGCGGTCGTGGGCGGAGCGGCAGGAGGCGGAGCGGGTGGCCTGGTCGGCGCCCGGGGTGGCCCAGGTCGAGAACCGGATCACGGTCGCCCTCTGAGACGCTCCCGGGCCTCACCCAGCGTGGTGGGCGGGATTGCACCCAAGCGCAAACCCGTGCCGGGCAAAGCCGCGACGAGCTTCTGGATCGCCCGGTGGAGATCGGGTGGGTGCATGCTCACCCGCCCCGCGGGCGGAGGAGGCGGGATCGTCCCGGGAAGTCGCCAGATGGAGTACTGGCTTTCGTCTTGCAGCGATAGGCGGAGACGCTCGAGGCAGGACGCTCGACCAACGAACAGGGGAGGCCACTCGATGGACACGCGATCACTATGGGATCCCTGGCAGGAGATGCGTCGCTTGCAGGGCCAGATGGAGCAGCTCTTCACCGATTCGGTTCCGACGTGGCGGTGGCCGCTCACCGGCCAGTATCCGCCGCTCAACATCACACGGTCCGACACCGGGATCACGCTCGAAGCGCTCTGCCCGGGCGTGGACCGCGGGAGCCTCGACGTCCAGGTCGTGGGTGACACGGTCACGCTCCGCGGCGAGCACAAGCCGGAGCCGGACGCCCCCGAGGAGCACTACTACCGACGGGAGCGTCCGATCGGGTCCTTCACCCGCACCCTCGGCCTCGGCGAGGCCGTGAACGCCGATCAGACCCAGGCGACGTACACCGGCGGGATTCTCCGCGTGCAGCTCGCCCGGTCACCCGAAGCCACCCCCAAGAAGATTCCGGTCAAGAGCTGACCGAGGAGGCTCGACCCCATGGCAACCATGACCACGACCGCGACCCCCAAGGACCAGCGCGACAAGACCGCCTCGCGGGCGCCCGGCCCGCGCGATCCGCGGGACACCGCCGATCGCGCCCCGCGCGCGATCCCGCCCCGCGTGGACATCTACGAGACCGAGAAGATCTACGTGCTCCTGGCCGACATGCCCGGGGTGCTGCCCGATGGCCTGGATGTGGTGGCCGAGCGCGACGAGCTGGTCATCCGCGGCCGGGTCGAGCGCCCGGCCAGGACGCCCGACTATCAGGAGTTCGAGCTCGCCAACTACTATCGGGCCTTCACCCTGACCGACGATCTCGACACCGATGGCATCACCGCCCGGCTCAGCGACGGCGTGCTGCGAGTGGAGATCCCCAAGTCGGCCCGCACAGTGCTCAAGAAGATCCCGGTCCGGATGGAGTAGGAGGAGCCGGCCATGGCAATTCTCGACAAGGTCACCTCGCTCCTCCCGTGGCGCTCCGAGCGGAGAGAGCATCCGGAACGGCCGGCGGGCGCGATGGCCCTCCGTGACGATCTCGACCGGTGGTTGACGCGACTGCTCGAGGAGCCCCTCTCACGGTACGGCGTGGACGAGCTCGGCACCGCTCCGACCGCGAAGGTGCACGAGACCGACGACGAGCTCGCGGTCTCGATCGAGGTACCCGGATTCGACCGCGACGAGCTCGATGTCCGTCTGACTCCCGAGGGCCTCACCGTCCGCGGTGAGCGACGGGCCGAGGCCGACGACGAATACATCCACCGCCACTTCATCCTGACCGTGCCGCTGCCTCCCGGCCTCGATCTCGATCGGCCGGAGGCGCGGCTCAGCCGGGGCGTCCTCACCATACGCTTTCCGAGGACCCCGACCCGGCCCGGGGCTCGTCGCATCCCGGTCCGGGCCTGAGAGGACGCATGGCCATGGCCAAGGTGATCGGCATCGACCTCGGCACCACCAACTCCGTCGTGGCGGTGATGGAAGGTGGAGAGCCCGCCGTCATCTCCAACCAGGAATGAAGTCGACTCACCCCGTCGGTGGTCGCCTTCACCAAGGACGGCGAGATCCTCGTCGGGCACGTGGCGCGTCGGCAAGCCATCACGAACCCCGAGAACACCGTGTTCTCCATCAAGCGGTTCATGGGGCGGCGCTACGACGAGGTGCTCGAGGAGATCAAGAAGGTGCCCTACAAGGTGGTCAAGGCCGCCAACGGGGACGTGCGCGTCGAGATCCGCGGCAAGCTCTACTCGCCCCCCGAGATCTCCGCGATGATCCTGCGCAAGCTCAAGGAGTCGGCCGAGGCCCACCTCGGAGACAAGGTCACCCAGGCGGTGATCACGGTGCCCGCCTACTTCAACGACAGCCAGCGTCAGGCCACCAAGGACGCCGGCGCCATCGCGGGGCTCGAGGTGCTCCGCATCATCAACGAGCCCACCGCGGCCGCCCTGGCCTACGGCCTCGACAAGAAGGCGGACGAGCAGATCGCGGTCTACGACCTGGGTGGCGGTACCTTCGACATCTCGATCCTCGAGATCGGACAGGGCGTCTTCGAGGTCAAGGCCACCAACGGCGATACCCACCTGGGCGGCGACGACTTCGACCAGCGAGTCATCGACTGGATCGCGGACGAGTTCAAGAAGGAGAACCGCATCGACCTGCGCCAGGACCGCATGGCGCTGCAGAGGCTCAAGGAGGCGGCCGAGAAGGCCAAGATCGAGCTGAGCTCGACGCTGCAGACCGAGATCAACCTGCCGTTCGTCACCGCGGACGCCACCGGACCCAAGCACCTGGTGATGACCCTGACGCGGGCCCGGCTCGAGGCGCTGGTGGCGGACCTGGTCGAGCGCACCATCGAGCCCTGCCGTCGCGCCATGAAGGACGCCGACGTCACCGAGGCGGACATCGACGAGGTGATCCTGGTCGGCGGCCAGACCCGCATGCCGAAGGTGCAGGAGACCGTCAAGCAGCTCTTCGGCAAGGAACCCCACAAGGGCGTGAACCCCGACGAGGTGGTCGCGGTGGGCGCGGCCATCCAGGCCGGAGTGCTGGCGGGAGACGTCAAGGACGTGGTGTTGCTCGACGTCACGCCGTTGTCGCTGGGGGTCGAGACGCTCGGCGGGGTGACCACGGTGCTGATCCCGCGCAACACCACGATCCCGACCAAGAAGAGCGAGACCTTCAGCACCGCGGCGGACAACCAGACCACGGTGGACGTGCACGTGGTGCAGGGAGAGCGGTCGCTGGCGCGGGACAATCGCACGCTCGGGCGCTTCCAGCTCAGCGGGATTCCCCCCGCTCCGCGCGGGCAGCCCCAGATCGCGGTGACGTTCGACATCGACGCCAACGGCATCCTCAACGTGTCGGCCAGAGACATGGCCAGCGGCAAGGAGCAGCAGATCACCATCACCGCCTCGTCCGGACTCTCCAAGTCGGACGTGGAGCGGATGGTGCGGGAGGCCGAGTCCCACGCCGCCGAGGACGCGCGGCGCCGGCAGGAAGTGGAGGTGCGCAATCAGACCGACTCGCTCCTGTACCAGACCGAGCGCGCGCTGGCCGAGCAGGGCGACGCGCTGGCCGCGGGCGACCGCGCCGCGGTGGAGCAGGCCCTCAACGAGGCGCGTGACGCGGTCAAGGGCGACGACGTGGAGCGGATGCGCCGCGCCCAGGAAGGGCTCAACCGCGCGGCCCAGACGCTGGCGGAGGCCGCGCACCGGAAGCAGACCGCGGGGGGCAACGGCGGCGGGGCGGCCACCCCGGGCAACGGTGAGGTGGTGGACGCGGAGTTCCGCGACGCCGACGACCGGAAGTCCTGAAGGGATGCCAATGAGAATCGTGCTGCGCAGGCCCGTCCCGGCCTCCGCGGGCTCCCGCGGATAGCCGCCGGCGCGGGGGGCGGAGCATCCCATGGACGGGCCCGGGGCCCCACCCGGCACGCTGCCGGCGGACGAGATCGAGCGGCTGCAGCGCGCGCTCGAGGAGCAGCGGGACCAGCAGCTCCGGCTGCGTGCCGACTTCGAGAACTACCGCCGACGGGTCGCGCGCGACCACGACGTCGCGCGCCGCGAAGGCCACCGGGCCGCCCTCCTGCCGCTCCTGGCGGTGCTGGACTCACTCGAGCGCGCGCTCGAGGCAGGCTCCACCGACCTCGCCTTCTACGAGGGCGTGGAGGCGACCCACCGGCTCTTCCTCAACGCCCTCCGCGAGGCGGGTGCCGAACCGGTGCCGACGGTGGGGCGACCGTTCGATCCGGCCGTACACGAGGCGGTGGCGGTCGCGCCCGCGAACGGCGCCCCTCCCGGCACGGTGGTCCGGGAGGTGCGTCGCGGCTGGCGTCTCGGAGACGAGCTGGTACGGCCCGCCCAGGTGGTGGTGGCGAAGTCGGAGGCAGACGGCCGTGGCCGTGAAGTTCCGTGATTACTACGAGGTGCTGGGGGTGCCGAGAACCGCGAGCGCCGAAGAGATCAAGCGCACCTACCGGCAGCTCGCCCGGAAGCACCATCCCGACCTCCAGCCGGCCGCCGAGCGGGCGAAGGCGGCGGAGCGGTTCAAGGAGATCAACGAAGCTTACGAGGTCATGAGTGATCCCGACAAGCGGGCCAAGTACGACGCGCTGGGGCCGGACTGGAAGGGCGGCCAGGACTTCACGCCGCCGTCCGGATCCGGCCGCTGGACCACGGTGGATGTCTCCGGCTCCGGCTTCGAAGACG
>DATGBR010000238.1:0-20093 GCA_035312605.1 Candidatus Methylomirabilota bacterium
GAGTGGGCGTGGAGCGCACGACCCGGCTCGGCTGCGTGATCTGCCGCGGCATCCTGGGCTTCTCAGGCGGCGCGGGTGGGGGCGGCTCCACCCGGACGATCTCGACCGGGACCAGCACGCGCTCCACCTCGTGGCGCGCGAGCGCCACCACCGAGCCCGCCGTCGCGAGGCCGACCACGTGAATGCCGACCGAGGTCCAGAGCGGCCAGCTGAGCAGCGCGCTTTCTCGTATCACGGGTGTCTCGTCAGACCTGGGACCAGCGCCGCAGCAGGTTGTGGTAGCAGCCGGTGAGCGCGACCACTGCGGGGCTGTCGGGCGACGTCTCGGTGACCTGGCTGATCGCCATGTCGAGATCGAACAGCAGCGAGCGCTCGGCGTCGTCGCCCACCATGCTCTGCACCCAGAAGATCGACGCCAGGCGCACGCCCCGCGTGACCGGGTTGACCCGGTGCAGGCTCGACGCCGGGTAGAGGATGATGTCGCCGGCGGACAGCTTGACCGCGTGCGCGCCGTACGTGTCGTCCACCACCAGCTCGCCGCCGTCGTATTCGTCGGGCCGGCTCAGGAACAGCGTGGCCGACAGATCGGTGCGGACCCGCTGGGGCGAGCTCGTCAGCTCGCGGATGGCATTGTCGACGTGCGCCCCGAAGGCCATGCCGGGCGCGTAGCGGTTGAAGAGCGGCGGGAACACCCGCAACGGCAGCGCGGCGGCCATGAACAGCGGCGTGCGCTCGAGCGCGGTGACGATGATGTTGCCCATCTCGCGCGCCTCGGGGGTTCCCTCGTCCACCTGCCGGTTGTGCTTGACCCGGGCGGCCAGGTGGCCGGAGGTCTCGCGACCATCCACCCACTTGGCCTCCTCCAGGAGGGCCCGGCAGTGCCCGACCTGGCTGTCGGTCAAGACCTTGGGAATGTGCAGGAGCATCGGGCAGTCTAGAACCTCCAGGTGCCCGTGAGCAGGAACGTGCGGGCGCTGCCCGGGATCACGTGGCTCGGGTGGATGGCGTCGAAGTACCGCTCGTCGGAGACGTTGATCACGTTGAAGCGCAGCTCGAGCGGCTTGATCGGGCGGTACGCCGCGGTCAGGTCGCCGCGGACGTACGACGGCACCACGTTGAGGTTGTCGGTGTTGGCGTAGCGCTTGTCCACGAAGACCGCGCCGCCGCCCACCTGCCACTGCGGGGTGATGTCGTAGGTGGTCCACAGGCTCGCCGAGTGCTCCGGCACGTTGGCGAGACGCTTGCCCTGCACCGGGACCCCGGTCTGAATGTCCAGCGAGTCGAGAACCCGGGAGTCGAGATAGGCGTAGCTCAGCCAGACGTTCCAACCGGGCAACACCCGTCCCACCACCTCGAGCTCGGCGCCCTGCACCCGCTGCTTGCCTTCGGTCACCTGGACGCCCAGCACCGGATCCGTGGTGCGCGCGTTGTTCTTGTAGGTCCGGAAGAAGGCGGTGCGGATGCCGAGCGCCCCGTCGAGCAGGTCCCACTTTGCGCCCAGCTCGAACGTCTCGTTCTTCTCGGGCTCGGTGCCCGCATTGTTCAGCGCGAGCACGAGCGCCTCGGCGGACGGGTTGAACGAGGTGCCGTAGGAGAAGTAGTAGGTCTGGGTCTTGGTGGGCAGGAACACGAGGGCGGCGCGCGGGCTCAGGGCCTCGTCGGTACGGGAGAGCTTCTGGCCCAGGAACATGTTGCGGAACTGGGCGTCGAACAGATCGTAGCGGAGGCCGCCCATGATCTTCCACTGCTCGGTGATGGCCATCTCGTCCACCGCGTAGACGCCGACCGAGGTGGCGCCCGAGGAGCCGTCGAAGTTCTTCACCCGCCCCATCGCGGCGAGGCTCGCGTCCGGGTTCGGGTTGACCAGCTCGGTGTTGGCCACCCCGGTGAACGTGTAGCGCCTGACGTCCGAGTTCTCGCGGGACGCGTCGAAGCCGGCGACCAGGGTGTGCTTGAACCGCCACGTGTCGAACTTCGCGACCACCTCGGTGGTGTTCAGCACGCTCGTGTCCACCTGCGACCGCTGGATGCCTGTGCGGGAGACCTGGATGGTGGAGAGCGGGTCGCTGGGCCCGGGCGCTCCGACGATGGCCGGGATGGAGGCGAGTGAGCCGCGGTCGACCAGGGCGAACCGCAGGGTGCTGCGGAAGCGGATGTTCTCGTTGAAGTCGTGCTCGAGCCGGATCGTCCCGATGTGGACGTCGTCGTGCTCGTAGTCCCGCTTGGGGAATCCGTAGAAGTTCTCGGTGTTGACCTTGGCCGGGCCGCCGCGGAGATAGGGCAGGCCGTAGTCCGGCAGGTTGTCGTCCCCCTGATAGAAGTAGCTCACGATGAGGCGGGTCGGGCCGTTGAGCCCGATGCCGAACGATGGCGCCACGCCCCAGCGCTCGCTCGTGACCAGGTCGCGCCCCGGGGTGTCGCCCTTGAAGCCCATCAGGTTCAGGCGCAGCGCGGCCGCGTCGCCGAAGGGCTGGTTGAAGTCGAGAGTGGCCCGCCCCTGCGGCCCGCAGCCGACGGTGCCGCTGATCTCGTAGAACGGGGCGAGCTTCGGCGTCTTGCTGACCTGGTTGATGATGCCGCCGGTGGAGCCGCGGCCGAAGAGGACCGACGAGGGGCCCTTGAGCACCTCGACCGACTCGAGGTTGAAGGTGTCGCGAGAGTACTGGCCCAGGTCGCGCACCCCGTCGATGTAGATGTCGTTGCCGGCCGGGAAGCCGCGAAGGGTGAGGTTGTCGCCCTGGCGCCCGCCCGCCTCGCCCGCGGCCAGGCTGATGCCGGGCACCGTGCGCAGCGCGTCGCGCAGGGTGAACATCGCGCGCTCGTCGAGCACCTGCTCCGGGATGACGGTGATGGACTGCGGCGTGTCCTTGATCGGGTCGGGAAGCTTGTAGAGGCTCGGCTCCTCGATCTTGAACTGGTTGCGCTGGCTGCGGACGTCGACGCCGGGCAGGGCGACGTCGTCCTTGCCTTCCTTCGGCTCGGCGGACGGTTGGGGCGTCTGGGCCCACGCGTTCGGGGCGACGAGCGCGAGGCTCATCCCCATGGTGGACCCGACCATGCGGTGGAGCGCGTGCCCGCGACGTCTGGCCCGCGCGAAATGTCTCCGGAACGACCGATTGCGACCCACTGCCACGCCTCCCAAGGATCAGATGGCCGGGCTGGCTCGCGTAGGTCGAGGAACCGGGAGCTGGCTAGCAGGGCGTCGTTAGGTAACCCTAACCGTTAAGGGTTGTCAACCCTAATTCTGCGACCTCGTTCCGGACCCCGTCAAGGCGCGAATTCGCGGAGCAGGCGGCCGGGGCGGCCGCACTCCTTGACGACGCCGCGCCGGGCCCGCGGCGTGACTAGAGCGTGCGCAGCGCCTCGGTGACCGGGATGCGGGCCGAGCGCACCGCGGGTGGCAGGCCGCCGGCGGCCCCGATCACGAGCGCCCAGACGAGGCCGCGGAGGAGCAGGCCCGGCGTGACCCGGAAGTCGAACCCCACCTGGGAGAAGGTGCTGAAGTTGAGCGTGGAGAGCGACGCCCCGTCGCAGTAGACGTAGGCGAGCGCGCCGCCGACCGCGCCGCCCAGCAGCGCGAGCAGGAGCGCCTCGATCACCACCGAGACCACCACCGGCGTGCCGCCGAAGCCGATGGCGCGCAGGGTCGCGATCTCGACCTGACGGCTCGCGATCGCGGAGTACATGCAGTTGAGCGCCCCGAACGTCGCGCCCACCGCCATGAACGAGGCCACCGTGTAGCCGAGCACGTTGATGAGATTGGATAGCACGCCCGCCTGCTTGGCGTAGTACTCCGGCTCGCGGAGCACGTTGATCGAGAAGCGCGGGTCGCGGGCGACGGTATCCCGGAACGCAGCCAGGCCCTGGTCGGTGCCGTCGGCGAGGCGCGCGGTCACCGATTGGTAGCCGCTGCGGCGGAACGCCGACATCGCCACCTCCGCGTCGGCCCAGATCTCGGACTCGTGGACGTCGCCCCCGCTCTCGAAGATGCCCACCACCGTCCAGTCGCTGTCGCGGAAGGCGATGCGCGAGCCGACCGCGAGGCCCGCGAACTGGCCGGCCGCCTTCCGCCCGACCATCACCTCGCGGACGCCCGGCTCGAAGCGCCGGCCCTCGAGCAGGCGCGCCTCGTCGCGGATCGTGAACGCGGCGCGCTGGACCCCGCGGAACGGCACGTTGTTGGGGTTCCTCTCGCCCTTACGGGGCAGATCCACCATGACCACCAGCTCGGCCGAGGCCTGCGGCCGACCGGCCGCGTCGCGGGCGACGCCGGGCAGGGCGGCCAGGAGCGTGGCCTGGTCGCGGTCGACCCCGCTCGACAGCTCCGCGTCCGAGCCGGCGCGCAGCAGGATGACGCGGTCGCCCCGCCCGGTGCTGGCCAGGGTGTGGCGGAAGCCCTCCGACATGGCGAGCACCGAGACCAGCACGCCCACCACGCCCGCGATGCCCACCACGACCACCAGCGAGGTGCCGACCCGCTGCGGGAGGTTACGCAGGTTCATCAGGGTGATGGCGAGAATCTGCTTGAGGGTGCGCATGGATTCTAGTGCCCGGATAGGGCGTCGACGATCTTGAGCCGGTTCGCGCGCAGGGCGGGCGGGAGGCCGATGATGAGGGCGACGACGGCGGCGATGGCGGCGGCGAGGAGCCAGGTCTCGGGACCGACGAAGAGCGGGGGAAAGCGGCCACCGGTGGAGCCGTTGAGCGCGGACATGGCCGCGACCGCCGCGCCCATGCCGAGCGAGCCGCCCAGGATCAGCAACAGGATCGCCTCCGCCAGGACGAGCGCGGTGACCTTGCCGTCCGAGAAGCCGAGCGTTTTCAGAATCGCCAGCTCCGGGATGCGCTCGCGGATCGACTGGGCCATGGTGTTGCCGGTCAGGATCAGGATGGTGAAGAACACCGCGATCAGGATGCGGGTCACGAGGGCGCCGATGTCGCCGATCTGCTTGGCGAAGCCGATCGCGAACTCCTTCTCGGGCTGGGTCTTGGTCTCGTCGGGCGAGTTCATGAAGAGCGTGTCGATCGAGCTCGAGATGGAGCGGGCCTGGGTCGAGTCCGCGATGCGCACGATGTACCAGCCGGTCTTGCCCTTCCCGTTCTGGCGCGCCTCGTCGAAGTAGGCCACGTTGATCAGCACCATGTCGGTGTTGCCGCGCACCGCGGGGTCGTCGGCGTCGATGATGCCCACCAGGTCGAACTCCCAGTTCAGGCTGCCGTCCGTCTTGGGGTGGATCTCGGAGCTGATCGGCAGCTTCTGACCCACGTGCCACCCGAACCGATCGGCCAGGCGCTTGCCCACCACGGCCCCGGTGCGCGTCTTGGCGAAAGCGTCCCGCTGCTCGCGCGCGATGGTGAACTCGGGGTACATGTCGAGGTAGCGCGTCGGGTCCACCGCGAACACCGGGAAGGCGTTGGACTCGTTCTGGTACTTGGCCCCGAACCAGTCCGCGTAGGCCACGCCCACCACGCCCGGCACCTGCTCGATGCGGCGGTGGTAGGCCATCGGCAGCGGCTCGATGATCGAGTAGCGCGCGGTGGTCAGCAGGCGCTTGGCGTCGGCGGCGTCCGCGCCCGACTCGAAGGCCACCTCCACCGCCTGGAGCAGGCCGAAGAGCGCGAAGGCCACCACGATGGAGAGCAGGGTCAGGATGGTGCGCGTCTTCTTGCGGAAGAGGCCGGCCCAGAGCAGGGGGAGGTATCTCACGACGCCACCGGCTCCCCGGTCATGACCCCCTTGTCGAGGTGTACGCGCCGGCGCGCGTACTCGGCCGCCTTCGGATCGTGGGTGACCATCACCACCGTCTTGCCGTGCTCGCGATTGAGCATCTGGAGCAGCCGCAGCACCTCGTCCGCGGTGGCGCGATCGAGATCACCGGTGGGCTCGTCGCAGACCAGCAGAGTGGGGTCGGAGACGATGGCCCGCGCGATGGCCACGCGCTGCTCCTGCCCGCCCGAGAGCTCGCGGGGCCGGTGGCGCGCCCGGTCCTCGAGGCCGACCAGGGTGAGCGCGATCCGCGCGCGCCGCCTACGCTCCGCCGCGGGCAGGTCGGTCAGCAGCAGCGGCAGCTCCACGTTGCGCTGCGCGGAGAGCGCGGGCAGGAGGTTGTAGAACTGGAAGACGAAGCCCACGTGGGCCGCGCGCCAGGCCGCCAGCTCCCCGCCCGAGAGCTGGTCGATGCGCCGGTCCTGCACCACGATGCTCCCGCCGGTGGGCGTGTCGAGCCCGCCGCTCAGGTTGAGCAGCGTGGTCTTGCCGGACCCGGACGGTCCCATCAGGGCCACGAAGTCGCCGCTCGGAATGTCGAGGTCGATGCCGTGCAGCACCTCGACCCGCTCGCGCCCCCGCTGGTAGACCTTGGTCACCCCGCGGATCTGGACGAGGACGGTCACGCGCGCGCCCTCACTTCTCGCCGAGCCGCACCGCCTGGCCGTCCGCGAGCCCGGGCGGCGGCGCGAGCACGACGCGCTCGCCCTCGCGCAGGCCGCTCACCACGCGGCGCTGCCCGGCCAGGTCGGGGCCCAGGGTCACCCCGCGGCGCTGCACCTTCTTGTCGTCGCCCACCACGAACACGATCGAGTCGTTGCCGTCGGGGCGCACCGCCTCGGCCGGCACCAGCACCCCCGCGACGGTGGGGGCCGGCGCCGCGCCCGCGGAGTTGGACTCGAGGAAGCCCACCCGCACGCCCATGTCGGGCACGATCCGCGCATCGCGCGTCTTGATCGCGATCCGCACCTTGACGGTGGCCTTGCTCCGGTCCGCGGTCGGGATGATCGCGATCACCTCGCCGGGGATCTTCCAGTCGGGATAGGCGTTCAGCGTGGCTTCCACCGGCTGCCCGGGGGTCACGCGGTTGATGTAGGACTCGTTGACGTCCACCTGGATCTCGAGCGAGTCCATGTCCACGATGGTCCCGATGCCGGTGCGGGTGAAGCCCCCGCCCGCCGAGATCGGGGAGATCATCTCGCCCGGCTGCGCGGACTTGGCGATCACCACCCCGCTGAACGGAGCGCGGATGACGGTGTTGTCGAGCTGCACCTGCGCGACCGCCAGCGACTCCTGCGCGACCTTGATCTGCTCCTGGACGTTGGCGAGCCGGGCCCGCAGCATGTCCCGCTGGGCGAGCGCGGCGTCCAGGCTCTGCGGGCTCACCAGCTGCCGGTCGTAGAGCCCCTGCTGGCGGACGTAGTCGCGCTCGGCCTGCTCGAGTTGGGCGCGTACCTCGGCGAGCTGCGAGCGCGCGGCCACGAGCTGGGCCCGCGCCAGGCCGAGCCCGGCGCGGGCCTCGGTGTCGTCGAGGCGCGCCAGGACCGCGCCCTCGCGCACCCGCATACCCTCCTCGATCAGCACCTCGGTGACCTTGCCGGTGATCTTGGCCGAGACGGTGGCCTGGAGGCGGGCGGTGACGTAACCGCTCGCGTCCAGCACCGAGCCGGCCGCCCCCCCGGGCGCGGCGGCGCGCGCCACCGTGGTCTGCACTACCGGCGGACGCAAACGGGCCCAGCCGAGCCAGAGCCCGACCCCGGCCACCAGGACGAGGAGGGCCAGGATCGCGAGCAGACGGCCGCGCCGGCGCGGCACACGAGCGGGGCCGCGGTCGATGCGGAGCTGCTTCAGGAGGTCGGACTGTTCCACGGTCGCGGGTTCAGGCACGAGGTCCCAGTGTGCCACAAGTGTCCATGGTGATAGAATCGCCCCCCGAATCATGGACATGGAGCTGGCCTCGAGGCGCTTCGCCGATACCGTCGTCCTCTTTCCGGAGGGGCGCATCGACCATGCGACCGCGGAGCAGTTCAAGGCCGCGCTCGCCCCCCACCTGGACACGTGCGCGGCGGGCCGGGACCGCGTGGTGATCGATATGACCGGGGTGGAGTACATCAGCAGCGTGGGCCTGCGCGTGCTCATGCTCGCCTCCAAGCAGTCGAAGGCGCAGGGCTGCACGCTCGCGGTGTGCGGGCTCCAGCCGGTGGTGCGCGAGATCTTCGCGATCAGCCGCTTCGACCTGGTCCTCCAGGTGTTCCCCACGCTGCACGAGACGCTCGCCGCGCTCTCCGCGGAGGCGCTCGCCGCCTTCGGGGCCGCCTGAGCCGCGCGGCATGCTCGTCCGCTTCTGGGGCACGCGCGGCTCGATCCCGGTGGCCATGACCTCCGCGGAGGTGAAGCGCAAGCTGGTGACCGCGCTGGTGGCCGCGGCGGGCCGCGGGCTCGACACTCCGGGGAAGGCGCGCGCCTTCGTCGAGGAGGAGCTGGCGTTCTCGGTCTCGCACACCTTCGGGGGTAACTCCTCCTGCGTGCAGATCGAGACCGGCGGCCCGGACTACGTGCTGTGCGACCTGGGCAGCGGCGCCCGGGTGCTCGGCAACAACGTGCTGGCCACCGGGGGACCGAACGGCCACCGGTTCCACGTCTTGATGTCGCACCTGCACTGGGATCACATCATGGGGTTCCCGTTCTTCATGCCCGCTTACCTGCCCGGCAACCACGTGCGCATCTACGGCTGCCACGACGGGATCGAGGAGGCCTTCCGGCGACAGAATGCCCCGCCGTCCTTCCCGGTCGATTTCTCCCGGATGGATGCCCGGATCGAGTTCATCCGGCTCGAGCCCGAGCGCGACTACGACATCGCGGGCCTGCGCGTCCGGGCCAAGCGGCAGCACCACGGCGGAGACTCCTACGGCTACCGGATCGAGCGGGCCGGCAAGGTGGTCGTGTACTCCACCGACTCCGAGCACAAGCAGGACGATCCGAAGGAGGTGGAGGCCTTCGTGGAGTTCTTCAGGGAGGCGGACCTCGTGATCTTCGACGCGCAGTACTCGCTCGCCGACGCCATCTCGGTCAAGGAGGACTGGGGGCACTCGAGCAACGTGGTGGGCGTGGAGATGTGCCAGCTCGCCCGGGCGAGGCGCCTGTGCCTCTACCATCACGAGCCGATCTTCGACGACGAGCGCATCGCGGCTCTCCTGGCCGAGACGCGCCGGCTGGAGGAGATCACCCGCGGCGACCACCGGGTGGAGATCCACGCCGCCTACGACGGGCTGGAGATCACCCTGTGAGGGGCGGGAGCTGACCGGCACCCCGGGGGGCCCGGCCCTTCGGCCCGCGGGCGAGACGCACTGGGCCGAGCGGCGCTGGGCGCGTACGCTCCTCGGCGGTCAGGGCCGGCCGCTCGGCGTCCTCCTGCTGCTCCTGCTGGTGGTCGCGGTCCTCGTTCCCGAGATGCCGGGGCTTCGGCTCCTGCGGCTCGCCGCGTTCGACGCCTATCAGACCCTCGCGCCCCGGGTGCCGCACACGGCCCCCGTCGCCATCGTCGCCATCGACGAGGAGAGCCTGCGGCGGTACGGCCAGTGGCCGTGGCCGCGCAGCTGGTTGGCCCGTCTCGTGGTACGGGTCAGCGAGGCGCACCCGGCCGCCATCGGGATGGACATCCTGATGCCCGAGCCGGACCGGCTATCTCCCCAAAAGATCGCAGGCCTGCTCGAAGGATTGGACCCCGCGGTGGCGCAGAAGCTCGCCGCCATGCCGAGCAACGACGCGGTGCTGGCCGAGGCGCTCCGCGGCCGGCGGGTGGTCGTGGGCCTGGCCGGGGTCGAGTCCGCGGACTCCGCGACCCCGCGCGGGGTCGGTCCGCCCCCGCTGCGGGCGTTCGGCGCCGATCCGGCGCCCTTCGTGCGCCACTTCGTCGCCGGTATCTACAGCATCGCGGAGATCGACGCGGCGGCCGCGGGGCGCGGGCTGACCAGCGTGGACCCGGAGCGCGGCGTGCTGCGGCGCATGCCTCTGCTCGCCTCCGTAGGCGGCACGCTCGTGCCGGGCCTCGCGCTCGAGATGCTTCGCGTGGCGCTGGCCGAGCCCGCCCTCTCGACGAAGACGGGGCGCGGCGGCATCGAAGCGGTGGGAATCGGCGACCTGTTCATCCCGACCGAGCGCGACGGCCGCGTGTGGCTGCACTACGGGCGGCCCGACCCGCGCCGCTTCCTCTCCGCGGCGGACGTGCTCGCCGGCCGCGTCGCGCCCGAGCAGCTGCGAGACCGGCTGGTGCTGATCGGGGCCACCGCGTTCGGCCTCTCCGACTACCAGACCACGCCGGTGGCCGATCGCATGCCCGGCATCGAGGTCCATGCGCAGCTCCTCGAGGGCATTCTGGAGGGCGCGCTGCTCTCCCGCCCGCCGCTCGCGCGCGTGCTCGAGCTGCTGGTCCTGGGCGCGGCCGGTCTCCTCCTCGTCGTCGCGGTGCCCCGGTTGCGGCCGCGGGTGTCGGCGGCCCTGCTGCTGGGCCTGATCGTGGTGGCCCTCGCCCTCGGCTTCGCGTTCTATCGCACCCGCGGGCTGCTGGTCGACGGCGCGACGCCCGCGCTGGGCCTGGCGGTGCTGTACACCGTGATGCTGGCGGTGACCCTCACCGAGACCGAGGCCCGACGCCGCGCCCTGCGCCGGCAGGTGGAGCAGCAGCGGGAGGCGGCGGCCCGGCTCGCGGGCGAGCTCGAGGCGGCGCGCCGCATCCAGATGGGCACGCTGCCGCGGCCGTCGGTCGTCTTCCCGGGCGAGCGCCGCTTCGACCTCTATGCACGTCTCGATCCGGCGCGAGAGGTGGGCGGCGATCTCTACGACTTCTTCTTCCTGGACGCAGACCATCTCTTCTTCATGATCGGCGACGTCTCCGGCAAGGGCCTGCCCGGCAGCCTGTTCATGGCGATCAGCAAGGCGCTCTACAAGAGCACGGCCCTGCGGCGCCACGGCCAGGTGGCGGTCATGATGCGCGAAGCCGACGCGGAGATCTCGCGCGACAACGCGGAGGGGCTGTTCGTCACGGTGCTGGCCGGCATCCTGGACGCGCGCACCGGGGCGCTCGAGTACTGCAGCGCCGGCCACGAGCCGCCGTTCCTGCTTCCGCGCGCGGGCCGCTCCCTCTCGCGGCTCACGGAGGGCGGGGGCCCGCCGCTCTGCGCCGTCGACGGCTTCGACTACACGGCGGGAGCGTGCCAGCTCGCGCCGGGCGACACGCTGTGCCTGATCACCGACGGGATCTCCGAGGCGGCCCGCGCGGACGGCGAGCTCTACGGGCGGCCGCGACTCGAAGCGCTGCTGGGCGGCCTGGGCGCGGCCGCGACCGCCGCCGACGTCGGCGAGGCCATCCGGCGCGACGTGGCCGCCTTCACCGGCGACGCGGAGCCCTCGGACGACATGGCCGTCCTCATCCTCCGCTTCACCGGCCCCAACCCTCTCCCCTCAGGGGAGAGGGCAGGGTGAGGGGTGGTTACGGGGTGGTTCCGGATAGCCCGCGCCCTACCGAACGCTGATCTCCACCCGCCGATTCCGCGGCTCCGCGACCTCGTCAGGCGTGGGCACCAGCGGCTCCCGCTCCCCACGCCCCTCGACGCGAATGCGATCGGCCGCGATGCCGACCTTCACCAGCTCGTCGCGCACCCGCTCCGCGCGCCGGAGCGACAGCGTGTCGTTGTAGGGTACGGGCCCCACCCGGTCGGTGTGGCCGATGACCACGATCTCCGGGGCCGGGCGCCGCGCGATCTCGTCGAGCGCGCTCCCCAGCGTCTGCTTGGAATCCGGCGTGAGCTCGTCGCGATTCTCGAGGAAATAGAGGATGAAGGAGGCTGGACGGCCGGGCTGCGCGGCCAACGCCGCGCCGAAGGCCTGACGCGCCTCCTGCTCGGTCACTGTCCCCGGCTCCACCTGCCCGGACTCCTTCACCCGCGCCGCCGCGTAGGGCTGGTCGAGCACCGCCTGCTTGCCGCCGCTCTCCACGGTGAGCGCGCCGGTCTTGCCGTCCGCCCCGGGCATCAGAACGTAGAGATCGTTGCGCGCGGGCTTGGCGCAGCCGACCAGGAGGAGGAGCGCGAGGGCCGCGAGCCCCGCGAGGCGACGCATCGCAGGCGGGCGCGTCAGTCCTTCGGGTCGCCGGTCCGGACGAGGAACTCGGTGCCGCGCACACCCAGCACCGCGGCGGGGGTCTTCACCTTCATCGCCTCCGGCGATTGCTTGGCGAGCTTGCCCGAGACGACCGCGAGAGTGCCCTTGCGGAGCGAGCTCTCGAAGCTCCCCTGGTGCGTGGTCGAGTCGAATGCGAACCGGTCGATCGCCAGCACGCTGTTGGGCCCGGCGGAGAGCAGGCTGTTGTCGAGAAAGGTGATGCCGACCGAGCCGTCTGCCCCGGTGCTCACCACGTCGCCCGCCTGCACGACCGCGCCGACCGCGGCCGGTGTCTTCTGCCCCGCGCGCTCGACCTGCACCACGCCGCGCGCCACCTTAATGTGCCCGGCCTCCTGGGCGAGGAGTGGACCCGGCGTCACGGTGGTCATCACAGCCGCGGCGGCCAGCACGACGAGCGAGCGAGACATGCGATGGTCCTCCAGTTCTCCACGATCGCTCGCGCCTCGGCCGGCCGAGCGGGGCCTATAATAGCCGAAAGCCAAGGCTCGCGGCCGGCAAGTCCGAGCAACCCCGCATTCTAGCTAGGCATCACAAGGGAGGACCGTCTCACCTTGCGCCCACTCATGATTCTCGTTGCAGGGCCCTATCGCTCAGGCACCAATGACGATCCGACGCTCATCGCCAAGAACGTTGCCCACATGACCGACGTGTCCCTTCGGCTCTTCCGAGCCGGGCACCTTCCAGTCATGGGTGAGCCGGTCGCCCTGCCGCTCATTGAGCATGCCGGTTCGTCAGGCATCGGCGATGCTACCTTCAGCGAGATCTTTCATCCCGTCAGCCGCCGGCTGGTTGCCAAATGCGACGCCTGTCTTCGCATTGGTGGTCCGTCGGCTGGTGCCGACGAGATGGTCAGCTTGGCCAAGCAGCACGGCAAGACGATCTTCTACTCGCTCCGTGAAGTGCCAGGCGTGGGGTAGGATGTGGCGTCACCCATGTGGATCGACCAGACCAGCCGAGAGCAGTTCGTGGACTTCTTGCTCGAGGCAAAACGTACGACGTACGCCGGGCAGGGTGACGAGGCGACGGTAGCGCCACTGGTGCCGGGATCAAAGCAGCTCGAGTACCGCGATGGCGACTATCTCTACCGCGACATCTACTTTGGGATGGCCTACTTCGTCGGCCAGGAGGTCGTCTTCCATCGGGAACTGGCGGTGTGGTCGATGAGCTATGCCGGAGGGGTGATGCCGCGGTCGCGGGACAACTCTGACACGCGCGCGATCTACGCATTTCTTCGTCTGGCCTTGCGGCACGGAGGTAAGGATGAGCCGTATCGTGGTCCCGCCGCCTTCACCCGTGACTTCCTGACGTACACAAACTCAAGTAGCGGGAGCCTCGTTACGTTCTCGGGGGTCGAGGGGATCAGCCGTGAAGGCGCGCAGATATACGAATGTCGGTATGCTGGCGGCTTTCTGCGGTGACCGCTTGACCGCGTCTGGCAATGCCTCTACACGCCCGTTCGAGGGTTCACGTGACACCGAACAAGAGAACGATTGAAGCCTATATGGATGGCTTCCGGAAGACGGATCGTCCGCAGATTCTGTCCTGCCTGACTGATGACGTTGAATGGGTGATTCCTGGCGCGTTTGATGTCCGGGGTAAGGACGACTTCGCCAAGCACATCGTCGATGAGGGATTTGTCGGCCACCCCCTGATCACCGTCAGCCGGCTGACCGAGGAAGACAATGTCGTGGTGGCGGAGGGTTCCGTGCGAGCCCCCAAACAGGATGGCGGTTTCCTGAACCTGGTGTTTTGCGATGTATTCGACATGCGGGACGGGAAGATTCGGCGGTTGGTCAGCTACCTGATGGAGACGAAATGACCGCTGATCGCGCGCGCTATGCGCGTGGTCCTGCTTGGCGCATTGTTTCCAGGTAGGACGCAAATTGATCCAGCAGTCCATTTGTGCCCGCTAGTCGAGACTCGGTTCCGTATTCTCCGTGCAAGAAGAAGCCTTGCTCGGTATAGGTCAGCTCGGTTGCGGTGGACTTGTCCGAGAACTCGACGCCAGCGAGTGAAACGGAAAACAGCTTCCCTCCCACATGCATATCAAACGCATAGATCAGACGTACGTTCGGATCGATGAGGTGAAAGCGCGCGGTGTAGATTGTTTCCGTGCCGTCTTCAAACCGACCATGCGCAAGTTCTTGTCCGTTTACTTTCAGATCTACGCGTCTTTCTATTTCGGTCCAGGCCGGCCCAACAAACCAGTGCTTTCGATGTTCGAGCTTCGTCCAGGCTTGATAGACCAGCTCACGGGGTGCATTGATTTGCCGTGTGATAGAAAGGGTGCCATGTTTCATGGGCGTATGATCGCATGAGCACCTACGGCTCTGACAAGGTCTTCACCGGTTCCATTGCAGAGCTGTACGAGACGTATCTTGTGCCGCTGCTCTTCGAGCCGTACGCGGCGGACCTCGCCGCGCGCCTCGCGTCGCGCCCTCTGGGACGGGTCCTCGAAATCGCCGCCGGCACGGGGGTTGCCACCCGTGCCATGGTCACCGCGTTGCCCGAGGCCGTCTCCATCGTGGCCACGGACCTGAATCAAGCCATGCTCGACCAGGCTGCCGCGCGCGGCACCGCGCGTCCAGTCGAGTGGCGCCAGGCCGATGCGATGGCCTTGCCCTTTGCGGACGGCACCTTCGACGCAGTCGTCTGCCAGTTCGGCGCGATGTTCTTCCCCGAGAAAGGCCGGGCGTATGCGGAAGTACGCCGCGTGCTCAGGCCGAGGGGCCTCTTCGTGTTCAACGTATGGGATCGCATCCAGGAGAATGAGTTCGCCGACATCGTGACGACCGCGCTTGCGGGCCTCTTCCCCGATGATCCGCCGCGCTTCCTGGCGCGGACACCCCACGGCTATCACGACCACGAGACCATCAAGCGGGATCTCGCCGCAGGTGGATTTACCGGATCACTGGCCGTGACTACCCTGGCAGCCCGCAGCCGCGCGGGGTCTTGCGAGCACCCCGCCGTCGCGTATTGCCAGGGGACCCCGCTGCGAAACGAGATCGAGGCACGGGATGCCTCGCGGCTGACGGAGGCAACCACGCTGGCCGCGGAAGCGATCGCGCACCGGTTTGGCCGCGAGACGGTGGATGGCAAGATCCAGGCGCATGTCGTCACCATCGCGAAGTGACGGTTGCACAGTGTTAGGGGAGCATGACGGCGGCCAGGAAGTCCGATGTTGAGAGCACTTGCACCATTGCTCATAGCTGGCAGCGCCGCGATCTTCATGTTGCTCGGCCTCATCCACCTTGTGTATACCTTCTACGGCCCCAAGCTGCTGCCCCGCGACCGCGATCTGAGAGCGCGCATGCAGGAGGTGTCGCCGGTCATCACGCGAGAGACAACGATGTGGAAGGCCTGGGTCGGCTTCAACGCGAGTCATAGCTACAGCCTCATCCTGTTCGGCGCGGTGTATGGTTACTTGGCCGTGGCACATAGCGACTTCCTGTTCCAGTCCGTCTTTCTTCTCTCGCTTGGCCTGATGTTGCTGTTCGGCTACGTCTTCCTTGCCAAGAGGTATTTCTTCCGCATCCCGCTTTGGGGCGTCCTCCTGGCGACCGTCCTCTATGCCCTCGCGCTCTTCGTGAGGTGGGCCTAGCAAACGTCGAGTGGCACAAGGACCTCGCATGGCATCCATCATCGAATTCGAGACATCGCGGCTGAGAATGCGCCAGTGGCGCGAGTCCGACCGCGCGCCGTTTGCCGCAATGAATGCCGATCCGGCGGTGATGGAGTTCTTTGCATCTCCACCGTCGCCGGCGGCCGGCGACGCCAGCATCGATGCATGGCAAGCGCAGTTTGCCGCGCAAGGCTGGAGCAACTGGGCCGTCGAGCTGCGAGAGTCCAGTGAGTTCATCGGCTTCACCGGCCTGTCCGTGCCTCGTCGTACGTTCTCTTTCTCGCCGTGCGTCGAGGTGGGTTGGCGATTGGCGCGCCAGTTCTGGGGCAGGGACTTCGCCACCGAGGCCGCACGCGCTGCGCTACGCGTCGCCTTCGAACGACTGTCGCTTTCGGAGATCGTATCTTTCACCGCGGTTGGAAATCTGAGGTCGCGCGCCGTCATGGAACGCGTTGGCATGCGCAACACGAACCAGGATTTCGAATACCCCGGCATCATCGAAGGGTATCCCTTGCGCCTTCATTGCCTGTATCGCATCACCAGGGCGGAATGGGGCGAGCATGACGCCTGACCCTGCGCTCGCCCGCCCTCGAGACGATTCACCGGCCATGATGCGCGTAGGCCTCATCTCAGACACACATGGGCTCTTGCGCCCCGAGGCGCTCGCCTTCCTCGAGGGCAGTGACCACGTCGTTCACGGGGGCGATATCTGTGATGCCGGCGTGCTCGAGGCGCTCTCGGCCCTTGCGCCAGTGACGGCAGTGCGGGGCAACAACGACCATGGGTCGTGGGCTTCGCGCCTCCGCGAGACCGAGCTCTTTCAGGTCGGTGAAATCTTCATCTACGCGATCCACGATCTCGCGCATCTCGATAGGGCAAGTGCCGCCGGCGTGCAAGTCGTCGTGTCGGGTCATTCGCACAAGCCGTCGGTGGAGCGGAGGGATGGCATCCTGTATGTGAATCCAGGTAGCGCCGGCCCGCGCCGCTTCAAGCTACCCGTCTCGATAGGTGAGCTCACCGTCACCGGACGCTCGGTGTCTGCGCGCATCGTCGATCTGGTGCGACGAGCCTGATGCACGACGTCCGGCATATCAGCGTCTACATCGCCCGCCGCCCGGCCGAGGTCTACGAGTTCGCCTCGAACCCGAGGAACCTGCCGCGGTGGGCGGCCGGGCTGGCATCCTGAAGGGCGTGCTGGAGCGCTCCGAGCGTCTCTTCGCGTACGGCACGCTCCAGCTCGAGGCCGTGCAGACGGCGACGTTCGGGCGGCGATTGACCGGCACGCGGGACGCGTTGCCCGGGTTCGAGCTGGCGCCATTGGAGATCCAGGACGAGGCGGTGATTGCCGTCAGCGGCAAGGCGCAACACACTATGGCCAGGTTCACCGGACGTGCGTCCGACGTCATATCGGGAACGGTGTTCGCGGTCTCGCCGGACGAGATCCAGAGCGCGGACCAGTACGAGGTGGCCGCGGTCAAGCGGGTGGCCGTGGTTCTCCAATCGGGGGCGCGCGCGTGGGCGTATGTCGATGCGCGCTACACACCGTCGAGCTGAGGGTGGCATGAGGGTCACGGTTCGAAGCGCGGGGATCGACGAGGCGCACGCGGTGCTGAGCATCATGCAGGTCGCGTTCTCCGGTGACATGGCCGTCGGGAGTGTCCTGTCCTCGCGCCCGTACGAGGCGGGCACCGACGTGGACATCACGTTGAGCAAGGAGCTGGAATCGAGCGGCCGTGCCGATCCGGGGCTTCCACGCACGACTAGCTGGTAGCACGGCGATGCCGTGCGCAACCAGACTCGATAGCCAGATTCGATAGGAGGACTTCGCATGGCGACCATCCAGAGGATCACTCCGTGCCTGTGGTTCGACGATCAGGCCGAGGAGGCCGTGAACTTCTATATTTCGATCTTCAGGAACTCGAGGATCGTGACGACCTCTCGCTACGGGGAGGCCGGCCGCGAGGTCCACGGCAAGCGGCCCGGGTCGGTGATGACGGTGGCCTTCGAGCTCGACGGGCAGGGGTTTACCGCTCTCAACGGCGGCCCGATCTTCAAGTTCGACGAGGCCATCTCGCTCCAGGTCAACTGCCAGACCCAGGAGGAAGTGGACCACTTCTGGGAGAGGCTGTCCAAGGGCGGCGACGAGAAGGCTCAGCAGTGCGGCTGGCTCAAGGACCGGTACGGCGTGTCGTGGCAGATCGTGCCCGCCGTGCTCGTGGAGATGATCACCGATCCCGATCCCGGAAAGTCCCAGCGGGTCATGACCGCGATGCTTCAGATGAAGAAGATCGACATCGGCAAGCTGAAACGGGCGTACGCCGGCTAGCGGCAAGGTCGAGAAGGTGGCCTAGCCGCCGTTCGTCAGGCCATAGGCCGCCACACTCGCGGCCTTGCCCCGCAGGGCCAGCTCCCCGCACGGCGTCGCCTTCACGCCCGTCGGCAGGGTGAGCCGGTCGAGCACCGCTCCCGAGGCGACGAGATCGAAGCCCGCTTGCTTGGCGTACTCCTCGAGGCGCGCGGCGGTGTTGAGGATGTCTCCGACGAAGACGATCTGCTGTCGCAGGTCGCCCAGCTCCCCGGCGGTGACCGTGCCGCCGTGGAGGCCGCCGCGGAAGGTGGGGCGCGCCCCGAACTCGCGCTCGTACCGCGCCGGATTGCCCGAGACCGCGGCGCAGACCAGGAAGAAGCAGCGGACGCAGTTGGCGGCCCGCAGTCCCGTCCCCATCGGCCAGGTGATGACGACCTCGTCACCCGCGTACTGGTAGATCTCTCCCTTGGTCTGCAGCACCGGCTCGGTCAGGTCGTCCACCACGCGGCGCAGTAGCTCGAAGTAGCGGGCGCTCCCGAGGCGCTCCGCGAGCTGGGTCGAGCCGGTCAGGTCCATGAACAGGAAAATGCGCTCCTCCGCCTTGGGCCGTGTGTACACGCCGGCGACGAAGTACCCCAGCACGTTGCCACCGATCATCCGGTTCATCTGCAGAATGAAGTGGACGGTGACCGCGATGATCACGAAGAAGGGCACGGCGTAGATCAGGTGGGCGTCGGTGAAGCTCATCAGGAACCGTCGCGGATTGAGGCTGGTCACCACCTGGCCCGTGGCGCGGCCCCCCAGGAACAGGACCAGCACGATCGCGCTGCTGAGGGCGAGATCGGTGCGGAAGCCGAGGCGCCGGAACCACGAGCGGGCGCATCCGTCCCGGACGAAGAGCAGATAGCCGCCGGCGAGGAAGGAGACCAGCACCGCGTCGACGACTCCCTGGACGGCCTCGGCCAGGGAAGCGCGGCTGGTCAGCAGGTTGAAGATGGGTGTGATGGCGGCGGCCGCGAGCATGACCCTCGCGAGCTGACGACGGTGGATGCGCGCGCGGGCCGTTCCCATGCCTCGGATATACCACCGCTGGCCGTACAATAGGCCGATGACCGTTGCGCGCCACAGCCAGACGTTCCCCGCCCGCCGCGACGCGCTCCCGCAGGTGGACGCCTTCCTCGGCGAGGTCTGCTCCGGGGCAGGGCTCGGGCGTGACACCTGCCTGCGGCTCACCCTTCTGGTGGAGGAGCTCTTCACCAATACCGTGGTGCACGGTCACGGGGCGGACAGCGAGGCGCCGGTGCGGATCGAGTGCGAGGTGAGTCCCGGCCGTGTCGCGCTCACCTACGAGGACACCGGCCCCGCGCACGACCCCTTCGCTCGGGTGATCACTCCCGACGCGGGCGCGGGCGTCGAGGAACGCCCCGTGGGCGGGCTCGGCGTGCTGCTCGTCTCGGAGATGGCCCAGCAGGTGGAGTACCAGCGGACCGGCGACCGGAACCGCATCTCGCTGGTCATCGTCACCCGCTCCTGATCGCGGCCGTCCCCGCTCCGGCCGAGCCTAGGCAGGAGCGGGCGCTCCCTGCTACCATCCCCCGCGGAGGTCTCCCCATGAACTGGAAGTCCGAGATGGACGAGCTGAGGCGCCGCGAGGAGTTCGCCGAGCGGTTGGGCGGCGCCGAACGCGTCAAGCGCCAGCACGACGGCGGGCGCTACACCATCCGCGAGCGCATCGACCGCCTGGTCGACGGGGGCAGCTTCCACGAGATCGGCAAGATCGCGGGCAAGGCGGCCTACGACGCCAAGAACGACCTGAAGGAGCTGACCCCGTCGAACTTCGTCTTCGGCCGGGCGCGGCTCGACGGCCGCCCGGTGGTGGTCGGCGGGGACGACTTCACGGTGCGCGGCGGGTCGGCCGACGCGACCATCAAGGGCAAGCACAACCAGTGCGAGCAGATGGCCAACGAGCTGCGGCTACCCCTGATCCGGCTGGTCGAGGGCTCGGGTGGCGGCGGGTCGGTGAAGACGATCGAGACCACCGGCCGGGCCAACGTGCCCGGCGTGTCCGGCTGGGAGTGGGTGGTCAACAGCATCGGCACCGTGCCGCGGGTGGCGCTCGGCCTGGGCTCGGTGGCTGGGCTCGGCGCCGCGCACCTGGCCGCGGCGCATCTCTCGGTCATGGTGAAGGACAAGTCGGCGCTCTTCGTGGCCGGTCC
>DATGBR010000239.1:0-4216 GCA_035312605.1 Candidatus Methylomirabilota bacterium
CCGCCCGCCGCTCCCGCTTGAGTGCGGTGAGGAGTCGCTCGCGTGCGAGGCGCGGGCGCGTGAGGATCTGGTGGATCGTGAGCTGCGGCGCCTGCACCATCCAAGCAATGATGTTGACATCGGAGAGTCGACGAACGTAGCGGGGTAGCCGATCGATCGGCAGCACGTTCTGGCGAGTTTGGGCCGGCGATCGTTTGTACGGCAACTGCATGGTCCTTGACCACCCCACCGCCCGGCGCTACCCTCCCAGCACCATGATGAAACGAGCGACCGTCGAGTCCACCGCCGACGCCTATCTGGAGCTGCTGGCCGCGCGCGGAGTGGAGTACTTCTTCGCGAACGCGGGGACCGACTTCGCCCCGCTCATCGAGGCCTACGCGCGCCGCAGCGCGCAGGGCCAGGCGAGCCCGCGCCCCATCACGGTGCCGCACGAGGTGCCGGCGGTGGCGATGGCCCACGGCTACACCATGGTCACCGGCCGGGCCCAGGTGGTGATGGTCCACGTCATCGTGGGCGCGGGCAACGCGGCGGGCGGGGTGATCAACGCGGCGCGCTCCAACGTGCCGATGCTCTTCTCGGCCGGGCGCAACCCGATCACCGAGGCGGGGGACGCGGGCAGCCGCGACCGGCCCATTCACTGGGCGCAGGAGGCGTTCGACCAGGCGGGGATGCTGCGCGAGTTCGTCAAATGGGATTACGAGCTGAAGCGCTTCGACCAGCTCGAGACGGTGGTGGACCGGGCGCTCACCCTGGCCCAGTCCGAGCCGCGTGGCCCCGTCTATCTCACCCTGCCGCGCGAGGTCCTGGCCGAGCGGCACGAGGCCATCGAGTACGCGGACCCCGCGCGGGCGGTGGTGCCGGCGGCCACCCTGCCGGACCCGGCCGCGGTGGACCAGGTGGCGACGATGCTCTCCGCCGCGCGCAACCCGATCATCATCACCAAGGCGGTCGGGCGCGATCCGGCCGCGGTGCCGGCGCTGGTCCGCCTCGCGGAGACGCTGGGCGCGCCGGTCTTCGATCAGTTCCACACCTACGTGAACTTCCCCCAGGACCACGCGCTCCACGGCGGCTTCGAGGCCGCGCCGCATCTGGAGGAGGCGGACGCGATCCTGGTCGTCGAGTCCGACGTGCCGTGGTTCCCGCAGATGAAGCGGCCGAAGCCGGAGACGCGGGTCATCCACCTGGGGGTGGATCCGCTCTTCTCGCGCTACCCGGTGCGGGGCTTCCCGGCCGACGCGGCACTGGCGGGCACGCCGCGGCTGACCCTGGCCGCGCTGGCCGACGCGGTGGCCCGGCGAGTGGACCCCGCGGCGGTGGCCGAGCGGCGGCAGCGCTGGACGGCCGCGGGCACCAAGCGGCGCGAGGCGACGGCCGCCAAGGGCCAGGCGCTCCGCGGCGACGCGCCGATCGACATGCTCTGGCTCTCGCGCGCGATCGGCGAGGTGGTCGACGACCGGACCATCGTGGTCAACGAGTACGATCTGGACGCCACCCAGTGCACGTTCACCCGGCCGGGGAGCTACTTCGGGGCGCCGCCGTCGGGCGGGCTCGGCTGGGGGCTCGGGGCCGCGCTCGGGGCCAAGCTGGCCTCGCCCGGCTCCAGCGTGATCTGCTGCGTGGGCGACGGGGCCTACATCTTCGGCTCGCCGACCGCGTCGCACTTCGTCTCGCGCGCCTACAACCTGCCGGTGCTCTTCGTGGTCTTCAACAACCGCACCTGGAACGCGGTGAAGCGCGCGGTGCAGACCTACGCGCGCGACGGCTGGGCCGTGCGCACCGACGCGATGCCGCTCACCGCTCTCGAGCCCTCGCCCGACTACGAGATGCTCTGCCGGGCCTCGGGCGGCCACGGCGAGAAGGTGGAGGACCCCGCCGCGCTGCCGGACGCGCTCCGCCGTGGCCTTCGCATCGTGAAGGAAGAGAAGCGGCAGGTCGTGCTCAACGTGATCTGCAAGAAGCCGTGAAGATCCTGGCCTCGGGGCCCAGCGGACCGCCCGGCGAGCTCGACCCCCTCCGCGCGGCCGGCCACGAGGTCGTCATCGGTCGCCCCCTCGACCAGCCCGGACGCGCGGCGTACACGGAAGGTGACCTGGGCGCCACGGCGCGCGACTGCCACGTGATCCTCGCCTCGCACCTCGACGCGATCACCCGAGGCGTGATGGAGGCGGCCTCGTCGCTCCGGCTCGTCATCGTGCCCTTCATCGGCACCGACAAGATCGACATCCCGGCCGCCTCCGCCCTCGGCGTCCTGGTGGCCAACAGCCCGACCCCGGAGAACTTCATCGCGGTGGCCGAGGCCACCATCGCGCTGACCCTGCTGCTGCAGAAGCGCATCAAGCACAACGAGGCCAAGCTGCGCCGCGGGGAGTGGGCGCAGCGCGGCGACCGCGGCGAGTTCCTGTTCGGCAAGACGGTCGGCCTGGTCGGGCTCGGGCGCGTGGGCTCTCACGTGGCGCGGCGACTCATGAACTGGGACGTGCGCCTGCTGGCCGCCGACCCCTACGTCTCCGAGGAGCGCGCGCGGTCGCTCGGGGCCACGCTCGTCGACCTGCCGACCCTGCTCGCCGAGAGCGACGTGGTGTCGCTCCACGCCTCGCTCACCGACGAGACCCGCCTGCTGATCGGCGAGAAGGCCCTGCGGGCGATGAAGCCCACCGCGGTCCTGATCAACACCGCGCGGGGCGAGATCGCGGACGAGGAGGCGGTGGCCCGCGCGCTGGCCGAGAGCTGGATCGCGGGCGCCGCGCTCGACGCCTTCACCCGCGAGCCCCTGCCCGCCGCGAGCCCGCTGCGCGCGGTCGACCCCTCGCGCCTGATCCTGACCCCCCACAACGTGAGCCACAGCGAGGCGGGCCGCCGGGCGAACCTCGCGCTCGCCCTCGACCAGATCCTGGCCGCGGGCCGCGGCGAGCCGCCCGCCCACTGCGTCAACCCGGACGCGATCCCGCGCTGGAGAACCCGATGAGCCCGACCGCCTACTCCATCATCGACGCCGACGGGCACGTCACCGAGTCCCTCGAGCAGGTCGCGAAGTACCTCGACGCGCCCTACAACCAGCGGCCGCACACGTTCCCCTTCTATCCGTGGGACGGCTGGGACCGGCGCATGCTCGGCACCCTCGGCGACAACGCGGGCACCGCGGAGCAGTGGCTGCGCGCCCTCGATCGCGGCGGGATGGAGCAGACCGTGCTGTACCCGACGCTCGGGCTCTTCCTCTCGTTCCTCAAGGACCGCGAGTGGGCGGTGGCCCTCTGCCGGGCCTACAACACGTTCCTCCACGAGGAGTTCGTCAAGCAGAGCCCGCGCCTGCACGCGGTCGCGCTGCTGCCGGTACAGGATCCCGAGGCGGCCGCGCGCGAGCTGCGCCGCGCGGTGACCGAGCTCGGCCTGGTGGGCGCGATGCTGGCCGCCGACGGCAGCCACCTGCTGGGCGACGCGCGCTTTCTGCCCATCTACGAGGAAGCCGACCGGCTCGACGTGATGCTGGGCATCCACGCCTCCGGCTCCCACCTGGGTGGCGGGGGGCTCGAGCTGTTCCCGCGCTTCATCCAGGCCCACACCTGCTCCCACGCCTTCGGCCAGATGCGGCAGATCACCTCGATGATCTTCGAGGGCATCCCGGAGCGCTTCCCGCGCCTGCGCATCGCCTATCTCGAGGCGGGCTGCGGCTGGGCCCCCTACTGGATGGAGCGGATGGACGACGAGTACGCCAAGCGCGCGGCGGAGGCGCCGGCCCTCAAGCGGAAGCCCAGCGACTACGTGCGAAGCGGGTCCATCTTCTTCTCCTGCGAGGCCGACGAGTGGCTGCTGCCCCAGGCGCTGAAGCTGGTGGGCGAGAACCAGATCGTCTACGCCTCCGACTTCCCGCACTGGGATCACAGCTATCCCGCCTCGCTCGACGAGATCCGGGAGCGCGGCGACATCACCGACGTCCAGAAGAGGAAGCTCTTCGCCGACAACGCGCGGAGGCTCTACGGCCTCAAGGGGTGACGCCGCCTCGGCTCCCGTCGCGCTGATCGGGGCGCGCAAGCACTACGGGGACGTCGAGGCGCTCCGCGGGATCGACCTCACCATCCATGGCGGCGAGGTCGTCGCGATGCTCGGGCCGAACGGCGCGGGCAAGACCACGTCGATCAGCCTGATGCTGGGTCTGCGCCAGCCCACCGGGGGCCAGGCGCGCCTCTTCGGCCTGCCGCCCACCGACCGGCGCGCCCGC
>DATGBR010000240.1:0-5980 GCA_035312605.1 Candidatus Methylomirabilota bacterium
ACGTGCTCCATCATCTTGGCGAGGAAGAAGTCGAAGTTGATGCCCTTGGCCCCGTTGGCGACCTTGAGGCCCTTCAGGTCCCGGAGCGTCTTCACCTTGCCGGAGTCGACGAGATCCTTGCGGACGATGAGCGGGGTGAAGTTGTAGCCGGGACGGACCTGGCCCTTGTCGGCCACGATCTTGAAGTCCATGCCGGCCGCGATGGAGTTGAACAGGCCGGCGGACGGCGAGCCCACCGACACGTCGATCTGCCCGGTGGCGAGCGGCGCGGTCATCTTGCCCGCGGAGGCGAAGCGCTCGATGTCGACCGCGACCCCGTGCTCCTGGAAGAAGCCCTTCTCGATCGCGATGTAGATGCCCGCGTTGGAGATCGCGGGCAGATCACCGAGCTTGACCGTCTCGGCGGCGGTCGCCGGGAGTGCGATCGCCAGGAGGAGGGCCAGGAAGCCTGCGGCGCGGCGGCTCGGTCGGCTCATCGTGTATGTCTCCGCAGGAGCGATGGTGGGGATGCGCGCGTAGTCTAGCACAGCCCCTCACCCGACCCCTCTCACCCTGCCCTCTCCCCAGAGGGGAGAGGGAGAGCTAGACGGGCCAGGTCTCGCGGCGCCAGCCCATGTCCCAGAACATCCACTCGTAGCGGCTGGTGGTCACGAAGTGGCGATGCATGGCCTGGCGCTCGTCCGGGCCGAGCGCGGCGGCGAGGGTGTCGGTGCAGGCGAGCACCGCGCGCACCACCGCGCCGAACTCCTCGGAGGCGTAGGTGCCGATCCAGCGCGCGTAGAGCGGATCGCGCGAGCCCGCCCGCTCGAGGGTCTTGCCCACCTCCCAGTAGATCCAGTAGCAGGGGAGGAGTGCGGCCACCGCCTCGTGGAACGGCCGGCCGTAGGCCACCGCGAGCAGGTAGGACGTGTAGGCGGCGTTGGTGGGCGCGAGCGGGGTGGCCGCGACCTCCTCCGGGGAGAGGCCGAACTCCTTGAAGAAGGACTCGTGCAGCGTCATCTCCACCTCGAGGGCGCCCGCCGCGTGCTCGTTGAACATGATGATCCACTCCTCGCGGGGCGCGCGGGCCGCCGCCACCGAGAGGGCGCGGGCGAAGTCCCGCAGGTAGAGCGCGTCCTGCACCGCGTAGAAGCGGAAGGCCTCGCGCGGGAGCGAGCCGTCGGTGAGCCCGCGCACGAACGGATGCGTGAGGATGGCCGCGTAGATCGGCTCGATCGCCTGCCAGAGCGCTCCGGTGGACATGGTGGCGCGCAGCATACCCCGCCGTCTCGGCCGCAACAAGGCCGCCCGTCGCGTGTATACTTCGAGCGCCGCCATGATCCACCACCTCGACGCCGGGCAGGTCCAGTACGAGTGGAACAACGCGATCCCCCCGCGGATCGAGATCGACCCGGGCGACACGGTGGTCTTCGAGACCCGGGACGCGGCCGACCGGTTCTACTCGCGCGCCTCCACCCACGCCGACGTGCTGGCGCGCGGTCCCTTCCGCGGCCACCCCCTGACCGGGCCGGTGCGGGTCCGCGGCGCGCGGCCGGGCGACGCGCTGGTGGTGGAGATCCTCGAGGTGAAGCCGGCCGACTTCGGCTGGACCGCGATCCGGCCCGGCCGCGGGCTGCTGCCCGAGTCGGACTTCGCGAAGCCCTACCTGCAGATCTGGGATCTCGCCGACGGCACCCACGCGCGGGCCGGCAAGCGCCTCGCGGTGCCGCTCGATCCCTTCCCCGGCGTGATGGGGACCGCGCTCGACCTGCCGGGCGGGCACAGCACGATGCCGCCGCGGAAGAACGGAGGCAACATGGACATCAAGCAGCTCACCGCCGGATCCACGCTCTACCTGCCGGTGTGGGTGGACGGGGCGCTGTTCTGCGTGGGCGACACCCACGGAATCCAGGGCGACGGTGAGGTGTGCGTCACCGCGGTGGAGATGGGCGGCCGGGTGACCGCGCGCCTCGGGCTCGAGCGCGACCGGGGCCTCGCCGAGCCGCAGCTGCGCACGACGCGGCCGCCCTCGTCGACCGCGCCGGGGCCGTGGTTCGCCACCACCGCGCACGGCCCCGATCTCTTCGCGGCCTCCCAGCAGGCGGTGCGCTACATGATCGACCACCTGGTGCGCGAGCGCGGCCTCTCCCGGGAGGAGGCCTACATCCTGTGCAGCGTGACGGTCGATCTCAAGATCAGCGAGATCGTGGACGCGCCCAACTGGATCGTCTCCGCCTTCCTGCCCGAGGGTGTGTTCGTCGTCTGATTTGACGCTGCAGTGACAACCTCCGCCGTGACACGCGCAGGCTGGGCCGGATGACGCACCAGCCCGCCGTCACGCCGGCCCCGGTGGCCCCGGCCCCGCAGGCGCCGTTCCTCGGGCTCTCCACCCTCTGGCTGCAGATCACCGGCACCTGGTGCAACCTCGAGTGCCGCCACTGCATCAACGCGAGCGGGCCGCGCGCGCCGTGGCTCAAGCCCCTCGACGGCGCGATGATCCGGCGGGCCATCGGCGAGGCGGAGGCGCTCGGCGTGAAGGAGATCTACTTCACCGGCGGCGAGCCGTTCCTGCACGGCGAGATCCTGCCCCTGCTCGAGCGCGCGCTCGAGGCCGCGCCGACCACCGTCCTCACCAACGGCACGCTCATCGGCCCCGAGCAGGCCGACGCGCTGGCCGCGCTGGCCGCCCGCGCGCTCTACTCGCTCGAGATCCGGGTGAGCCTCGACGATCCGGACCGGGCGCGCAACGACGCGATCCGCGGCGAGGGGGCGTGGGAGAAGGCGGTGGAGGCGGTGCGCCTCCTGAAGGCGCGCGGGCTCCTGCCCATCGTGACCGCCACCGAGATCACGGCGGACGCGCATCCCGGGCCGGGCGGCATGCACGGACGATTCCGCGACTTCCTCCGCGAGCAGGGGGTCGAGCGGCCGCGCCTCAAGATCATGCCGGTGTTCGCCCTGGGCCGGCAGCCCGGGAGCGGGGAGGCGCCGCTCACCGACGAGGACCTCGAGGGGTTCGACCGCTCGATGCTCCAGTGCGCGGACGCGCGGGTGGTGGCGGCGGGCGGCGTCTACGCGTGCCCGATCCTGGCCGGCCTCCCGGGGGCGCGGCTCTCCGCCGGCAGCCTCGCCGAGTCCTTCCGGCCCGCGCCCCTCTACCACCCGGCGTGCGTGACCTGTCACCGGACGGGGATGACGTGCCGGAACAGCTAGGCGAGTACCGGCGCATCGCGGTCCTCGGGGGCGTGTACAGCAACGCGCTCGCGCTCGAGGCCACCCTGGCCGATGCGCGAGCGCGCGGGGTGGAGGCGGTGTTCTGCCTGGGCGACATGGGCGGGTTCGGCCCGCACCCCGACCGGGTGTTCCCCCTGCTGCGCGAGCACGGGGTGCTCGCCATCCAGGGCAACTACGACGAGTCGCTCGCCTCCGGGCGCACCGACTGCGGCTGCGGCTACACCGACCCACGCGACAACCACTACGCCGTGATCAGCTACCGGTACACCTTCGAGGGCACGTCGACCGAGAACAAGGCGTGGCTCGGGGCGCTGCCCCGGCACCGCCGCCTGAAGCTGGGTCCGCACCGCGTGCTGATGTGCCACGGCTCGCCGCGGGTGATCAACGAGTTCCTGTGGGAGTCGGCCACCCCGAACGGCCTGCTGCGCCATCTGATGGAGCGGGCCGAGGCCGACGTCATGCTGTGCACGCACACCGGGATCAAGTGGCACCGCGCGCTGCCGGACGCCCGCCACGCGATCAACGTCGGGGTGATCGGCCGGCCCGAGAATGACGGGCGCACCAACGTCTGGTACACGGTGCTGACCGCGGGGCCCGATCTCGCGGTCGAGTTCGTGCCCGTCGCCTACGACCACGAGACACTGGCGCGCGAGATGGAGCAGGAGGGGCTGCCCGCCGAGTTCGCGGAGACGGTCCGCACCGGCTGGTGGACCACCTGCCTCGAGAACCTGCCCGCCCGCGAGCGGGCCCGGGGCAAGTACTGAGCAAGCGACTGCTGCTGGTCGGCCTGATCGCGGTCGCGCTGGTGGCGATGGCGCGCGCGCTCGGACTCGCCGACGTGATCCGGCTCGACAACGTGGCCCACCTGCGGGAGTGGATCGCCGGGTTCGGGGTCTGGGCCCCCGCGGTCTTCGTGGGCGGGTACGTGGTCGCGGTGATCGCGTTCGTCCCGGCCCTGCCGCTCACCATCCTGGGCGGGCTCGTCTTCGGCCCGGTCGGGGGCATCGTGTACAGCTCGATCGCCTCCACCGCCGGGGCGGCGCTCGCCTTTCTCATCGCGCGCTACGCCGCGCGCGACGTGGTGGAGCGCTGGATGGCGCCCCATCCCGCGCTCGGCCGCATGGACCGCGCGGTGGCCCGGCACGGCTGGCGCATCGTGATGATCACCCGGCTGGTGCCGATCTTCCCGTTCAACCTCCAGAACTACGCGTACGGCCTCACCTCGATCACCTTCCGCGCCTACGTGGTGGCCTCCATCGTCTGCATGTTGCCCGCGACGGTCGCGTACACGGTGGCGGCGGGGGCCATCGTGACCGGCGCGTGGGACGTGCGGCGCATGGTGCTGCCGCTGGGCGCGGCCGGGGTGCTCCTCGTCGCGCTCTCGCTGCTGCCGCGCTGGCTGCGCGGGCGCAGCGCCGCCCTGGACGACCTGCTGCGGACCGGCTGATGCGGGGCGCCGGGCTCGCGCGCCTGGCCGTGGTCCTGCTCGGGCTGGGCGCGCTCGTGGCGGGAGCGGGGGCGGCCGAGCCGCTCCGGCTGGGTGACTTCACCCCGCCCGCCGACCCGGCCGCGCCGCCGCCGGGCTGGGAGGCGCTCACGTTCCCCCGCATCGCGCGCCACACCCGCTACACCGTTGTGCGCGACGGGCCCGGCTTCGTGCTGCGCGCCGAGGCGGAGGCGTCCGCCTCCGCGCTCTACCGGCCGCTCGACCTCGACCCGCGCGTCCACCGGATGCTCTCCTGGCGCTGGAAGGTGGAGGGCGTGCTCGCCCGCTCCGACCCGCGCCGCAAGGCGGGCGACGACTACGCGGCGCGGGTGTACGTGGCGTTCCGGTACGATCCCGCGACCGCCGGCGCATGGGAGCGCGCGCGCTACTGGGCCGCGCGCCTGCTCTACGGCCGCTACCCGCCGGGCCTCGCGCTCAACTACGTGTGGGAGAGCCGGCTGCCGGTGGGCACGGTGCTCGACAACGCGTACTCCGCGCGGGCCAAGATCGTGGTCGCGCAGAGCGGCGCCGCCCTCGCCGGAACCTGGGTCCGCGAGACCCACGATATCTACGCCGACTATCGGCGGATCGTCGGAGGCGGAGGCGACGGCGAGCCGCCCCGCATCGAGGGCATCGCGCTCATGACCGACACCGACGACACCGGCGAGCGCGCGGTGGCCTACTACGACGCGATCACGCTCGGGCCGCGCGAATGAGGCTCAGCGTCGTCATCCCCGCGCTCGACGAGGCCCCGAACCTGGTCGGGCTGCTGCCCGACCTCGCACGGGTCTGCCCCGGGGCCGAGGTGATCGTGGTGGACGGTGGCAGCCGCGACGGGACCGCCGCGGTGGTGGCGGGCCGGGCTGGCGTCCGGCTCGTCGAGGGCGCGCGCGGCCGGGCTCGGCAGATGAACGCGGGCGCGCGAGCCGCGGGCGGTGACGTGCTGCTCTTCCTGCACGCCGACACCTGGCTGCCCGACGGCGCCGAGGCCGCGGTCGCGCAGGCCGTCGCCGCGCCCGGCGTGGTCGGCGGCCGGTTCGACGTGCGCTTCGACAGTCGCCGCCGCGTCCTCGGAATGGTCGCCTGGTTCATGAACGCGCGGTCGCGCGCCACGGGCATCTGCACCGGCGACCAGGCCATCTTCGTGCGGCGCGCCGACTTCGAGGCGGTGGGCGGCTATCCGGACATCCCGCTGATGGAGGACATCGAGCTGTGCCGGCGCCTCAAGGCCCGCGGGCGCCTGGCCGCCCTCCGCGACCGGGTGACCACCTCGGCCCGCAAGTG
>DATGBR010000241.1:0-3427 GCA_035312605.1 Candidatus Methylomirabilota bacterium
TCGCCGACGCGCAGGCGGTGGAGGTGGCCGGCATTGAGTGCCCGACGCTGCTGGTCACCGGCGACGAGGACGCGATCGCCCCCGCGCAGGCGGTGCGGCAGATCGGCGAGCGCATCCGGGGGGCGCGGGTGACCGTGCTGCCGCGCTGCGGGCACTGGACCATGGTCGAGAAGCATGAGGAGTGCGATGACCTGTTGCGGCGCTTCTACGCCCAGCGCATGGCGGGCCGCTGAAAATGCCCGCTAAGGAGAGCTATTCATGAGCAGCGTGCTCTTCACCAACGTCCGCATCCTCGACGGCACCGGCGCCCAGCCGTATCCCGGCGAGGTCCTGGTCCAGGGCAACCGCATCTCGCGCGTGGGCCGGGGCCCGCGCTCGCTGCCCACCGCCGGCGTCACCGTCATCGACGGCGCCGGCGCCACCCTGATGCCCGGGATGGTCGAGGCCCACACCCACTTCTCCTGGAACGACGCGGCCAACCTCTCCGACCTGCAGCGCCTGCCCCTCGAGGAGCACGTGCTGTGGTCGGCCAGCGTGGCCAAGCGCTACCTCGAAGCGGGCTGGACCTCGTGCGTCGGCGCGGCGTGCGCCAAGCCGCGGCTCGACGTGGTCACCCGCAACGCGATCAACCAGGGGCTCATCCCGGGTCCGCGGTATCTGGCGGCCAGCCAGGAGATCACGGTGGTGGGCGGACTCGGCGACGAGACGCTGCCCCACCTGCCGTTCCCCGAGTTCAGCTTCGGGGTGGCGGTGACCGGCGCCGAGGAGATGCGCCGCGCGGTCCGCATGTTCCTCAAGTACGGGGTGGACTCGATCAAGCTCAACCTCTCGGGCGACAACTTCATGCCGTCCGCGCCCGCGGGCACCACCTGGATGAGCGACGAGGAGGTCGCGGTCGCGGTGAAGGAGACGAAGATGCGGGGCAAGCGGGTGGCCGCCCACGCCCGCTCGGGCGAGTCCATCAAGCAGTGCGTGCGCCACGGGATCGAGATCATCTACCACGCGAGCTTCGCCGACGAGGAAGCGCTCGACATGCTCGAGGCCAACCGGGACAAGCACTTCGTGGCGCCCGGCATCGGCATCCTGATCGCCATGCTCGATCACGCGGCGCCGTGGGGCATCACCCGCCAGAAGGCGATCGAGATGGGCTACGAGATCGAGCTGGCCGCCGCCTCCGAATCGCTCCGGAAGATGCACAAGCGCGGGATCCGGGTGCTGCCCGGCGGCGACTACGGGTTCGCCTTCACGCCCCACTGCCAGAACGCGCGAGACCTGGAGTACCTCGTGAAGTACGTCGGGATGACCCCGATGGAGTCGCTGCTCTCGGCCACCCGCCACGGCGGCGAGATCATGATGATGGGCGGCGAGCTGGGCCAGCTCAAGGACGGCTACCTCGCCGACCTCCTGCTGGTGGACGGCGACCCGCTCTCGAACCTGGCGATTCTGCGCGACCCGGCCAAGCTGCTCGCGGTGATGAAGGACGGCGTGTTCTACAAGGAGCCGGAGATCCGCTCCGCGCAAACCCGCTGGGGCCGTTCTGTTGCGTAGCCCCCACCATTCATGAACGAACCACGCGTGAGGCGGACGGGTCCTGTCGCCGCGGGCGGCTCCCGCGCGACCGGCTCCGTCACCCACTCGCCGGACTCGTCGCTCTTCGAGCGACGCACCGGACTCGGGGGGCCCACTGCGCTCGGTCGCGCGGGAGCCGCCCGCGGCGCCACCCGTCCGGTCACGGTAGCTGCCTCATGAATAGGGTGGACTAGAGCCAGCATGTCGCGCTTCTGGCGGTGGTTTTGGGGGTTCGTGATCGGGGTGCCGGCGGCGGGGTTCGTGGTGTGGGGGCTCGCCGACAACCCGAAGCTGTTCCTCACCACCGGGATGAACGGGCTCACGCTCGCGGCGCTGTACTTCCTGGTGGCGAGCGGGTTCACGCTGGTCTTCGGCCTCATGCGCAATGTCAACCTGGCCCACGGCTCGCTCTACCTGCTCGGCGCCTACGTGGGCTACGTGGTGGGCGACCGGACCGGGTCGTGGCTGATGGCGGTGGCGGCCGGCTTCGCGAGCGCGGCTCTGTTCGGTCTCGTGCTCCAGGTGGCGGTGTTCCGCTTCATGCACGGCGAGGACCTGCGCCAGACCCTGGTGACCATCGGGCTCTCGATCATGATGGCGGACATCCTCCTCTGGATCTTCGGCGGCGAGATCTACCAGTTCGACCCGCCCCGCGCCATCTTCGGCCGCACGCTCCTGCCGATCGTGGAGGTGTATCCGACCTACCGGCTGGTGCTGCTCGCGATGTCGGCCGCCATCGGCGTCCTGCTCTGGTGGTTCCTCAACCGCACCCGCGTCGGGATGATGATCCGCGCCGGGGTGGACGACCGGGCGATGCTGTCCGCCGCCGGTGTCAACGTGCAGTTCGTGTTCGCGATCACCTTCGCGATCGGGGCGGGCCTCGCCGGCTTCGCGGGGGTGGTCGGGGGCACCGCGCTGTCGATCGCCCCGGGAGAGGACACGCGCTACCAGCTCGCCTCGCTGGTGGTGGTCATCGTGGGCGGGATGGGGAGCGTCGTCGGCGCCGCGATCGGGGCGATTCTCATCGGGGTGGCGGAGCAGTTCGGGCTCGCCTACGCGCCGACGTACAGCGTCGTGTTCACCTTCGTGATCATGGCCCTCGTGCTTGCCTTCCGGCCGCAGGGGATTCTCGGGAGGCGGGCGTGAGCGCGGCGGACTGGCGGAAGGCGATGAACGCGGGGGCGGGGCGGTACGCGTGGGCGGGGGGCGCTGCGGGCCGTCGGGCGACCGCGCGGCCCGCGACCGGCCCCTCACCCCGGCCCTCTCCCCTCAGGGGAGAGGGGGAGGTTGCGGCCGGGCCGGCGGCGTGGGCGGGGTGGATCGCGCGCCGGGTCAGGGCGCGTCACCTGCTGGTGCTGCTGGTGGTGCTGGCCTATCCGTGGGTGTCGACCCCGTTCTTCACGTTCCAGATCGGCGCCCAGGCCCTGGCGCTCGGGCTCATCGCGCTCTCGCTCACGTTTCTCGCCGGCTACGGGGGCATGGTCTCGCTCGCCCAGATGACGGTGGCGGGCATCGCCGGCTACATGTACGCGATCTTCGCCACGAGCGGCACCGACATCAGCCTGCGCTGGCCCTGGGGGCTGGCGGTCGTGCTCGCGCTCGTGATCGCGACGATCTGCGGGACGCTCATCGGCTGGTTCTCGGTGCGCACCGAGGGCATCTACACGATCATGATCACGCTGGCCATCGGGGTGGCCTTCTACTACCTCGCCCAGCAGAACTACTCGCTCTTCAACGGCTTCCAGGGGTGCCAGAGCGTGATGACGCCGGCGCTGGCGGGCGTGGAGCTGCGCGCGCCGATCCCGTTCTACTACCTCGCGCTGTTCTGGTCGCTCGCGGGCTACTTCTTCGTGAGCTA
>DATGBR010000242.1:0-4932 GCA_035312605.1 Candidatus Methylomirabilota bacterium
GGGGGCTGGCCGGCTGTCTCTGGCAGGCCGGGATCCCGCGCGAAATCTTACAGTTCCTGCCGTGCCCCGACGACGAGATCGGCCGCGGGCTGGTGACGGACGCGCGCGTGAGCGGCGTCATCCTCACCGGCTCGGTGGAGACGGCGCGCCTCTTCCTCGGCTGGCGGCCCGAGCTCACGCTCTTCGCGGAGACGAGCGGCAAGAACGCCATCGTCATCACGGCGCTCGCCGATCGCGACCAGGCCATCCGCGATCTCGTCCGCTCGGCCTTCGGCCACAACGGCCAGAAGTGCTCGGCGGCCAGCCTCGCCATCTGCCTAGCCGAGGTCTACGACGACCCGGCCTTCCGCCGCCAGCTCCGCGACGCGACGGAGAGCCTCACGGTCGGCCGCGCGTGGGATGAGGCGAGCCGCATCACGCCGCTCACCCAGCCGCCCGGCGAGGCGCTGCGCCGGGCGCTGACCACGCTCGACCCGGGCGAGGAGTGGCTGCTCGAGCCGCGAGCCCTGAGCGAGGCGCCGCCGCTCTGGTCGCCCGGCATCAAGCTGGGCGTCCGCCCCGGCTCCTTCTTCCACCTGACCGAGTGCTTCGGGCCGGTGCTCGGCCTCATGCGCGCGGCGGATCTCGACGAGGCCATCGCCCTCGTCAACGCGATCCCGTTCGGGCTCACGAGCGGCATCCAGTCGCTCGACGACCGCGAGATCGCGCGCTGGCTCGACCGCGTCGAGGCTGGCAACCTCTACGTCAACCGCCACATCACCGGAGCGATCGTGGCGCGGCAGTCCTTCGGCGGCTGGAAGGCCTCGTCGGTGGGGCCGGGGGCCAAGGCCGGCGGGCCGAACTACGTGGCCCAGCTCGGCCGCTGGCACCAGGTCGCGTTGCCGGCCGCCGGTGCGCCGCTGCCGCCCGCCATGGCCGAGCTGCTGGAGCGCTGCCTCGAGGCGGTGCCGCCCGGAGAGCCGGCGGCGGTGCTACGGGCCAGCGCGGCGAGCTACGCGCACGCCTGGCAGGAGCACTTCGGTCGGGAGCACGAGCCGGTCCGGCTCCTGGGCGAGCGCAACGTCTTCCGCTACCGCCGGTGCCGGCGAGTGCTCGTCCGCGCGGAGGCGGCGACGCCGGCCGGTCGGCTCGCCCTCGCCCAGGTCCTTCTCGCCGCGTGCGCGTGCGGGGTGCCCGTCGAGGTCAGCCTGGCGGAGGGCGTGCCCGGGCCCTGGCGGGCCGCCCCGGCCGACGTCGCGGCGGCGGTCGAGCCCGAGCCCGCGCTGGCCGCGCGGCTCGGGGCGGATGGAGGCGAGCGCCTGCGCGCGCTGGTGCCGCTCTCGCGCGAGGTGCGGGCGGCGGCCCACGCCGCCGGCGTGGTCGTCCTCGACGCGCCGGCGCTCGGGGCCGGGCGCCTCGAGCTGCGCGCCTACCTGCGCGAGCAGGCGGTCTCGCGCACCGTCCACCGCTATGGCAATGTCATGCAGGAAAAGGAGAGCTCATGCGCATCGGCGTCCTGATTCCCACGCGGGCGGTGGTGATGGAGTCGGCCCGGCGTCCCCCCGTCGAGGACTGCTGGACCATGGCCCGCCAGGCCGACCGGGCCGGCTACGACGCGGTGTGGGTGGGTGACAGCATCGTGGCCAAGCCACGGCTCGACGCGCTGACGACGCTGGCCTACCTGGCCGGCATCACGGACCGCGTGCGGCTCGGGACCGCGGTGCTGCTGCCCGCGCTCCGCCACCCGGTGGTGCTGGCCCAGCAGCTCGCCAACGTCGACCAGATCTCGCGCGGCCGCCTGCTGCTCGGCCTGGGCGTGGGCTGGAGCCTGCCGAGCGCCGAGCGCGAGTGGGCGGCCTGCGGCGCCGACCACAAGGGGCGGGTGCGCCGGCTGGAGGAGCACGTCCAGATCTGGCGGCGGCTCTGGACCGGCGAGCCGGTGACGCATCACGGCCACGATCTCGATCTGGTGGACCACACCATCGGGCCGCTGCCGTGGCAACCGGAGGGGCCGCCCATCCTGATCACCGCGGGGAACCGCGGCGAGCTGCTGCCCGCTCAGTTCGATCGCTTCGGCCGGCTCGGCGACGGCATCATCACGACCTACGTGCACGCGGCGGAATGCGGGCTGATCCGCGAGCGGGCGCTCGAGGGTCTGGCGCGTCACGGCCGCGCCCGCGCCGATTTCCCCCTCGTCGTCTACACCACGGTGCGGCTCGAGGACGACGTGCGCACCGCGGAGCGGGCCACCACCGAGTTCCTGGCCACCTACTACGGCGGGGGCGTGCACGAGCGGGGGCTGATGGGCCTCGGCCCCGCGGAGGTCGTCATCGAGGCGCTCGGCCGCTACGCCGCGGCGGGCGTGACCGACCTCTGCATCCGGTTCGTCGGCGCCGATCAGCTCGCCCAGCTCGACCGCTTCACCGCGGAGGTGCTCCCGGCGCTGCAAACGAAGAAACCGTTGCCCACGGAGGAGCGAGCGCGATGACCGAGTTCCCGAAGCTCACCTACGAGACCCTGACCGTCGGCGAGGAGTTCGTGTCGGACACGCACCTGGTGACCCCGGAGGACATCGAGGCCTACGCCTTCGCGGTGGAGGACGACCATCCCTGGTTCTCCGGCCCGTCGCCCTTCGGCGGCCCGGTGGCGCACCCGACCCTCATGGCCAACCAGGCGCTGCTGCTCCGCCACGGCAAGTACATCGTGCACGCCGGCCTCCACGCCAAGATGGAGTTCAACTTCCTCGAGCCGGTGCGGCCGGGCATGCGCGTGCGCTCCCGCGGCCGGGTGATCGACAAGTACGAGCGGCGGGGCCGCCAGTACATGGTCACCGAGTACGTGACGGAGGACGAGCGGGGCGCGCCCCTCGTCCGGGGGCAGTTCACCCAGATGCTGATCCCGGAGGGTACCCGCCATGCCGGTCGCTGAGACCATCGCGGTCGGGCAGGAGCTGCCGTCGATTCAGAAGGAGCCGACGCAGCGGCGGATCGACGTCTACTCGGGGGTGCGGCCACGCTCGATCCACACCGACCCGTCCTGGGCCCACGCCAAGGGGTTCCGCACCACGCTGGCGCAGGGGATGATGTCGACCGCCTACGTGTCGGAGATGATGACGCGGCTCCTGGGCGCCGGGTTCGTCAAGGGCGGCACCCTGTCGATGGCGTTCATCAAGCCGGTCTACGCGGGCGACCGGCTCACCGTGCACGGGGTCGTGAAGGAGACGCGGCGCGAGGGGGCGGGGACGCGGGTGGTCGTCGAGGTGTGGTGTCAGAACCAGGACGGGGAGAAGACCGCGGTGGGGACGGCGAGCGGCCTTGCCCCTCACCCTCTCGCCCCACACCCTACCCTCTCCCCGGAGGGGAGAGGGTTCTAGACGGCGAGGACGTTGCGGCCGAGGGGGCGGCCCTCGCGGAGGGCGTCGAAGGCGGTCTCGACGTCGGCCAGCGGGATCACCCGATCGACGATGGGCTTGATGCGGCCGCGGGCCACCAGGTCCATCGTCTCCTGCAGCTCCTGCTTGGTGTTGGCGCGCGAGCCCACGATCTCGAGCTCGTTGCGCACCAGCTCGTGCGGCATCACCGGCAGCGGCAGCTGGGGCGTGTAGCCGACGAAGACGAGGCGCCCCGCGCGCCGCACCGACTGGTAGCTCGACGGCAGCGTGGTCTCGTTGGCGACGAACTCCAGCACCACGTCCACGCCCTGGCCGTCGGTGAGCTTCCGCACCGCGTCGTGGAAGGGCCCGCGGCGCGCGTCAATCACCGCGTCGGCGCCCAGGCGCTGCGCCAGCTCGAGCCGCGCCTCGCTCACGTCGATCGCGACCACCCACGCGCCGGCCAGCCGCGCCATCTGGAGCGCGTGCAGGCCCACCCCGCCGACGCCCACCAGCGCCACCGTCGTGCCCGGCCGCACCTGCGCCCGCTTGGTGATCGCGTGGTAGGACGTGGCGACCGCGTCGCCCAGGATGCACGCGCCTTCGAGTGACACGTGGTCCGGCACCTTGCAGAGGTTGACGCCCGGCGTCTTCATGTACTCGGCAAAGCCGCCGTCGATGCTGAAGCCGTGCTGGCGCGTCTCGGGACAGAGGGTGTCACGCCCCGCCCGGCAGAACGGGCAGCGGCCGCAGGTGAGGTAGAAGTTCACCACCACCCGGTCGCCCGCCGCGAAGCCGCGCACCTCCCCGCCCACCTCCGCCACCTCGCCCGCGATCTCGTGGCCCATGATGAGCGGGATCACGCCCAGCCCCATCCGGTTGGCGCGGATCTTCACGTCGGTGCCGCAGACGCCCACGTTGCGCACGCGGACCAACGCCTCGTGGGGCGCGATGGCGGGCGTGGGCACCTCCTTGGCGACGAACGGCCCGCCGAAGCGCTCGAGGACCAGCGCGTGCATCAGTGTCCGTTGGCCCGCATGGCATGCCAGACCCGCTCGGGGGTCACCGGCATGTCGAGGTGGCGGACCCCCAGCGGGGCCAGCGCGTGGTTGACCGCGTTGAGCAGCGCGGGCAGCGCGCCCACCGTGCCGGCCTCCCCCACGCCCTTGGCGCCGAGCGGGTTGACCCGGGTCGCCACCTCGTGCGAGTCCACGTCGAAGAGCGGCAGCTCGTCGGCGCGCGGGATCGCGTAGTCCATCAGGGATCCGGCCAGGAGCTGGCCCGAGGCGTCGTAGGGGAGCACCTCGGCCAGCCCCTGGCCCAGGCCCTGGACGATGCCGCCGTGGATCTGCCCCTTCACCAGCATCGGGTTGATCATGCGGCCCACGTCGTCGACCACCGCGTAGCGCGTCACGCGGACCGCGCCGGTCTCCGCGTCGATCTCGACCTCGCAGACGTGGCAGCCGTTGGGGAAGTTCTGAATCGGCGCCGCCCAGGTGGCGGTGGCGAGCAGGCCGACCTCCATGTCCTTCGGCAGCCTGGCCGGATCGAGCGCCTCCTTGGCGACCTCTTGCAGCGTGAGC
>DATGBR010000243.1:0-5921 GCA_035312605.1 Candidatus Methylomirabilota bacterium
GAGCGCTACCACGCCGCGCGGTTCCGGACCGACGCGCGGGCCGCCATCGCCGCCATCCACGGACGCGGGCGGCTGCCGGTGGTGGTGGGCGGTACCGGCCTCTACGTCCGCGCCCTGCTCAAGGGCCTCACCCCAGCCCCCCCCGCCGATCCCGTTCTGCGCGCGGAGCTGGAGGCGATGGCCCAGGCGCAGGGCAGCGCGGCGCTCCACGCGCGGCTGGCCGCGCTGGCGCCCGAGATCGCTCGCCGCCTGCACCCCAACGACCGCGTGCGCGTCGTCCGCGCGATCGAGATCCACGCCGGGAGCGCGACCCCGCCGGCCGACGACGCGGAGGGGGACTGGAGCGGCGCCACGCGGGCCTGGCGTCTCGCGATGATCGGCCTCGGCCGGGAGCGCGCCGCGCTCAATGCGGCGATCGCGCTCCGGGCGCGCGCGATGCTCGCCCGTGGCATGATGAGCGAGGTGGAGCGCCTGCTCGCCGCAGGCCACGATCCGGAGCGGCCACCCATGGACGGCATCGGCTACCGGCCCCTGGCTCTGGCCGCGCGGGGCCGCCTGCCGGTCGAGGAGGCGCTGCGGCTCATGATCCGCGACACCACGCGGTACGCGAAGCGGCAGATGACGTGGTTCGCGCGCGATCCGGAGATCCGCTGGATCGACGTGGATGCGGCGGGCGGCGTCGAGGGCGCCGCCGAGGCGGTGTTGAAACATCTCACGCAGGAGGGGCTGACCGAGTGAAGTCACGCGAGAAGGCGGTGCTGGCGGCCGTGCGGCTGCCCCAGCAGCCGCGGGTGGTGGTGGAGGAGAGCCTCGACGAGCTGGGCCGCCTGGCCGAATCGGCCGGGGCCCGCGTGGTGGGGCGGGCGACCCAGGACCGGCGGGCGCCGACCCCGGGCCTCTACTTCGGGAAGGGCAAGGTGGAGGAGATCAGAACGCTCTCCAAGCGCGAGGGCGCCAACCTCATGATCTCCGACGATCCGCTCTCGCCGATCCAGGAGCGCAACCTGGGCGGCTCGCTCGGGGTGCGGGTGATCGACCGCACCGCGCTCATCCTCGACATCTTCGCCCAGCGCGCCCGCACCATGGAGGGCAAGCTGCAGGTGGAGCTGGCCCAGCTCTCGTACCTGCTCCCGCGCCTGGTGGGGCAGTGGAAGCACCTCGAGCGCACCGGCGGCGGCATCGGGACGCGGGGCCCCGGCGAGATGCAGATCGAGTCCGACCGGCGCATGATCCGGCATCGCATCCAGAAGATCCGCGACGAGCTGCAGCGTGTGCGGGTGCACCGGCGCCTGCTCCGCGACCGCCGCAAGGCGAGCGGGGTCCCGGTGGTCGCCCTCGTCGGCTACACCAACGCGGGCAAGACCACGCTGCTCAACCACCTGACCGGCGCCGACCGGTTGGCGGCCGACGCGCTCTTCGTCACCCTCGACCCGACGGCCCGCCTGGTCACGAGCCCGACTCACGCCTCGTTCATCCTGACCGACACCGTGGGCTTCATCCGCAAGCTGCCGCACCAGCTGGTGGCCGCCTTCAAGGCCACCCTCGAGGAGCTGACCGAGGCGGACGTGCTGATCCACGTCGTCGACGCGAGCCACCCAGGACTGGACGACCAGGTGCAGGCGGTGGAGGCCCTGCTGGGCGAGCTCGAGCTGATGGGCCGGCCCATGATCGTCGCGCTGAACAAGATCGACCGCCTCGAGCCGGGAGCGGCCCGCTCCCTGCTGTCCCGCTTCGACGGGGTCGCGATCTCGGCACGCACCGGGGAGGGCATGGAGGCGCTCCGCGACCGGATCGATCTGGCGCTCAGCCCGCGCGTGGCCCGGCTCACCCTGCGCATCCCCTACGCGGATGGGCCGGCGCTCGCCGCCTGCTACGAGCGGGGGCGGGTACTCACGCGCCAGGACGAACCCGAGGGCATCCGGGTCGAGGTCGAGATGCCGCGGCGGCTGATGGCCTCGTTCGAGGGGTACCGGCTGCCAAGCTGAAGTCGGTGCTACAATCGGGCCTCGGCCCTCGCGGACCGTTCCATGGGACTCCCCAACTGGCTCACGACGCTGCGTATCCTGCTGATCCCGGTCTTCGTCACCCTGCTCGTCTACCGGCGAGCGGGCGCGGCGCTCATGGTGTTCTGCCTGGCGAGCCTGACCGACCTGCTCGACGGCTACGTGGCGCGCGTCCAGGGCCGCCAGACGCGGCTCGGCGCCTTCCTCGACCCGGTCGCGGACAAGCTGCTGCTCACCTCCGGCTTCGTCACGCTCACCTGGCTCAAGGTCCTCCCGTTCTGGATCACCGCAGTGGTGGTGAGCCGTGACGTGGTGCTGAGCATCGGCGTGCTGGTCATCCACGTGGCGGGCGGCACCGTGCACCCCTCGCCGACCTGGGTCGGCAAGATGTCCACCGTGTTCCAGATGGCGCTCGTGCTCGCCGCGATGGCGTCGGCGTACTTCCAGCTCGTCCCGCCGTTCGTGACCAAGCTCCTGGCCTGGGTCACCGCCGGCTTCACCATCACCTCCGGGCTGCAGTACATGGTGATGGGCCTGAAGCAGCTCGAGACGCCCACCTCGGTGGGCGGGCGGCTCTGACCGTGCCTCGCCGGCCCGCGTCGACCGCGGAGGGCGTGGTGGTGGCGGCGGTGGCGCCGCGGACGGCGGCCGCGCGGGCGGGCCTCCGTCCGGGCGATCGCATCCTCGCGATCAACGGCGCGCCGCTGCGCGACGTGATCGACTTCCACTTCCACGCGGGAGAGGAGACGCTCGACCTCTCCCTCGACCGGGAGGGGCGAGAGCGGACGGTACGGATGACCCGCCGGGGGGCGGCGCTCGGCCTCGAGCTCGCGCCGCCCCGGCCCGCCGAGATCGCCACCTGCGCCAACAAGTGCGTCTTCTGCTTCATCCACCAGCTCCCGAAGGGCATGCGCAAGAGCCTCTACGTGAAGGACGACGACTTCCGCCTGTCGTTCCTGCACGGCAACTACATCACGCTGACCGATCTCGACGAGGCGGAGCTCCAGCGGATCGAGACCCAGCGGCTCTCCCCGCTCTACGTCTCGGTGCACGCGACCGATCCCGATCTGCGCCACGCCCTCCTCGGCCAGCCGCGGGTCCGGCGCGAGCTGCTGCCGGTGATGGAGCGCCTCGCCAAGGCCGGGATCGCGATGCACGCCCAGATTGTGCTGTGCCCGGGGTGGAACGACGGCGCGCACCTCGAGCGCACCGTGCACGAGCTGGCGCGCCTGCATCCCGCGGTGCCCACTACCGCGGTGGTGCCGGTCGGCCTCACGCGCCACCGCGAGCGGCTGCCCGATCTGCGGGCGGTCACCGCCGAGGAAGCGGTCACGCTCGTGCGCGCCGTCGAGGGCTGGCAGCGCGCGTTCCAGGCCACGCTCGGCACCCGCTTCGTGTGGGCCGCCGACGAGCTGTACCTGAGCGCGGGCCTGCCGCTGCCGCCCGCGCGCGCGTACGAGGGCTTCGCGGTCGCGGAGGACGGCATCGGCCTCGTGCGGCGCTTCGAGGACGCGTGGACACGCGCGCTGACCCGGCCGCCCGCGCCGCTCTCGCGGCCGCGGCGGGCGACGGTGGTGACCGGCGAGCTGTTCGCCCCGCGCATGCGGGCGCTCCTCGACCGGCTCGCGCTCCCCGGCCTGACGGTGGATCTGGTGCCGATCCGCAACGAGTTCTTCGGCCGCGGGATCGGGGTGGCGGGCCTGCTCACCGGCCGCGATATCCAGCTCCAGCTCGGAGAGGTCGGCTGCGGCGGCCGCGGGCTCGGCGACGAGGTGCTGGTGCCGGCGGTGACCCTCCGCGACGGGGCGGGCGTCTTCCTAGACGACCTGACCCCCGCCGATCTCGGCGCCGCGCTCGGGGCGCCGGTCACCGCGGTCGAGCCCACCGCCCCGGCCTTCCTGGCCGCCCTCCTCGGGCGGTAGGCGGCGAGGGCAGGAGGGGACGAGTCGGTGCTGCGCCCGATCATCGCCATCGTGGGGCGCCCCAACGTGGGCAAGTCCACGCTCTTCAACCGGCTCATCGGCCGCCGGCGCTCGCTGGTTCGCGACGTGCCCGGCGTGACGCGCGACCGCCTCTACGGCACCGCGGTCCACGAGCGCTGGCAGGCCACCGTGGTCGACACCGGCGGCTTCGACCCGAGCAGCGAGTCCGACCTGGTGCAGGGCGTGCGGCGCCAGGTACTGCAGGCGGTGGACGAGGCCGATCTATTGGTCTTCGTCGTCGACGGTCGCGCGGGGGTGAGTGGGCTCGACGAGGAGATCGCGGGCATCCTCCGCAAGAGCAACCGACCGGTGCTGCTCGCGGTCAACAAGGTCGACGGGGCCGAGCAGGAGACGCCCACCGGCGACGCCTACCGGCTGGGCTTCGCGCCGGTGCTGACCATCTCCGCCGAGCACGGGCGCGGGGTGGCCGAGCTGCTCGAGGCCTGCCGCGAACTCGCGCCCGCGGTGCTGCCGGAGGCGGAGACCGAGGGCACGCGGGTGGCCATCATTGGCCGGCCCAACGTGGGCAAGTCGTCGCTGGTGAACGCGGTGCTCGGTCACGAGCGCGTGCTCGTGCACGATAAGCCGGGCACCACGCGGGACGCGGTGGACACCCCGCTGAGCTTCCGCGGCCGCGACTACCTGCTGATCGACACCGCCGGCATCCGGCGCAAGGGGAAGGTGACCGAGCCGCTGGAGAAGCTCGCGGTGGTGATGGCCCTCAAGAGCCTCGAGCGATGCCAGGTCGCGGTGCTGGTGGTGGACGCCTCCGAGGGGGTGGCCGCGCAGGACGCGCACATCGCGGGCTACGCCAACGACGCGGGCCGCGCCACCGTGGTCGCGGTCAACAAGTGGGACCTGGTGCCGCCCGGCCTCGTCACCAAAGGGGACGTCACCACCCAGATCTACGAGCGGCTGCCGTTCCTCGAGCACGCCCCGGTCTGCTTCACGTCCGCGGTCGTCGGGTTCGGCCTGCGTGATCTCTTCGATCAGGTCGATCTGGTGGCGGCGGAAGCGCAGAAGCGCCTGCAGCCGGGCGAGGTGCTGTCGACGCTGCGCGAGGCCGTCGAGCGCCGCCCGATGTCCTCGCGCGGCGTGGCGCTGCGCGTGCAGTCGGCGCAGCAGGTGGCGATCGGCCCGCCTACGTTCGCGATCCGCGTGAATCTGCCGGACCAGATCCACTTCTCGTACGAGCGGTATCTGATCAACTCCCTGCGCCATTCCCACAGCTTCGCCGGCTCGCCGCTCCGCCTGCTCTTCCGCAAGGCGGTCGGCCGTGGCGCCAAGCGGCCGGGCCGGGCGCGCCGCCGGGCCTGAGCCGGTACGTGCTAACTAGGCAGAACCCCTAGCGATTTCGTTTGAGCGGCTCCGGCACTGGTGCTATAACAATGCCTAGCTTTTCAAAGACCGAGCATCCAACGAGGCCAGCGTGAGCCCTGAGCGCCCCGATGACGACGATTTCCTGGAGGACGAAGAGCAGGAGGAATATGGACAGCGCAGCATCTTCGCGACCGGTTGGTTCCGCGCGGTCCTGGTCTTGCTCGTTCTCGCGGTGATCGCGGTGATCGCGGTGCCGCTGATCGGCGGCTGGTTCGAGCCCACGCCGCCGCCCAAGGTGACGACGACCCGGCCGAGCGAGCCCACGCCGCCGCCGACCCCGGCACCCATACCGCCGCCGGCCGCGCCCGCCCCGGTGCCGCCGCCGCCCGCGGCCCAGCTGCCGACCCCGGCACCGACTCCGCCGGCCGCCACCCCGGCCCCGGTGATGCCGCCGCCCGCGGTGAGCACCCCGCCCGCGCGGCCCGAGATGCCGGCCCCCTCGACGCCCGGCAAGGCGGCCGAGAAGGCGAAGGCGCCCGAGCGCACCGCGTCCGCGAGCAGCAGCAAGAGCGCGAGCAAGCCGGCCGCCGCGGGCGGCAGTTACTGGGTGCAGGTG
>DATGBR010000244.1:0-21083 GCA_035312605.1 Candidatus Methylomirabilota bacterium
GCGGCATGGTGACGGTGCGCATGCGGTAGCCCCAGGACGCCCCGCACATCTGGGCCGACTCCTCGAGCGAGCGGTCGATCTGGAGCATCACCCCCGCGATGGTCCGGAGCCCGAGCGGCAGGAACACGGTGAGGTAGGCGATCAGGAGCAGCCAGAGGGTGCCGTAGATCGGGATCGGGAAGATCAGCCAGGCCCACAGCATGCCGAACGCGAAGACGAGGCGCGGCACCGCCTGCGGGAACATCAGCACGTACTCGATCGCGCCCACCCCGGGCAGCCGCGAGCGGTAGATCATCCACGCGAGGAAGCCCATCAGCACCACGCCGATGCTCGCGGTGCCGAGGCCCAGGAGCAGGCTGTCCCAGAGCGCGGTCCGCACCGCGTCGAGCGAGAGCGCGGTCTCGTAGTTGGCGAGGGTGAAGTTGCTCGCGCGCGGGAACGCGGTGGCGAGCCGCTGGAACGAGGCGTAGAGCAGGGTGACCACCGGCAGGACCACCGCGATCCCGAGGTAGGCGCCGCAGAGGGCCAGCAGCGGCCAGCGCAGCCCGGCCACGTCCATCACCCGCGGGCGGAAGGCCTTGCCGGTGATGGTGGCGTAGCTGCCCGCGCGGATGATCCGACGGTAGACGTAGACCATGGCGAACATCACCCCGAAGAGCGAGACGCCCATGGCGGCGGCGCGCGGGAACTGGGGCGGGTACTGGGAGACGAGCTGGTACATCGCGGTGGTCACCACATAAAAGCGGCTCGGCAGCCCGAGCACCAGCGCGGCCGAGAAGGAGCCGAGCATCTCCGCGAACACGAAGATCGCGGCGCCCAGCACGCCGGGCAGGACGAGGGGCAGTGTGATGCGCAGCATCGTCCGGAGGCGCCCCGCCCCGAGGACCTGCGAGGCCTCCTCGAGCGCCGGGTCCATCGACTTCATCACCGCCCCGATCATCACGAAGGCCACCGAGCCCTCGAAGAGGGCCATCACCCAGGCGATGCCGTAGGGGGTGGTGACGTCGATGAGGTGGCTCTCGCCGCCCACCGCCCGCCAGACCTGGTTCAGGAAGCCGCCGCTCGGGGAGCCGATCAGGCTCCAGGCGAGCGCGCCCATCAGCGGGGTCACGTAGTAGGGCAGGGCCATGAGCTGCTCGAGCGCGCCGCGGCCCGGCACGTTGGTGCGCGAGAGGATCCAGCCCATCACGAAGCCGAACACGACCGCCATCACGGTCGCGGCCACCGCCACGCTCACGGTGTTGGCGAAGATATGACCGTAGCGGGGCAGGTCCGCGAAGTTGCCGAGGCCGTAGGCCTCGGGCGGGCGGGCCTGGGGGTCGCCCACGCTCAGCGAGGCCTGGAGCAGGAAGGCGATCGGGTAGAGGACGAGGACCGCGGCGGCGCCGCCGACCAGCAGGCTGACGAGCCGCGGGCCCGGCCAGAGGCGCCGGGCCCGCGCACGCGACTCCACCGGGTCGTCCCGGGCCTCAGAGCCCCATCAGCGCGTTCCACTCCTTGACGAAGGCGCCGTGACTGGCCTGGAAGTCGGTCCAGTCGGAGGGGAAGAGGAGCTTGAAGTCGGCGAGCTTCTTGCCGGTCGCCATCGGCGGCGCGTCGGTCCGGACCGAGCCGTAGAGCAGGATGGTCTGCGTCTGGTACACGGACTGGCCGCGATTGGAGAGCGCCCAGTCCACGAAGAGCTTGGCCGCCTCCGGATGCGGCGCGCGGTTCACGACCCCGATGAGGGCCGGGGTCGCGGGCAGCCCGTCGGGAGGCGCCACGAAGTCGATCTCCGCGCCCTTCTCCTTGAAGAGGGTGTAGCCCGCGTACTCGGCGAGCGCGCAGACGCGGTCGTCGCCCTTGGCGAGACGGTCGAAGAGCTGCGCGCGCGAGTCGAAGCCCTTGGGGCGCTGCTTGGCGAACTCCTGCCAGAAGTCGGCGCCGTAGAGCTTGCGGAGCGTGTACCACTGCATGTGCTGCATTCCGGAGGTCGAGAGCTTGGCGCTGATGCCGTCCTTGTGAGTCGCGCTCAGGATGTCCTTCCAGGTCTTGGGCGCTTGCTCCGCCTTCACCTTGGAGCGGTTGTAGGCGATGCCCGCGAAGGTGACGCCCGCCCACGTGAAGTGGCCGGCGGGCGTGCTCTGGTAGGCGGGCTTGTAGGCCGCGTGCTCCGGGGAGACGTGCAGCTCGTAGCCGCCCTTCTTCTGGAAGTCGATGGCGGGGGAGATGTCGGAGAGCTGCAGGACGTCGACGCCGAAGCGGTTCGCCGAGCGCTCGGCGGTGATCTTGGCGTAGAGCGCCCCGGTCTGGGCGCGCACGTAGCTGGTCTTGATCTTGGGGAAGTCCTTGCGGAAGCCATCGAGCAGGGCCGCGATGCCGGCCTCGCCGTCGTGGCTGTAGTAGACGACCTCGCCCTCCTGCTCGGCCTTCGCGACGTCCGCGCCGGTCTGGAAGTCGAGCACCTTGGTGGCCCGGGCGGGGCTCTGGGCGGCGGCGCGTCGGGTCGCGCCCAGGATGGGCGCGGCGGCGAGCAGCGCGCCGGTCTTCAGGAGTTGACGCCGGCTCAGGCCGGTGGGCTCGTGATCGGACATGTGGGCTCGTCCTCCTCGACGGGGATTGAGCGGGGCCGATCGTGGCCGCCGCGGAATAGCCGGTAGTCTAAGCCAGATCGCCCCCGCGGCCCCGGGGTTTTTGCCGGTCGCGCCGGCTCACAGGTACCAGCGGCGGAGGATCTCGAAGACGTTGAGGTCGCCGCCGGGCCAGTAGCGATTGGCGGGGAGTGAAAAGGTCCGGCGCGACCGATCGTAGGTGAGGCGGGCCGGTCGCGCCGGCTCGTTGGGATCGTAGGCCAGGAACACGACGCCGGTCTCGGTGGGCCTCGCGTCGAAGATCACCATGCCGTGGTTGATCGTGAGCGATGGGAAGCGCAGCAGGTGGACGATCGGGGCGCGGTCGTGCCGGACCGATTCGAGCAGCTCGCGCGCGGTGCGATCCTGGTGGCTCCGCGAGACCGGCACCACGACGTGCCAGTGGCTTCGCAGCACGTAGGAGCGCCAGGCCCCGCCGCACTCCCGCTTCAGCAGCGGCTCGCGCGCGACGCTCATCTCGCGGAGGCCCGGGTAGCCCGGGATCACGATCCGCTCGCCCGCGGGCGACGGCCGGCGCGGGTTGCGCGTCAGGACCGCGCGGATCTGCCGCCGGCAGACGTCGTCGGGGACGGGCGGCGCGGCGGGATCGAAGCGCGCGTGGTAGAGGAACTGACGGGCGGCGCGGATCAGGACGAAGCAGCGCAGCGCGTAGTCGGGCGCGGGGACCCGCCGCCGGGCCGCGGTGGCCCCGGTCGCCTCGTCGAAGTGATATTCCCACACCAGCTCGTTGGGGAACGCGAAGGCGTCGCGCTCGAACTCGAAGCGTCGGCGGACCGCGAGCATCGTGTCGGTAGGTTACACCCGATTACCTCTCGCGTAATTGCGAGCATGACGCTTCCCCCCGAGGATGGGTCTCGAAAGGAGACCCATCATGAGCAACGCAACCGTGAACGAGCTCCGGAAGAAGAACGACGCGGCCTGGGAGCGGCTCGAGCGGCAGCTCGCGGGCATGGAGGTCCACCTCGAGCGAGCTCACGCGCCCGGGCAGTGGACCACCCGGCAGGTGCTCTGCCACCTGCTCTTCGAGCCCGGCTTCCGGCCCACCGGCCTGCTCGAGTGCTTCGCGGTCACCGACCCACCGCTGACCGAAATCATCCCCGGCGTGGCCACGGTGACCGCGGAGCGCGGGCGGATGACCCTGGCCGAGCTGACCGCCGCCCTCGACGCGCAGCGGCGCCAGGTGTTCGCCTATCTCGAGATGCTCGGCGAGCCGGACCTCGGCCGCAAGGCGCGCATCCCGCTGTTCGAGCCGCTCGTCGGGACCGACGAGATCACGCTCGCGATCTTCGTGGGCGCCATGTTCGACCGGCACTGGCACGGCCACGCCGATCAGCTCGCCCAGATCCGGCAGGCGGTCGGCCTGCCCGAGATGCCGTAAACTTGCCCGACTCGAGCTTCCTTCGACGCAGCCTCCAGATCGACGGGGTCGCCTTCCGGCCTGTGCGGAGTCCTGCTCCTGGCCGGCGCCGGCTCACGCCTACGAGATCTGGGACGGAGCCGGCGTGCTCGTGGCCCAATCGCGCCAGCTCGCGCTCCTGCCCTGATCCGGTGCCCGCCCCCGCGGGAGCCGCGGGAGCCCGAGTGGTATGATCCGGACGCGGCAATGGAGCAACCGGACGACATCGCGGGGCGCATCGTGCTCGTCGTGGACGCCGCGCTCGCGGCGGCCGCGCGGGAGACGTGCGCGGAGGCCGCCGCCGCGCTCGCGCAGCGCACCGGCGTCCCGGTCACCCTCGCCACCGTGCCCATCGAGACCCTCGATCAGGCCCAGCCTCTCCTCCGCCGGAGTCCCGCCCGCATACGCGAGCTGTCGCCGCCGACCTCGGACGCCGAGGCGATGGCGTCGGCGCCCTTCGTCTGGCGCGCCGGCCGTCCGGACTGGGGCGCGATGTGGACCACCTTCTGCGAGCTCGCCCTCCATGGCGGGCCGCCGCAGCGCGGGGCCGACCAGGCGCTGCACGCGCCCGCGCCGGACGCCCCGGGGGGCGGGTCCGCACCGGAGATGCTGGCCGAGCTGGAGCGCGGCATTCTCGAGACCACCGGGCTGGTCGCGGAGGCGGGCGGCCCCGGCCTGATCGCGATCCGCTGCGAGAGCGCGCGCATGGCCGCGTGGCTCTGCGCGGTCATCATCCTGGAGAACGTGGACGCGCGCGTCGAGGGCGACCGGCTGCTCCTGCCCGCGGGGCCCGACTTCCGGCTCGAGGACCAGGTGAAGAGCGTCATCACGGTGGTGGCCAAGACGCACCACTACTGGCGCGAGCACCTGGAGACCGGCCGCCGGGCGTGACCGGCGACACCGTCGTCATCGCGGGCCTGCCCGTGCGGGACGATCGGGCCGAGCTCGCGGGATTCGAGGCCGACGCGGTGGACCTGACCGCGCAGGAGCGCCGCCGCGCGCGGCGCCGCGTGGTCACCCGGGCCGGCCGCGTCTTCACCCTGATGCTGCCGCCCGGCGAGGTGCTCGCGCCCGGCCGGCTGCTCTACGTGGGCCCCGGCTGGTACGTCACGGTGGAGGCGGCGTCGGAGGCGCTCCTGGTGGTGAGCCCGCGCTGCGAGCGGGAGGGCATCCGCGTCGCGCTCGAGGTGGGCCGCCTCCACGCCGCGCTCGCGGTGGCGGACGAACGGTTGCTCGTGCCGGACGAGCCCGCCCTCGAGCGGCTGCTGGATCGCCTGGACGTGCCGTGGACGCGGGCGCACGCCCCCTTCCTGCCGATCACCACCGGCTCGCCGCACTGAGGTCCAGATCGCGCGTGACAACGCCCGCGGGCTGGGATATCTTCCCCGTGCCGGATATGGAACGGCATTCCAGACTGAGAATGGCGAGACTGAGAATGGCGAGCTGGAAATGAGGAGGCGGAGATGAGCGCGCCGCGCACCATCCGGGGACGGGTCGCGATCGCCGGGGTCGGCGAGACGGCGTACTACAAGCACGGGCGCGCGCCCGAGTCGGAGTTCGCGCTGGCGCTGCGGGCCATCCTGCGCGCCTGCGAGGACGCCGGGATCGACCCGCGGCAGGTGGACGGCTTCGCCTCCTACAGCAACGACCGCAACGATCCCTCCCGGCTCGCCGCCGCGCTCGGCCTGCCCGAGCTGCGCTTCTCCAACATGCAGTGGGGCGGGGGCGGAGGCGGCGGCTCGGCGGCGGTGGGCAACGCGGCCGCCGCGGTGGCCGCGGGCTACGCCGACTGCGTGGTGGTCTTCCGCGCGCTCGCCCAGGGCCAGTTCCAGCGCTTCGGGGCCGCGCCCCCGGGCGGCACGGTGTCGGGCGAGGCGGCGCTCACGTTCCCCTACGGCCTCATCTCGCCGGCCCAGCGCTTCGCGATGCGGGTGATGCGCTTCATGCACGACCACGGGGTGCGGCCGGAGGCGCAGCGGGCCATCGCGCTCGCGTCCTACCATCACGCCCAGGCGAACCAGAGGGCGGTCATGCACGGCCGGCCCCTCACGCCCGAGGCGTACGACGCCTCGCGATGGATCGTCGAGCCCTTCCGCCTCTTCGACTGCTGCATGGAGAATGACGGGGCGGCCGCGCTGGTGCTGGTCTCGGCCGAGCGGGCGCGCGATCTGCGCCGCCCGCCCGCCTACCTGCTGGGCGTCGCGCAGGGCTCGGAGTACCGCAACGCCGCGCGCGGGCACAACGCGCCGACCTACGCGTCGTCGAGCTTCACCACGGTGGCCCCGCACCTCTGGGAGATGGCGGGCCTCGGCCCCAAGGACGTGCACGTGGTCCAGAGCTACGAGAACTTCACCGGCGGGGTGCTGATGAGCCTGGTCGAGCACGGCTTCTTCGCCCCCGAGGAGGCCAACGACTTCCTCACCCCCGAGAACCTGATCGCGCCCGGCGGGCGCCTGCCGCTCAACACCAGCGGCGGCAACCTCGCCGAGTGCTACATGCACGGGCTCGAGCTGCAGATCGAGGCGGTGCGCCAGCTCCGCGGCGAGTCCACGAGCCAGGTGCCGGGTGCCCGGGTGGGCCTCGTGATCTCGGGCCCGATGGTGACGCCGGTCTCCAGCATGCTGGTCGGCACCGGGGACGCCCTGTGAGCGCCGCCACGTATCTGCCCGCCGGCATGCCGCGTCCGGTGGCCGAGGGGGACGGGCTCGACCGGCCGTACTGGGAGGGCACCCGGGCGGGACGACTGCTCGTCCAGCGCTGCCGGGCGTGCCGGGGATTCCAGTGGGGGCCGGAGTGGATCTGCCACCGCTGCCTCGGCGCCGAGCTCGAGTGGGTGGAGACGGCCCCGCGCGGCCACATCTATTCCTGGGAGCGCGCCTGGCATCCGGTGCACCCCGCGCTCAAGGACCACGGCCCCTACATCGTCGTCCTGGTGGAGTTGCCCGACGCGGGCTCCGTCCGCATGATCGGCAACCTGCTCGGAGATCCCACCCAGGAGGTCCCGATCGGCGCGCCGGTGGAAGCGGTCTTCGAGCCCCACGACGACGCCACACCCGCGTTCACGCTCGTGCAGTGGAGGAGGATCACGCCATGACCCCGACCCCGACGGCTTCCCCCGACATCGTCGTCAACGAGCCCAACCGCTGGCGTCTCGACACGCCCGGTCACGCGGGGTGGCCCCGCACCGCGCGGCCGGACGATCCCCGGAAGTACTTCATGGTCTCGGCGGACTGCCACGCCAACGAGCCCCACGACCTCTGGGCCTCCCGCATCGACGAGCGGTATCGCGCGCGCGTGCCGAAGGTGATCACCGACGAGAACGGGGTGAAGTGGCGAGTGTCCGAGGGCCACCGGCCCGACCGGCTCCGCACCGACGCCCTCGAGGGCGAGGACGGCCTGCGCCAGCGGGTGGGGGCCGATCCGGTCGAGCGGCTGCGCGACATGGATCGGGACGGCATCGACGCCGAGGTGATCTTCCCCAACAAGGGGCTCGCGATGTGGGCCACTCCCGATCCGGTCTTCGCGATGGCCCAGTGCCGCGTCTACAACGACTGGGCGCACGAGACCTTCGGTCCCTACCGCGACCGCATGGCCCCCGCCGCCGCGCTGGCCACCGGCGACCTGGAGGGCTCGATCGCGGAGGTGGCGCGCGCGGCCGAGCGGGGGTTCCGGTTGCTGACGCTGCCGTGCAAGCCGATCTGGGGCGGCCATGACGTGGATCATCCGAACTACAACCTGCCGATGTTCGACCCCCTGTGGACGGTGATCCAGGACGCCAACCTCCCGGTGACCTTCCACGTCTCGACCGGGCGCGACCCGCGGGCCGCGCGCGGCAACGGCGGCGCGGTGATCAACTACGTCTCGCACTCGTTGTCGCCCACCATCGAGCCGGTGGCCAACCTGTGCGCCTCCGGCGTCTTCGAGCGCTTCCCGCGGCTGCGGGTCGCGACGATCGAGGCCGGCATCGGCTGGGTGCCGTGGTTCCTGGGCGCGATGGACGAGGCGTATCGCAAGCACCACTTCTGGGTGCGCCCGAAGCTCGGGCGCCTGCCGAGCGAGTACTACCGTGAGCACTGCTGGGCCTCGTTCCAGGAGGATCCGGCGGGTCTCGCGCTGGCCGAGCCGATGGGTCTCGCCGACCGATTCATGTGGGGCAACGACTATCCCCATCACGAGGGCACGTGGCCGCACTCCGCGCAGGCCATCGAGCGGACGATGCAGCATCTCTCCGAGCCGACGCGGGCCAACGTGCTCGGGCTGAACGCGGCGCGCTTCTTCGGCTTCGAGGTGCCGGCGGCGCGCCGGTGAGCCCCACCGCGCTGCCGGACGCGCGCGTGGCGGGAGCCCACCGCGCCGCGGGCCGGGTGGTGGACATCCTGGAGCTCGTCGTTTCCACCCGCGACGGCCTCCCCCTGCGCGAGCTGAGCGCGCAGCTCGTCGCGCCCAAGAGCAGTCTGCTCCCGCTGCTCCGCACTCTGGCCGCGCGTGGGTACCTCGAGCAGGGGCCCGGGGGCGAGTACCGCCTCGGCCACCGCGCCGTCGAGCTGGGGCTGGGGCAGCCGGCCGGGCGGGGGCTGCCCGAGATCGCGCGGCCCGCGCTGCGGGCGCTGATGGAGCGCACCGGGGAGACGGTGTTCCTGGGGACGCTCAGCGGAGACGGCGTCGCGGTGGTCTTCGTCGACAAGGTCGACAGCGACCAGGTCATCCGCTACGCGGGCGGGGTGGGGGAGCGCCGCCCGCTCCACGCCACCTCGAGCGGGAAGGTGATCCTCGCGTTCCTGCCCGCCCCGCAGCGCGAGAAGATCCTCCGCGCGCTGCCGCTCAAGCGCTACACCGACCACACCGTCACCAGCCTGGCCGCGCTTCGCGCCACGCTGGACGAGGTGCGCCAGACCGGGCTCTGCGTCAACCTCGACGAGCTGGCGGTGGGGGCGGCCGGCATCGCGGCGCCGATCTTCGATCGCGACGGCGCGGTGGCGGGCGCCTGCGCCATCGGCGGCCCCACCGATCGCGTGCGTCCCCGGCTCCGCGCTCTCACCGCGGAGGTGAAGGCGTCCGCGCGCGCGATCTCCGCGCGGCTCGGCCACCGGCCGGCCAGTTCCGGAAAGGACCAGCCATGATCACCAAGTTCGCCACCGTCTACCCCGGCCACATCGACCTGCCCGACATGGGCCAGCTCGCCACGCCGGCACGGGGACGCCGAAAGCGGTGATGATCGAGCAGCTCCGGTGGTTCGCGAAGGAGGTCAGGGTCTACGCGCGCGCGGCACGATTGCACGAGAGTTGCTTCCTCCTTCCCGTCAAGGAGGATCTCTCATGAACGCGATCCAGTTCCTCGAGCGGGAGCACGATAAGGCGAAGGCGGCGTTCGGCAAGCTCATGGCCGCGGCGCCGGCCGACCGCGGCCGGCTGTGGAAGGCCCTGCAGCCCGAGCTGAAGGCTCACGAGGAGGTCGAGGAGGCCTGCCTCTACGGACCGATCGAGGAGGAAGGTGTCGACGACGAGAAGCTGACCGCGTGGGTCTCCGACCTGCACGAGGAGCAGGTGAGCGAGGTCGAGGAGTTGATCGAGCAGACCGACCAGCTCGACCCCAGGGAGCCGAGCTGGCTCGCCACCGTGCGGAAGATCCACGAAGCCCTCGCCCGCCACATCCGGCAGGAGGAGGGCGAGATCTTCCCGCGGATCAGCACGGTCTGGGGGGCGGAGCGGCTGGAGAAGGCGGGCGTCCAGATGAGCGACATGCAGGGGAAGGCCGCCCGCCGGTGAAGCGCGCCGCGGCCGCGGCGCCCGGTCAGGCCTGACGGGCGTCCGGCCGCGGGTGCGGTGGGCGGAGGGCCCGCGCCTCCACGAGCCCGCCGATGACCGAGACCAGCTCCTCCGGGTCGACCGGCTTCTCCACGAACACGTCGAAGCCTGCGTCCACCGCGCGGGCCCGATCCTGCACCCGCACGTACGCGGTCAGGGCCACCGCAGGGGTGCGGCGGCCGCTGTGTCGCTCGATCGTGCGCAGGCTCCGGATGAGGGAGTAGCCGTCCTCGTCGGGCATGGCGAGGTCCGAGAGCAGGACGTCGGGCCGGATCCAGCGCAGCAGGGCCAGCGCCTCCGCCGCCGAGGCGGCGGTGCGGACGCTCGCCCCCGCGTCGGTAAGCAATAGGGACAGCATGTCGAGCGCGTCCTGGTCGTCGTCGACCACCAGCAGCTGGAAGCCGCGCAGCGGCGATGGCGCGCCGGCGGGCGCCACCCGCCCGGCCTCCGCCCCGCCGCGCAGGGGCAGCCGAATGGTGAAGGCCGAGCCGTAGCCCTCGCCCGCGCTCTCGGCCTGCACGGAGCCCTCGTGCAGCTCGGCCAGGTGGCGGACGATGGCGAGCCCCAGCCCGAGCCCGCCGTGGCGGCGGGTGATGGTCGAGTCGGCCTGGCGGAAGCGATCGAAGATGAAGGGCAGGAAGTCGGCCGCGATGCCCTCGCCGGTGTCGGTGACCTGGATCTGGGCCTGTCCGTCGGTGCGGGTGAGCCGCACCTCCACGCGCCCGCCCGCGGCGGTGAACTTGATCGCGTTGGAGAGCAGGTTCCACACCATCTGCTGGAGCCGGGTCGCGTCGCCGGCGAGGTGCCGCGCGGCCGGATCGAGCGTCACGATGAGCTCGACGCCCTTGCCCTCCGCGAGGAGCCGCACCGAGTCGGTCGCGCTGTTGATCACCGTGGCCAGGTCCACCGGGGCGACGGTGAGGCGCAGGCTGCCGGTGATCACCCGCGAGGCGTCCAGGACCTCCTCGACGAGCTGCCGCTGGGTCTGGGCGTTGCGCTCGATGACCTCGATCCCGCGCGCCACCGTGGCCTCGTCGGGGGTGCCGGCCCGGAGGATGTGCGCCCACCCGAGGATCGCGTTGAGTGGGGTGCGCAGCTCGTGCGAGACGGTGGCCAGGAACTCGTCCTTCATCCGGTTGGCGCTCTCCGCCTCGGCCCGCGCGATGTGCTCGCGGGCCAGCGACTCCTTGCGGTCCTCCAGCTCGCGCTGCAGCCGGTGGTGGAGGCGCGCGTTCTCGATCGCGTCGGCCGCGATCCGCGCGTGCAGGTCCATCAGGCGCAGCTCGCGATCCGAGGGCCGCCGCGGGATCGGGAAGAACAGCGACAGCACCCCGATGATCTCCCCGCGCCGCGTGACGAGCGGGGTGCTGTGGCAGGACCGGAAGCCGCCGCGCTCGGCGGTCTCTCGATCGGCGGCGAACACTGGATCGGTGGTCACGTCCTCGACCACCACTTGGCGCCGCTCCGCGTAGGCGGTGCCGCAGGCCCCGCCCCCGGTGGGCACGTGTCGCACGTCGTCGACGAAGCTCGGGTCGAAGCCGGTGTGCACCGCGGGCGCGAGGCCCGGACGCTCCGGATCGCAGAGGGAGAGGAGCCCGCGGTCGGCGCCCGGCACCGCGATGGCGGCCTGGAGCACGTCCCGCAGGACCGACTCCACGTCGAGGTTGCCGGTCAGGCGCACCGTCATCTCGTGCAGCCGCCGCAGATCCTCGACCTGCTCCTCGAGCGTCGCCTTCACCGCGCGGAGGCGGATCTCCTCGTCGGCCCGCTTCGGCGCGTGGGTCGCCACCACGCGGGAGTGCCGCGCGCAGATCTGCACGATGGGGCCGGCGAGCGCGTGCTCGTCGCGATCGGTGAGGGGATACGCGCAGAGGAGGTCGAAGGCGCGGGTCGCCTGCAGCTCGTTCCACAGCGTCTCGAGCCTCACGCTGGTGTCGGACTGGCCGCGCGCCAGGAGCAGCCCGACCATCTCGCCGAACACCCGGATCGGCCGGCCGGCGGCGAGGCGGCCGAGCAGGGCGCCCACCGTCTCGGTGAAGCGTCCTTGATCCACCAGGCCGGCGGCCTCGATGCGCGCCAGGGTATCGGCCGCGTCCACTGCAATGTAGCGCCCCGCGGCCTGCGCCGCCGCGAGGTCCACGCCCGCCTCCCGCAGGCGCTCGTCGAGCGCGTCGCGGTGGTCCTTGGTCGCGAGGACGAGGCAGGCCGCGTCCACGCCGAGCCCGCCCCCGACGTAGTCGGCGAGGGTGGCGACGAGGGCCGAGTCGTCGTCGTAGAACTGGACGACGTGCTCGGCGGCAGGCGAATCCGTGTCCGGAGCGTCCATCGGCGGTCGGTCCAAGGAGCAACCCATGTGCCAGGGCACCTTCCTCCGCCGCACGTCGGCTATCCGCCCGCATAGCGGCCGCTCGGCCCGCTCCGCCCGGCCGCGACCGCTCGCGGCCGGGCGGGCGCGCTCGAGGGATGTAACTTCTTCCCGGTCACTCTTTCCGGCTGTTCGATTCGCGAACAGGCTCGCTCAGCGTCCCTCCCACTCCCAGTACTTGCGGCGATGGAGGTGATCGAACAGCCGGTTCTCGTAGGCCCGGTCGAAGGGCCGGCTCGGGTCGTACTCGGGCGCGGCCTTGATCTCGTCCCGGCGCAGGTCGACGTGAACCTGCGAATCGGTCCAGCTGACCGTCTTGATCCAGTCGGGCGACAGGACGACCTTCTTCCCGGGCCACCAGTTGCGGGTGTCCACGACCAGATAGCGAATCGCCCACTCGCGATCGTCGATGAGGAAGTCATCGACGTGGCCGAGGTCGCCGTCGAGCGCCGCGATGTAGTAGCCGGTCACGTCGCGCGTGCTGCGCAGCGAGGGATCGCCGAGCTCGGTGCCGCGCTCGCGCGCGGCCATCTCCTCGGTCATCCCGTCGACCGGGATCGGGGTGGTGGGTAGCGGCGGCATGCCCGGATAGGCGAGCAGGCCCCAGCGATACGGCCCCTCCCAGTAGTAGCGCTGGTCGTAGTAGCGGGCGATCGCCTCCTCCTGCTGACGATTCACCGGCTTGTCGCTCTCGACCGGCGGGCTGCCCTTCACCTGCTCCTGGTTCAGATCGACCAGGATCTTGTCCCCGGCCTCGCGCACCGAGAGCGGGGAGATCAGCACCTGGCGGCCGGGCAGCCAGGTTCCGGTGTCGACCACGAGGTAGCGAACGGTCCAGCTGAGATCGTCGAAGTAGAGATCGGCCACGCCCCCGAGGTCGCCGTCGACCGCGGCGATCGTGAGTCCCTTGAATCCGCTGGCTGGCTTGAGCATCGGGCTCCTCCTTGCCCTCCGTCCAAGCATTTCCCGTGCAAGGCGGAGATCGCGCGCGGAATCGCCCCGTTCGGCGCGGCGCGCGCCGCGCGGCAGAAAGGCTTACCGGGAACGATGCGCCGGTTCCGTAACTCCTGCCGCGCCCGCTCGCACGATGATGATCGCGAGCCCAAGCAGGACGAGCGCCATGCCGAGGAGACGGCGCGCGCCGAAGCGCTCGCCGAGCACCAGGGCCGACGACGCGGCCGCGACGAAGGGAACGAGGAGGGCGAACGGCGCGACCTGGGCGGCGGCGTGACGACGGAGGAGATAGCCCCAGATCGCGTACGCGAGCACGGTGGCGACCAGGCCCAGGTAGAGGACGGCGGCCCACGCGAGCCACGAGGCCCGGCTCCACGACGTCCAGATCGCGCCGGGTCCGTCCCACCACGCGGCGAGGGCGAGCCCGGGCAGGGGCGGCACCAGGCTGAGCCACACCGCGAGGGCGAGCGGATCGATCGCGGGCAGGCGCTTGACCAGGACGTTGCCGACGCCCCAGCTCACCGCGGAGAGCGCGGTGAGCCCGAGGCCGATCGGGGTGAGGTCGAGACCGACGCTGGTCGCGATGACGGCCAGGCCCGCGAAGGCCACCGCGGTGCCGGTCCACTGACGGCGCGTCGGCCGCTCGCCCGCCGCGAGGGCCGCGAACACGATGGTGAAGAGCGCCTGGGTCTGCACCACGATCGCGGCGAGCCCCGGCGGAGTCCCCGCCGCGATGCCGAAGAACTGGAACAGGAACTGGCCGGTGTAGAGGGTGAGGCCGACGAGCACGAGCGCCCGCCACGAGACGCGCGGGCGCGGCAGGAGCACGGCGGGCAGGGCGGCCACCAGGAAGCGCAGCGCGGTGAGCGCGGCGGGCGAGAAATCGTCGAGGGCCAGGCGCGTGGCCACGAAGGCCACGCCCCAGATGATCGTCACCAGCAGGGCCAGCGCGACGTGGGCGAGCGGCACGCGCTCGACCATAGCACTCGGCGGCCGCGCGATGGACAAGCCGCGGGGCGGCGGCGTAGACTCCGGGCGTTCATCACTCGCTCAGGCACTCATCCAGGGAGGCCGCCCCCATGCCACCGCAGAGCCTCAAGATCGACCACGCGCGCTACGTCCTGACCCTCGACCGCCAGCGCCGCATCATCCAGGACGGCGCGGTGCTCGTGGAGAACGGGCGCATCAGCCGGGTGGGGAAGGCGGCCGAGCTCGCGGAGGCGCGCGCCGATCGGGTGATCGACGGCCGGCACCTCGTGATCACTCCGGGCTTCTTCAACGGCCACATGCACATCAGCTACGCGCACCCGGTGCGGGGCATCTTCCCCGACGAGCAGGCGAGCCCGCTCGTGCACGTCTTCAATCTCCAGGCTGCGATGACCGAGGACGAGGAGTACCACACCACGCTGCTCGGCCTGGTCGAGCTGGTCCGGAACGGAACGGTGTGCTTCCTCGATCCCGGGAGCACCAAGTTCCCGGACGCGTGCCTGCAGGCCTACGAGGACGCGGGCATCCGCGTGGTCCTGGGCGAATGCGTGACGGATCTGCCCGCGCCGTTCACGCTGCCGCGCTACCCGGCGCCCGAGGCGGTGGCCCGGACCGTCTCCTTCCTCGCGAAGTGGAACGGGCGACTCGACGGGCGGATCCGCGCCTGGGCGATGCCGTTCTCCTACGAGACCTGCAGCGCGGGCCTGCTCGAGACCCTGAAGCGCGTGGTGGACGAGCAGCACACCGGGCTGACCCTGCACCACAACAGCGGGAGCAAGGCGCGCCAGGACGCGGTCGCCCGGCACGGCGTGAGTCCCACCGTCTACCTCGAGTCGATCGGCGTGCTGGGGCCCAACGTGCTCCTCGCCCACTGCCTCGGGCTCGACGAGGCCGAGCTCGACTGCATCGCCCGCACCGGCACCACGGTGGCTATGTGCCCGGTCACCGCGGCCAAGGGCGGGCGCGGCGTGCCCGAGCACGGCCGCATGCCCGAGCTGCTGGCCCGCGGGGTCCGGATCGCCCTCGGCTGCGACTCGCCAAACAACTCGAACCACCTCGACATGGTGCGCACGATGAACATGGCCGCCATCCAGTACAAGGACGCCCGCCAGGATACCCGGCAGATCCCGGCCGAGGCCGCGCTCGAGATGGCCACGATCCACGGCGCGGAGGCCCTCGGCCTGGGCGCGGATCTGGGCTCGATCGAGGTGGGCAAGAAGGCGGACCTGGTGGCCTTCGACACCTTGCGCCCGGAGTGGCAGGCCCTCTGGAACCCGGTCAACAACCTCGTCTACAACGCCGACGGCCGCAGCGTGCACACCGTGGTGATCGACGGCCGGGTGGTGGTCGACGCCTACCGCCAGACCTTCGTGGATGAGCCCCGCCTCTACGCCCGGGTGCAGGAGATCGGCGAGCGGCTGCAGGCCCGGACCGGGATCAGCTTTCCGCGCTCGCGCTGGCCGCTCAGCTGAGGCGCCCAAGCCGGCCGGCTGCCCAATTACGCGACGGCTGACATTTCCCATCAGTCCCGACGCAGGGAGGGCGGGATAACCGCCTGTTTTCGCTGAGGCCCGTCCATGGTGCAGTCCTTGCACTAGAGAGACCGGGCCGGCGCCCCTGCCGGCCCCAACGCTCGAGCCCGGACAGTCACCCCCGGCAGAGGAGACAGCCAGTGCCAGACCCGCGCATTCTCGTGGTGGAGGACGAGACGAACGTCCGTGAGCTGGAGGCGGAGATCCTGAGGGAGGAGTGGGAGCACGTGGACACCGCGGTCGACGGCACGGACGCCCTCCGGCTGCTCGCCGAGCACGTCTACGCCGCCATCGTCAGCGATCTGGCGATGCCCAAGCTGGACGGGCGCGGGCTCTACGAGGAGGTCGAGCGCCGGTGGCCGAGCGCGCACGGGCGCCTCGTGTTCGTGACCGGCTACGCGGAGGCCGAGGAGTACGACGCCTTCCTCCGCCAGAGCGGCGTCCCGGTGCTGGCCAAGCCATTCACCATCGCCGACCTGATCGGGGCGGTCCAGCGGGCGTTCTCGCCCGCCTAGCGGAGCCCACCGGTGACCCGTCTCGCCGAATCGTCCGAGCAGCGCTATCGAGCGCTGGTGGAGTCGAGCCGCGGCCTGATCTGCACCCACGACATGGCGGGCGTCCTGCTCTCGGTCAACCGGGCCGCCGCCGATCGCCTGGGCTACGCGGTCGACGAGCTGGTCGGCCGGAGCCTGGGCGACTTCCTGGCGCCGTCGGTGCGGGCCCAGTTCCCCCAGTACCTCGAGCGCCTCGCCCACGCCTCGGGCGACGAGGGGCTGATGCTGGTGGCGACGCGGGACGGGGAGGAGCGCATCTGGAGCTACAGCAACGTGCGCTGCCAGGAGCCGGGTGGGCCGCCCTACGTGCTGGGCCACGCCCACGACATCACCGACATCAAGCGCTCGGACGCGCGCGCCGGCGAGGCGGAGGCGCTCCGCTCGGTCGCCCAGCTCGCGCTCGCCACCGCGCACGAGATCAACAACCCGCTGACCGTCATCATCGCGAGCCTCCAGCTCATGACCTCGCGGAATCAGGTGCCCCCGGAGGCCGCCGGCTACGTGGAGCGCGCCATCCGCGCGGGCGAGCAGATCCGCGACACCGTGCGCAACATGTCCCGCATCACCCGCCTCGAGCTGTCCCGCCAGTCGCCGCAGCTGCCGCCCGTGCTCGACCTCCGCAAATCCAGCGACCCGCAGGGCTGATCGCTCCGGAAGGACTTGCCGTCCGGCCCCCTCTCGGGCTAAGGTCTGGGCGGCGAGAGCAGGACTTTCCAGCCGATCCCCCGACGCGAGGAGCGATCAATGAAGCGTGCGAGCGCGATGGCACCGGTGTTCCTGCTGATCCTGGCCCTGCTCGGCGTGACGCCGCCGGACGCCTCGTGGGCCCAGCCCAAGACCGAGCTCACGGTGGCGCTCTCGAGCTTCGCCACCGAGGTGCTCGATCCGCCCCTGGGCGGCCACCTGGTGAAGTACTACCTCTCCATGATCTTCGACTACCTGGTGGGGACCACGCCGGACGGGCAGCCATCGCGCGACGGCGGCCTCGCGACGCGCTGGGAGAACTCGCCCGACTTCAAGCGCTGGACCTTCCACCTCCGGAAGGGCGTCAAGTTCCACAACGGCGACGAGGTGACCTCCGAGGACGTGAAGTTCAGCATCATGCGGAACATCGGCAAGCGCTCCACCACCGGCTACGCGGGCCCGCTGCGCACCCTGATCGCGGACATCGAGACTCCCGCGCCGGACCGGGTGGTGATCGTCAGCAAGGAGCCGACCCTCATCATCCCTACCTATCTCTCGCGCTCGCTCTCGACCGAGGGGATGATCGTGCCCAAGAAGTACGTGGAGACGGTCGGCGACGACGTCTTCGCCCGCAAGCCGATCGGCAGCGGGCCCTACAAGTTCGTCGAGCAGGTGACCGGCTCCCACATCAGGCTCGCCGCGGTCGACAGCCACTGGCGCATCGGCACCCCCAAGTTCAAGACCATGACCTTCCGCCTCGTGCCCGAGGAGACCACCCGCATCGCGCTCCTGCGCCGCGGCGAGGTCGACGTGGCCGACGTGAGCCGCGAGCGGGTGCCCGAGCTGGAGCGGGAGAGCTTCCCGATCCACTTCCGGCGCGAGGAGGCGATCCTGACCATGTGGTGGATCCTCGGCCCCGACGGGCCGGTGGCGCCCACCAAGGACAAGCGGGTGCGCGAGGCCCTCAACCTCGCCATCGACCGGGCCGAGATCGCCCAGTCGATCTTCGGCGGCAAGGCCGAGCCGGCGTCGGTGCCGCTCGGGCTCTCGTGGTCCTTCAAGGACGTGGGCTTCAAGCCGACGCCCGAGATGGTGTACCCCTACGATCCGGCGCGCGCCAAGAAGCTCCTCGCCGACGCAGGAGTCGCCTCCGGCTTCACTCTGGATGTCTACGCCTACCAGCTCCCCGGGCTGCCCGAGGGCAAGACTATGGCGGAGGCGGTCGCGGGCTACTGGGAGAAGCTCGGCATCAAGACGCGGCTGATCCCGGTCGACTACCCGGCGTTTCGCAAGGCGTGGCTGGACCGGGCGACCCCGGGCGCGGTCGGCTACTTCAACATCGCCAACCGCGACTGGATCGGGGCCTACGCCCTGCTCGAGAAGATGGCCTACACCCCGGCGAAGGGCAACGCCACCGTCAACGACCCCGAGATCGACGCCATGATCGCGCAGGTGATGCGCCAGACCGACCGCGAGAAGATCAACGCGCTCGTGCGTAACGTGTACACCCGCCTGCGCAGCGAGCACTACGGGGTGCCGGTGGTGTACCTGCACTCGCCCTACGCGACCTCGAAGACCCTCGGCAAGTGGAACGTGGGCTCCGTCATGTACGACCTCTTCTTCGACGTGCTGGCCTCCGGCAAGTAACGGAGTGCATCCGATCGACCCCGAGCGCATGACCGATGCGGTGGGGGGGCATGGGGGAGGAGCGCCGCCGCTCGCCCCCATCCAGAACAAGCCGTTAAAGGCTTTGCAGTAGAGCAACCGACGGCAACAGCACATGCTGCGCTTCGTCGCGGCCCGGCTCGTGCAGTCGCTGGTGGCGCTCGCCATCATCTCGGTGGTGGTCTTCGTGCTGGCCCGGGCCACCGGCGATCCGCTCTACCTGATCCTCCCGATGTCGGCCTCCCAGGAGGACTTCGACAACGCCCGCCGCTATCTGGGCCTGGACCGGCCCTACGTGGAGCAGTACCTCTCCTTCGTGGGCCGCGCGGTCACCGGCGACTTCGGCAACTCGCTGCGCGCGCGCCGCCCGGTCAGCGAGCTGATCCGGGAGCGCCTGCCCAACTCCCTCAAGCTGGCCCTCTTCGCGATGGGCGTCTCGCTCGCGATGGCGTTCCCGCTCGGCATCATGGCCGCGGTGCATAAGGGCACCGGGCTCGACCGGTTCGCCCAGATCGTGTCGGTGCTGGGCCAGTCGCTGCCCACCTTCTGGGTGGCGATCTTGTTAGTGGAGTTCGTGGCGGGCCGGCTGCAGTGGCTGCCCGCGGGCGGCAACGAGGGCTTCACCAGCTACGTCCTGCCCGGCTTCACCCTCGGCTGGTTCGTGGTCGCCGGGCTCATGCGGCTGCTCCGCTCCGGCATGCTCGAGGTGCTCGACTCCGAGTACGTCAAGCTCGCCCGGGTGAAGGGGATGGGGGAGGGGCGGGTGATCTGGCTGCACGCTCTCAAGAACGCCCTGATCCCGGTCATCACGTTCGCGGGCATCTACTTCGCGATCCTGGTGACCACCGCCATCGTGGTCGAGACCGTCTTCGCGTGGCCCGGGCTCGGGCGCCTCGCCTACGAGGGCATCAGCTCGCGCGACTTCCCGGTGATCCAGGCGGTGGTGCTGACCACCGCGGCCATCGTGGCGGTAGTGAATCTCTGCGTCGACTGCCTCTACGCGGTCATCGACCCGCGCATTCGCTATGCCCGCTGAGCCCGGGACGCTCGCCCTGCCCGACGTGGCCGTGCCCGCGGCCCCGGCGCGGCGCGCGCTCCGGCCGCCCGGCTTTCCGTTCGCAATAATCGGCTTGTTCGTGCTCGCCGCGGTGGTGGCCCCGCTGCTCGGCCTGCCGGACCCGCACGCGCAGTCCCTGCGGGACCGCTTCAAGCCGCCCGCGTGGGAGGAGGCGGGGAGCTGGAAGCACCCGCTCGGCACCGACCGGCTGGGCCGCGACCTCCTCTCCCGCATCGTGTGGGGCTCGCGGGTGTCGCTCGCGGCGGGGGTGCTCACGGTGCTGGTGGCGAGCGCCTTCGGGGCCGCGGTCGGCCTGACCGCGGGGTACTACGGCGGGCGCGTCGACGCGGTGCTCATGCGCGCCACCGACGCCACCATGTCCTTCCCGGTGATCCTGCTCGCGCTGATCCTGGCGGTCACGGTGGGCCCGAGCTTCACCAACGTGGTGACCGCCATCGCGGTGATCCTGTGGGCCCGCTACGCGCGCGTCATCCGCGGCCAGGTGCTCACCCTCATGCACCTCGACTTCGTGGCCCAGGCGCGCATCGCGGGGGCGGGAGCGTGGCGGATCATCACGCGGCACCTGCTGCCCAACACCCTGGGCACCCTGCTGGTGCTGGTCACGCTCCAGATCGGCTACGTCATCATCGTGGAGGCCTCGCTCTCCTTCCTGGGCGCGGGCATCCCGCCTCCGACGCCGGCGTGGGGCTCCATGATCGCGGAGGGGCGCGACGTGGTGACCCGGGCGTGGTGGGTATCGCTCTTCCCGGGGCTCGCGATCCTGCTGGTGGTGCTCGCCTTCAACCTGCTCGGGGACTGGCTGCGCGACACCTTCGACCCCAAGCTGCGACAGCTCTGAGCGCCGACCCGCCCGTGTCCCGTCCGGTCGCATCCCGTCCACCCGTGTCGGGTCCGGTCATCGACGTTCGCGATCTCCGCACCCATCTCGTCACCGGCTGGGGCACCGTGAAGGCGGTGGACGGCGTCTCCTTCACGGTGGCGGAAGGCGAGACCCTCGGCCTGGTGGGGGAGTCCGGCTCGGGCAAGAGCATGACCTGCCTGAGCCTGCTGCGCCTGGTGCCGCGGCCGGCCGCGCGCATCCTGGGCGGCCAGATCCTGCTCGACGGCGAGGACCTGCTCGCCAAGAGCGAGGCCGAGATGCGGAAGATACGCGGCCGGCGGATCGGGATGATCCTGCAGGACCCGATGAGCTCGCTCAACCCGGTCTTCTCGATCGGCATGCAGGTGCGCGAGCCGGTCGCGCTCTACCACGGTCTGCGGGGGAGTGCCCTCGCCGCGCGGGCCGCCGAGCTGCTCGCCGCGGTGCGGATCCCGTCGCCCGCGGAGCGGCTGCGCGCGTTTCCGCACCAGCTCTCGGGCGGCATGCGCCAGCGGGTGGTGGGGGCGATGGCGATCGCGGCGCCGCCGCGGCTGCTCATCGCCGACGAGCCCACC
>DATGBR010000245.1:0-7284 GCA_035312605.1 Candidatus Methylomirabilota bacterium
AGGCGCAGCTCCTGACCGGGACGTTCATGGACTACCTCGTGCCCACCGCGATGGAGCTGCCGCCGATCGAGACGGTCCATCTGGAGTACCCGTCGCCGCGCAACCCGCTCGGCGTCAAGGGCATCGGGGAGGGCGGCGCGATCTCGCCGCCCGCGGCCATCGCCAACGCGGTGGAGGACGCGCTCGCGCCGTGGAAGGTCCGGGTGAGGCGGACGCCGCTCGGTCCCTCGGTGGTGCTGGGCCTGCTGGGGAAGGCGTGAAGCCGGCGCCGTTCGACTACGTGGCGCCGGCGACCCTCGACGAGGCCGTTTCCGCCATGGCCACCGGCGAGGGCGACGCCAAGGTGCTGGCGGGCGGCCAGAGCCTCATCCCGATGATGGCGCTCCGTCTGGCGCGCCCGACGCGGCTGGTGGACATCAACCGCCTGCCCGGTCTGGACGGCATCCGCGAGGCGTCCGGGATGCTCGAGATCGGCGCCCTCGTCCGGCAGCGCGCGCTGGAGCGCTGGGCCGCCACGCGCTCGTCGCTGTTCGCGGAGGTGCTGCGCCACGTCGCCCATCCCCCGATCCGCAACCGCGGCACCGTGGTGGGCAACGTGGTCCACGCCGATCCCGCGTCCGAGCTGCCCGCGCTGCTCCTCTGCCTGGAGGGCGTGGTGGTGGCGCGCGGACCGCGGGGCGAGCGCATGATCCCGGCCGACCGCTTCTACCGCGCGCCCCTCACCACCGCGCTCGCCGCCGACGAGCTGGCCACCGCGGTGCGCTTCACGCTGCCGCCGGCCGGCGCGGGCTGGGGCTTCGCGGAGGTCTCCCGCCGCCACGGGGATTTCGCGCTGGTGGGCGCGGTGGCGGTGATCGCGCTCGCCGCCGACGGCACGGTGGCCCGCGCCCGCCTCGCCTTCTTCGGAGCGGGGGGCACCCCGGTGCGCGGGCTCGCGCTGGAGCAGGCGCTCGCGGGCCGGGCGGCCACGCGCGCGCTCGTCGTGGAGGGGGCGCGGGCGGCCGCGGCCGCGTTGTCACCCGACGCCGACATCCACGCGACGGGGGCGTATCGGCGGCAGGTCGCCGCGACGCTGGCCGAGCGTACGCTCACCGCCGCGCTGGCGCGGTGCGGAGGGCCCCGGTGACCAGGCCGATCAGGGTGACCGTCAACGGCCAGGAGCACGAGCGCGTGGTGGAGGTGCGCCAGACGCTCGCCGACTTCCTGCGAGAAGACCTCGATCTGACCGGCACGCACTTGGGCTGCGAGCACGGGGTCTGCGGGGCATGCACCGTCCTGCTCGACGGCGAGCCCATCCGTGCCTGCCTCATGCTGGCCGCCCAGGCCGACGGCCGGAGCGTCACCACCATCGAGGGTGTCGCCCCCGCCGATGGCCTGCATCCGGTGCAGGAGGCCTTCTGGGCCAAGCACGGGCTTCAGTGCGGCTACTGCACCCCCGGGATCATCATGAGCACCTGCGCGTTCCTCCGCGAGCAGCCCGCGCCTTCGCGCGAGGAGATCCGCGAGATGCTGGCCGGGCACCTCTGCCGCTGCACCGGCTACCACTTCATCGTCGAGGCCATCGAGGCGGCCGCCCAGGCGCTCGCGCCGCCCACACCCCGCCCCACACCCCGCAACGAATAGGAGACTCGCCATGCTCGCCCGCCTCGTCGTCGCGTCGCTGCTCGCCCTGTGCCTCCCGGTCGCGACCGCCCACGCCCAGAGCTCACTGGTGGTCAGCGTGTGGGGCGGCAACTGGAAGGACACGGTGGAGCGGGTGATCGGGAAGGCCTTCACCGCCAAGACCGGCACGCCGGTCGAGTTCGAGGTGGGGGGCACCATCGACCGCCTCGCCAAGGCCCGGGTGGCCAAGGGTAGCCCGCTGGTGGACATCACGTTCACCACGAGCCACGTGGGACGGCTCTACATCTCCGACGGGCTCTTCGCACCGCTCGACATGGCCAAGCTCCCCAACGCCAAGGAGGCCGCGCGGGAGGCGATGCGGAGCGAGTACCAGGTGGGCGGCTGGAGCTACGTGTACACGATCGTGTACCGGCCGGATCTGGTGAAGGAGGAGATCACGAAGTGGTCGGATCTCTGGAAGCCGTCGCTGAAGGGCAAGATCGCCATGCCCGACTTCGATCCGTCGCACATCATCACGATCGCGGCTCTGATGGAGGGCGGCAACGAGGCGACCTGGCAGAAGGGCCAGGAGCGGCTCAAGGCGCTCAAGCCGAGCATCGTGGCCTTCTACTCGACCGACGCCCAGAGCCAGGATCTGATGAAGACCGGCCAGGCGCCGGTGCAGGTGATGCTCTCGGTCAACGCCTACCATCTCCAGGAGCAAGGCATTGCGGTCAAGCTGGTCCAGCCCAAGGACTACCCCGGCGTGGTGGGGATCGACTGCATGTCGGTGATGGCCGGCACCACGAAGGAGGACGCGGCGTACCAGTTCATCAACCTGGCGCTCTCCAAGGAGATCCAGACCGAGCTCGCCAAGGCCCTCAAGGCGGGCCCGGTCAACGGCGGCGCCACCGTGCCCGCCGCGTTCCACGGCCAGCCCGGCATCTTCCTGACCCCGGCCGAGTGGAAGGAGCGGGCCTACATCGTCAACGACGAGGTGCGGGCCAAGAACCTGCCGGCCTGGCGCGAGTGGTTCACCGCCAACATCGTCAAGTAGCGGGGAGCGCGGGACGCCCGGTGCGGTGGCTCCTGACCCCGGCCGTGCTCGTCGTCGCGGTGTTCGCGGCCGCGCTCTCCGCGCTGCTGCGTTACAGCGTGCTCGAGTTCGTGCCGGGGTCGCTCGTCACCGGGGGGCTGACCGTCGCCAACTTCACCGGTATCATGAGCCGGCAGTACCTGGGCGCGGTGTGGGACACCGTGCTGCTGAGCGCGGCCACCACCGCGCTCACGCTCGTCGCGTCCTACCCGGTGGCCTACGTGCTCGCGCGCAGCTCCGCCCGCGTGCGCTCCGCGCTGCTGGTGCTGACCCTCGCCCCGTTCTTCACCGGGGCCATCGTGCGGACCTACGCCTGGGTGCTGGTCCTGGGCAACACGGTGGTCACCTGGCCGATCCCCATGCTCTTCACGCCCCGTGGCGTGCTGGTGGGGCTCGTGCACTTCTCGATGCCGACCATGATCCTCCTGCTGGCCGCCGCGATCAGCCACGTCGATCCCGTGTACGAGCGCGCGGCGGCGAGCCTGGGCGCGAGCCCCGCCCGCGTGTTCCGGCGCGTGACGCTGCCGCTCTCGATGCCCGGCGTGGTGTCGGGCTCGGTGATCGTCTTCGCCTGGACCCTCAGCGCCTTCGCCACTCCCGAGCTCCTGGGCGGCGGCCGGGTCAAGATGATCGCCAACGTGGTCCGTGACCTGGCGCTCGACTCTTTCAACTGGCCCGGGGGCGCCGCGTTCGCGGTGATGGCGCTGGTGGTGACGCTCGGCTTGCTCGCCGGGGTGGGGCGGCTCACCGCGATCGCCGACCGGGGGCCGTGATGCTCCGGCTGGCTGTTCTCCTCCTGCTCGCGTTCATGACCCTGCCGACCGTCGTGGTCGTGGCGGTCTCGTTCAACCCGACCGCGATCCTGTCCTTTCCCCCGAGTGGGCTCTCGCTGCGCTGGTACGTGAACGTGGTGACCTATCCGCAGTTCCAGCGCGCGATGTGGAACAGCCTCCTGGTCACCGCGGGCGCGGTGGCGCTGGCCATGCCCATCGGCACCGCGGCGGCGCTCGGCCTGACCCGCGGGCGCCCCCGGGCGGCCTCCCTCTGGGCCACGCTGCTGCTTTCGCCGCTGGTGGTGCCGGGTGTCGCGGCCGGCCTGGGCTTCCTCATCGTCGGCGCGGCGCTCGGCCTCCTGCGCAGCCGGAGCGTGCTGATCGTGGCCCACGTGGCGCTGGTGCTACCGTTCGTGGTGCGCTCGGTGTGGGTCAGCGTGCGCAACCTCGATCCCACCCTCGAGCGCGCCGCCGCGAGCCTGGGCGCCACGCCCTGGCGGACCTTCCGGCGGGTCACGCTGCCGCTCCTGCGCCCCGGCCTCCTGGCCGCGCTGCTCTTCGCGGTGATCGTGTCGCTGAACGAGTTCGTGGTCTCGCTCTTCATCTCGACCCGCCTGACCGAGATCCTCCCGGTGGCCATGTTCAGCTACGTGGTCAACTACACCGATCCGACCATCGCCGCGCTCTCGACCCTCTTCATCGTGGGCACCTTCCTGATCGTCTGGCTCGCCGACCGGTACCTGGACCTGGGCGGCGTGTTTCTCCACCACCGGTGAGACCGATCTGATGGCCCGCCCGGTGGTCGAGCTGGCCGGTTGCAGCCGCGACTACGGCGGCGTGCGTGCGGTCGCCGGCCTCGACCTGGTCGTGTACGAGGGCGAGCTGCTCTCGCTGCTCGGCCCGTCCGGCTGCGGCAAGACCACCACCCTCAACCTGATCGCGGGTTTCGTGCTGCCGACCGCGGGCCGGGTGCGGATCGACGGCCAGGACGTCACCGACCGCCCGGCCCACCAGCGGGGGCTCGGGATGGTCTTCCAGTCGTACGCGCTCTTCCCGCACCTCTCGGTGTTCGAGAACGTGGCCTTCGGGCTGCGCGAGCGGCGGACGGCGCGGGCGGAGATCGAGCGGCGGGTGCGCGCGGCCCTGGCCCTGGTCCGGCTCGACGCGCGTGCGGAGCATCGCCCGGCCCAGCTCTCGGGCGGCATGCAGCAGCGGGTGGCCCTGGCCCGGGCGCTCGTCTACGAGCCGCGGGTGCTGCTGCTGGACGAGCCGCTCGCCGCGCTCGACAAGAAGCTCCGCGAGGAGATGCGGAGCGAGTTGCGGGAGATCCAGCGCGCGGTCGGCATCACCACCATCTTCGTCACTCACGACCAGGCCGAGGCGCTCGGCCTCTCCGACCGCATCGCGGTGATGCACGCCGGGCGCATCGAGCAGCTCGGCAGCCCGCGCGAGATCTACGAGCGGCCCGCGACCCGGTTCGTGGCCGAGTTCATCGGCGCCTCCACCGTGCTGCGCGGCCACGCCGCCGCCGCGGATCGCTTGACGCTGGCGGGCGGTGAGACGCTGCGGGTGCTGGGCCTGTCCGGGCTCCGGGCGGGGGACGCGATCGATCTGGCCATCCGGCCGGAGCGCATCCGGCTCGCCGGCGGCCCGGGGGAGAACGTGATGGACGGGCGTGTCACCGGCGTGGTCTACCAGGGCGTGCAGACCGAGCTGACCGTCGAGATCGGGGCCGGGCAGCGGCTGCTCGTCTTCGTAGCCGAGCCCGCGCCGGCCGCGCTCGCGGTGGGGCAGGCGCTGCGCCTGCACCTGCCACCGGACGCGTTCATGCGCCTCGGCCCCGCGGGCGAGGAGGCGGGCCGGTGACCGGGATCGAGCAGATCGTCGCCGGCCTGGAGGCGGCCGGGGTCTCGATCGTGGCCTCGGTGCCCGACACGTGGATCGGGCGGCTGATGGAAGGCGTGCGCCGCTCACCGCGGCTGCGCGCGGTCGACGTGGCGCGCGAGGAGGAGGCGGTGGCGGTCGCGTGCGGCGCCAACCTGGCCGGCGGCCGCGGTGCGGTCCTGATCCAGAACGCGGGGCTGCTCAACTGTGGCGGCGTGCTCGCCGGGCTGGTCGAGCTCTACCACCTGCCGTGCTTCTTCATCGTGTCGCTGCGCGGCGACCACCGTGATCCGGTCTACTACCACGCGCCCAAGGGCCGCGTGACCGAGGAGACCCTGCGGGCGTGGCGACTGCCGTACGCGCGCGCCGATCGCCGGGGCGACCTCGCGGCCCAGGTGAAGCAGGGCGTCGAGTTCTGCGTCGAGTCGGGCGGCCCCTTCGTGCTGCTGATCAGCGGGGAGGACCTGGCGTGACCGCCCGCAAGCCGCTGCTGGACGCGCTGGTCGCAATGCTGACCCCGCGCGACGTGCTCGTCTCCTGCCTCGGCGCCAACGCCCGTTACCTGCCGCACATGACGGTGCCGTGCCCGGTCTTCGCCCTCTGCGATTCGATGGGCGCGGCCATCCCGCTGGGCCTCGGCATGGCGCTCCAGCGGCCCGACCGCCACGTGATCGCGCTCGAGGGCGACGGCTCGCTACTGATGAGCCCGAACGTGCTGGCCACGGTGGCCGCGGCGGCGCCGCCCAATCTCACCATGCTGCTCTGGGTGAACGGCCGCTACGAGTCCTCCGGCGGCCAAGCGCTGCCCGCGGTGACGGTGGACTGGGCCGCGCTGGCGCGCGCGGCGGGTCTGCGGCACGTGGCCACGGTGGGCGACGCGGTCGGGCTGCGCGCGGCCTTCACCGCCGCGCACCGCGCCGGCGGCCCCGCGGTCATCGTGGTCGAGATCGCGTTCGACCCCGCGGAGCAGATTCCACCCTACTCCGAGCGGCCCGACGAGATCCGCGCGCGCTTTCGCCTCTAGCCTACCGGTCAGTGGGTGGGGTAGCCGCCCGAGGGGCCGGAGGTGCCGTAGCCGCCCGTCCCGTAGCCCGACGAGAAGTCCGAGCTGCACCCGCCGACGACCTTCCAGATGCCCGGGGAGGTCATGACCCGCTGCTCGCCCGAGACACACATGGTCGCCATCGGCTTGCTGGGCCCGCCGCGATCCGGGGCCGGTCGCGCCGGGGCCGGCATGTTCCGGAACTGCACGAGGCCCGCTTCCGCGGTGCCGATCCGCCGGAGGGCGTCCGAGAGCTGCGCGGCACGGATCTGGTCCGCGCTCAGGGCGGGCTTGCCGACTCCGACCGGCCCGATCCACTCGGCCGCGTCACGGTAGGGCTCGGGCACGTCGATCTTGTACTGCGTGACCCGGCTCGCTCCCTTGTCGTCGGTGTACCGCCACTGCGCGTCCGCCTGCCCGGCCGAGAGCAGAAGGCCCAGGCCGAGTGCAACTGCCATCGCGAATCGCTCCATGCGTCGTGTCTCCTGTCGGGATCCGTCGTGGACCACGATCAACCGCAACGCAAGAGCCACACCACGGTTGCAGCACCGGAAAATCACGATGTTGGACGGGCCCCGCAAAGGTTGCGTCTGGAAGCCTCCCCCCCATGCGAAGAAGGGAATTGCCCAGGTTGGCCGCCTAGCGGACCAGGGCGCGTAACCGCTCGAGACGCGGCGTGTTGCCGTAGTCGCGCTCGATGCTACGCGAGACGGGCGTGTTACGATGCGGCGATTCTCATCGCTGCTCCTGGAGGAGGCGCGCGCCGTGCCGACGCAAGACGAGACCCTGGTGACCCGCGACGGGCCGGTGGTCACGCTGACCTTCAATCGCCCCGAGGCGCGCAACGCCCTGACCTGGGGCATGTACGACCGGCTCTACCAGGTCTG